>WLOY01000202.1 GCA_009699015.1 Actinomycetota bacterium | reverse complement strand
GACCGCAACATCGACATCACCGTCAGGCCGGGCTCATGACACGCCAACTCCGCAAGCAACTCACCCGCCGTGCAGGTGAACGGATCAACGTTGGTGAACATGACACAAGACTAGGAGAGGGGTCTGACATTGGCCCCGAAAAACAGTTGGTACTAATGAGACCTGTGGATGCCCACGCGCGGATCCGGCATGCACCGGCCGATGGCCGAATCCATCGATGCCCCCCCCCGGAAGCTGCAGCATCCATATGGCTGGTCATCCGTTTCGTTTCTCCGGCGTCGAGACGGGGTCCCTGAACACGCGGAATGAGAAGTGAGCGCGACCTCAGAAGGTGCGCACAGGGCGCACTCCATGTGACGAACTCTTGGGATCGGTGCTCCAGATTGCGTTTTGGAACTGCATCATGTTCGCGTTCTCAGAGCCGCTGGCTTGGGTGGAGCTCCAGTAGTAGGCGCCGGAGATGCCCCCGATCGACTGGACATTCGGGGCATTCTGCAGTGCAGCGAGTTCGCCGGCGGATGGCAAGGACCAGTCGGTCATTCCGCCACCAGAGTAAGCGCGGGCGGCGTTGCCGGCATTGTTGGTCACGCAGTTCTGAACCATGGCGGTCGTGTTCTGATAGCCCGTGCCGATTGCTGTGCTGTTCGCGCTGGGGATGGGATGGTGCTCGCCCATTCCGGAGCAGTAGGCCGAACCCGTCCCGGTACCTGCTCCAGCCGCTCCGAAGTCAGAGGTCGTGCCTCCGATTCCGTTGTAGTAGGTGCCATTACACCCATTTGGGCACTTCACCTCCTTTCCGTTCCAACCGTTCGGTGCGGCCTCGAGGAAGTTGCAGGTGGATGCCAAATTCGCCTCGCAGGGAAACGAGGTGGCCGTGGCGTAGAAGACGATGCCGCCGCCGGGACCGGGGTCACCGCAGGAGTACTGCAAGCCGGTGTCGCAGACGTTGTTGCTGACGGGGTTGCTTGAACTGCCGAGCATTTCGGGTGCCGGTGAGGTGGGCGGAGGGCTCGCGAACGTCACGGCAGCGGAGGCCGCCGGCTCCGCGGAGGAGGCTCCGGCAGATGACGCTGCCGTTGAAGCGGCTGCGGACGCGGCCGCTGTGGCATCGTCCTGCGTCACTCCTGAAGAACTGGCGTTCGTCGATGAGCACCCTGCCACTGCTGCCGTGGCGACCGCCAGCCCGACCAAGAGGATTTTCAATCGATGATTCACTTTTTGCTCCCATTCGGTGTTGATCGGAATGCGATCCACCCCGAGGACGTACGTTTGACGCAAACGTATCCCTGAATGGTTCCTCTGAACACGAATTGGTTCTCACTGCCATGACGGACGAAATCGGCGGGCATGCGCCGGGCATTGGGAAAGCTTCGGAATGGTCTGGACGGGGCGTATCTCAAGACGGGTTCTACCGTTCACCGTTTGCCGGCACCATCCGTCGATACAGTTCGACTCACAGCAATGAGGGTGCATCGCATCCCCGTCTTCAAGAATTGGGGAATGCAATGAGAACTCGCGTGAACGTTTTGACAATCGGGTTGGTCTTGATCGCTGCGACTGCGGCGGGGTGCTCATCCACGACGACAAGTTCATCAGGTGCGGCGCAGGATGACGTCGTGGGATCTAGTTCACCGGCAGCGTCGTCGCCAGCGTCATCAGCACCCGCTAGCGCTGAGCCTGTCCCCGTATCGTCGCCTGCCGATTTACCGCTCCTCGGAAGTAGCGACATCTGGGTGGTGTGCGACTCAGGGCTGGCATACGCGTGCGGCGAACCTGGCCCTGGTGGCGGGGTGGTGTTCTTCGCTAGCAGCAAGAGCTTCGCCGAAGCTGGCTCGGTGTGTGACTCAGCCTGCCATTTTCTTGAAGCGCAAACGGTCTCCGTCGGTTCGGTCCCGTGGTGTGTTGGTTCCGGTGCTTCGGAGTATGTGCAGCCGAACGACACGACACTCGGTTCCGGATACAGCAACACGCAGGCGATGCTGCAGGTATGCACGTCAGGGGCCGCGAACTCAGCCGTTGCTCCGAGCGGTGGGCTATCGGATTGGTTCCTCCCATCGCAGGTCGAACTCTGGGGATTCAATGATTGGAGCGGTCCGGGCGTACTTTGCGGGTTCGGCGCCGGTGGCGGCGAAGCCGCAGCCTGGACCTCGAGCGAAAATGGCAAGAACGCGGCTGATTGGGTGGGGTCAGGAGACACGGGCGGCTCGCTGCCGAAGTCGTCATATGACAATGTCTGTCCGATTCGGGCCTTCTCCTCATGAGTCCTCGCAGGATTCTGACCGTCGGATTGGTGCTCATCGTGTCTGGGCTCGCGGGGTGCTCGTCCATTACGACGGGCACGACCGGTGCCGCGCAAGATGACGTGGCATCCTCGGGGTCCCCGGCACCAGCAATCACGGAGGATCTCGGCGGCCAACCAGCCCCGCCGCCCATCTATCCGCCAGCACAATCATGCACGTCTGCGATAGTCGACAATGCCTGGACGGGATCCATTGGCCCGAACGGCTGGCCAACCTCGCAGTCGTACGTCACCTCTATCGATGTGGCGGTGGGAAGTGGCTGCACGCAGGTCACTTGGTTGAGTACGAGCGTCACGCCGGCGAGCGGCGGCGGGGTGCTTTCGTTTATCAGTTGCGTACCTAGTTGCCTCGCCAACCCGATGACGTCGCAGAAAATCCCTTCGGGGAAGAAGAGTCAGGCGGTCCTCTTCTACTCCGGAGCGATCGGTACGACGGTGTTTCAGGTGCAGGATTCCACCGGCACTCTCGGGGGCACCTACACGGTTAATGTCGTCGCCCAATAGTCCAATGAGTGGAGTGTCATCATGAATCGTTCGTCTGCAGCTCGTATCACTGCGACCGGTGCAGCCTTCGCGGCGGCCCTGGCGTTGGCGACAGGCCCAGCCCATGCCGCGTCGCCAACGACGACCATCACGCTGAAGGTCACCGGATGCGAGGGGTGCACGATCGGTGTCCAGCGCGCGATCACCGGGGGCAATCCCAGCAAGATCACGCCGGCAACACCCACCTTCTGGGAGGGCACCCCGGTTAAGGTCAAGAGCGGCGTTGCCACCGTCAAGGTGCCCACCGCCAACACCTCTGGCATGTCCTTCACGATCACTGCTCCGTGGGAGAGCGGTACCAACAGTGTGAGCAATATCGTGCTTGGCTCGGCTCGGCCTGCAGGATCGACGGTTACGTCCGGCCAGCAGGCGAAAACAGCGCAGGCAACAGCGTGCTGGGCGGGAACGGCGAAGTCATCCGTCACGATCAAGGTTCAGGTCGTGAAGGCGAGTCTGGGGGGAGGCGCTACTGCCGCGTCCGCCTGGGCGACGCCCACTGTGGCGACGGTTGGCGCTCTGGCAGACACGGCTAAGGGAACCCTAGGAAATCAAGAGGCGTATTACTGCTGAACGAAACAGGTGCTGCGGCCAGGTCCGCTTTCGGCATGCGGATCGCCGCCAGCAGTCCCTCACGGCGGGCCAGCGGCGCAGGCAGGCGTCAAGGTCAATAGCTCGCGAATGTCTCGGTCGAACATGCAGGTCCGCGCCGCACGGGGTGACGTCATCTGCGAGGAGAGTTCCGTCTGCGTTCGAGTGCATGCTTGCCGCACGCGTCAAACGAGGAGAGCTGTTCATCAACTCGGCGGTGACATGCCAGTTCACTCCGGTCGCTGCGACTGACTTGAGCGGGGTCGGAATGCTGGATCGGGCGGCGTTCTCGTGCGTTGCGAAGGGCTCGCAGGCGTTGCGGCCGTCAACGGCCTTCGCCCCCCTACGATCGAGGGGTGTCGGTGGGGTGAGTGACGGGACATGTGGTAGCCAATTCCCCGTAGGCAATCAGTTGCTGGGATCTTCATGCGTCCCGGGCTCAAAGAGCAGCAGTTGGACGGCCCAACCGATGTGCGGGTGCCAGGCAGGACGCACTGCCGCCGCGTGGCCTGGGGCGATGTGATCTCCGCGAAGTCACCTTGACTGCGCTCAACCCATCCAGTCGCGACCTTGCGGGCCACCGCGCACGCTTGAAGCGTGGATGCCTCAGCGACGGCCGAGGCATCGGGCATGCGGCCGTGCTCCTTGATGGTGGCCCCGATTTTGGCAAGAGGTCGGTGGGCATCATCCTCGGAAGGACCACCCTCATCAGAGCCTTCGTATCGGGCTACCGGACAGTTCTGCATGACTCCGGCATTCACCCCGACGCCCTCGAACAATCGCTCCGGGTGAGACATGAGCGAGTGCCAAGCAGCCGTGCCCAGCATCGTCTCGAGGAGCAGGTCCGCGGCATGCGCGAGCGCCCCTGCCCACCAGCGGAGGGGGATGCCAAGAGACCACAGCACATTCCCGCCGTGACGAACCGCGCACCCGCCAGTCGTGCATCGGCTGGAGCGATCGAACGGTGCACTACTTAGACTTTCTCATCACACCGTCCGGCCGATAGAAGCAATGTGGTGACCGAACGCCATTGAGATCGGTAATCTTTTCGTCATGCCTACATCTCTTGGTGAGCTCAGTCGTCGCAACTTCATGCAGGCTGGGCTGGTGGCCGGGGCGGCTATGGCAGTGCCTTGGGTCGTGGGAGCCGGCTATCCCACGAACAGTCCAGCGGCGTAAGGCCTCGTAACCGCTGAGCAAGCGGCGCTTCGGGTGCTCGCAATGGCCACTGATTCGGTCAAGCTCGGAAGCAAGGGTGTCGGCGGTCTCATTCTCGATAATCGCACCGGCCAAGTCATTCGCGAGAGTCGAAACTATCGATCTCTGCCCGTGAATGCGGCGGTGGCAACTGGCCCGAATGAGGTCTTCACCTGGGACTACACGGCGCACGGCGAGACCGGGCTTGTAGGCTGGTACCAGTTCTACCGGAAGAAGCTGGGTCTGCCCGATCCACGGCACCTCACGATCGTCACGAGCCTGGATCCATGTGCCATGTGCACAGGATCGATTCACACTGCGGGCTTCAGTGCAGCCGTCGTGGCCTTTGATGCAACCGGGGGGCATGAACGTCACGGCCGATGGCCGCTTTCGGACGATGACGCCAAGCCTGCGTCAGGCCGCCTTCGACAGCTTGGGCTTCTACTCGGTCGCTGGTGTTCGCGACTATTTCGGTCCAGAGCAGATCCCGCTTCGCACGACCTCAGTGTCCGCAGAGACTGCGCAGGCGTGCGAGTCCGTCTTCTTCAGCCCGCGCACCTCTGTCTCGCTCGACAACGCTGTACCGCTCAAGGACGTCATCGATTCAGCGACCAGGCCCGTCGACGATCCGTTTCGCGTCGCCATGATGAAGAAGTGGCCGATGGCACTGTCCATTCGCCTTACCAGCCCCACGTCACCAAACCGTGAGCTCAAGGAGTACCTCGAGCGTGTGAATCGGGCGACTCCCGGATCCAAGAATGCTGTGGCATT
>WLOY01000201.1 GCA_009699015.1 Actinomycetota bacterium | reverse complement strand
GCCGATTTCGTCTGGCGTCCTTGCGCGGGTCCGTGGCTTGATCGATCGCGCTTTCCCGTCGGTGGCATTCGCTCGCGCGGGGGGAGTGGCCGGCGGCGTCGGTCGAGTCGATGCCGGGCTCGGAGTCGGGATCGCCGACATCGACGGGGAAGCCGGTGGAGTCCCAACCGCGCGCGGCCGCAACACGCCTGGAGACGCTGATGCGACAGCCGCCCCACCAGTCGCCTCGTCGACTGGTGGGGTGCTGAGCGGATAGGACACCAGCGCGTCGCCGAGATCGGCGCCCGCGGCACTCGTTGCACGCGTCGTCGGGATCGGTGCCGGTGGCGTTGCGGCGCTGGTGGGGGAGACCATGCCGGCGATGCCGAGGACGAGTCCGCCGGCGACGCATGCGGCCAGTGCCATCGCGAGGGTGCGGGGGGTGAGGTGCATCGGTCAGTCGCCGTTCTCGGGGCGGATCCAGCGGCTGACCTTGATCGCGGTCGTGCCGCCCAATTGAGCGGCGGTCGCTGCGGTCATTCCCTCGACGGCCATGAGCCGCTTCCATCCGTCCGCTTCAACGAGCCTCGCCTGCTCGAGCTCGACGTCGAACCGTGCCTGGGATGCGGCCAGGCGCTCGCCTGCCTTGGCGGTCAGCGATGCCCGCTTTGCCTGCGCGGCGGACAGGTCCTTTGCGGCGGTGGCCATCGCGGTGAGGAAGTCAGTGGTCATGTCGGCTCCTTCAGGTCGAGGCGAGCCGGGGATCGGCTCGCCACCTCCTTCAACGGCATGAGCACCCCCGGTACCTCGCAACATCGGACGGCGGCGACGGGGCCCGATTCGATTGCGCGGATCCGGGCGCGAACGCGAGGTACCGGCGCGGTCGCGCCGTTGACCACCCATGACCGCCAGGCGCGCCAATCCGGACGCGCCAGCCAAGACGACATCAGCAGCATGAAGGGCCACGACATGACCGGCACCGATCCCATCGAGCACCCCACCCATCGACCCGACCCCCACGACCACCACCCCACCCGAGCAGGCAACCCCCAGGACCAGGGCACCAGCACCTCCCGGGCTGGCATCCCGATGCCCTCGGCCGACCCGGTCGCCGGGTCGGGGGCCTGAGGGTGGCGCGCAGCGGCCACTGCGAGATGCTCGCCCACGGCGCCGAACTCGGTGCGCGGGTGGGCTACCGGCTGGGCGGGGTGACGCCCGACAGGTCGGCGTCGGTGACTGCTCAGGAGGCCCAGGTCGACTACCGGCTGGGGACCGATTCGGTCGACTCGAGGCAGGTGTGGTTCCTCGCTCCGAACCCCTCAGCGGTTAAAAGCGCCGCCCTGCCTCAAGAATCCTGCCCCATCAACCCCCCGAATGTCCACGAACTGCGGAACCCGGGAATCAAGCGCCGGCTCAGGGCCGGCGCCTTCCCCAATGCACGCCCGCCGCGACGGAGCGCCCTCACCCGGGACAGCTTCACGCGACGGAAGAGGAAGGCTAGCGGCGATGTTCGATGCCGCCAACGCGCACCACGCAGTTGCCTGCGCCTCGGTGTCAAACAGTTCGTAATGCCGCTTTGGCGATCCAGTGGCGACGCGGATTGAGGCGTGGAACCGCCCGCTTCGGCGAGGGACGACGGATCCGGTGAGTGCGCGCGGCATCAGGCGTCCGTCCGACGACGAGCGCGCGCAGGAATTCGATCTCGCCCTGAGCACGGGCGAGTTCAGCATGCAAGCCTCGGTTCTCGGCCAGGGCCTCGGCAAGGTGCGCGGTCGCCGGCGTCGGCGCGATGACGTGGTTCGGAGACTCGATGGCGGTGCGAGCCGCCGGCTGCGTTGACGCCGAGAGCGCGAGCGACGAGGTGGGCAGCAGCCCTGAATCGACGAGATCGCGCAGGGGGATGACCCATGACCGGTCAATGCCCACTTGGGCGCGCTCCGAACTCGATCGGTTGTTGAGCACTGCCTGTTGAACCAGACCTGTTCCGTCTCTGTCGAGGGACAGCATCTCAAGGAGGTCTACGGGGCATCATGGGTTCTCGGCGACCGCGGCTCGAACCATCCGGAGTTCGTCTCGGCTCAGTCGATCGAGCACCGGGCGGGCGAGTCGTTCCAATGGAATAGAGGCGGCAATGAATGCGGCGCGGGTGGCTTTCGGATTGTCCGGGCTTAGAAAAATCGGAGGCACTTGACGGATCGATCAGCCTTGACGACAATATGGTGATTCGATTCACCTTAGGAGATTCTGGTATGCGCGCGTTGTACTTGTATGGAGGCTGGCCTGGTCACATTCCTTACGAGGTAGCAGGTGAATGGGGAATGCCGATTCTTTCTGACTTGGGGTTTGAGGTCGAGCAAACCCAAGATCCTTTCCGACTCGAGGACTCCCTGGAGGAGTTCGACCTCATCGTGATCGGCTGGACACAGGCCCTCACGACGGAGGATCTCACCCCGAAGCAGGAGGAGAACCTTCTTCGAGCCGTGTCCGCGGGCACCGGGCTTGCGGGATACCACGGTATGGCAGCGTCGTTTCGCGCGTCACTGCAGTATTCGTTCCTCGTCGGCGGTTCATTCATTGAGCATCCTGGAGGCGAGGCCGGACGCGTCCCATATGACGTGACGATTGTCGATACCGAGCACGAGATCACCCAGGGCGTTGGCGACTTTCGCGTCGCGACAGAGCAGTACTACATGGAGTGCGACCCGAACAACCATGTGCTCGCCGAGACCGTTTTTCGTGGGGACCACCTTCCTTGGATCGACGGCTACCGAATGCCTGTGGCATGGACAAAGACATGGGGCGAGGGTCGTGTCTTCTACTGCGCGATCGGACATTTCCTCGAGGATCTTCAGAACCCGGACAACACTCGACTCATGCGCCAGGGCTTCGAGTGGGCGTCGAGAGCCAGGCATTGAGCAAGTCCGTCGATTCGGCAAACCACATCACTACGGAGTGAGGGCTCATCATGAAACTGACCGGAGGCCAGATCATCGGCGCCGCGATGAAGAACTATGGAATTAAGTACGTTGCAGGCATACCTGGACATGGATGCTGGAGCATGGTGGACGCGTTCCTCGAACCAGGTTCCGAGATTGACGTGGTCCAGGTGTTCCACGAGCAAAGTGCCGTACACGTCGCGGACGGTTACTACCGCGCCTCAGGCAAGCCGATGGCTGCGTTCACATCCATCGGCCCTGGAGCAGCCAACACCGTAATCGGTCTGGCTACGGCATACGCCGACTCAGTTCCGCTGCTTCTACTGACCGGTGGTCCAGCAATCCACATGCGTGGACACGGCACGATGCAAGAGATCGACAGAGTCAACTTCAATGCCTTTCCCAAGGTCACCGAACCTGTTACCAAGAAGCAGTTCGTTGTCAACTCAGTTCAAGAGCTTCCATTTGTCATGCATCGCGCGTTCAGTGCCATGTTGACTGGCCGCCCTGGACCGGTTCACATCGAGATTCCCATGGACATTCAGGCGGCAGCGGCTGAAGTGAGCCTTCATGACTTGGAGGCACGAGTTCCCACCGGCGTCGCATACCCGGACCCCCTGGCCATCGAGCGGTCTGTTGCAGCACTGCGATTGTCACGACGACCCGTCATAGTCGTGGGTGGTGGAGCCATAACGGCTGGAGCGTTCGACGATGTCGTCCGACTTGCCGAGGCACTAGGTGCGGCCGTCGTGACGACGTGGAACGGGAAAGGTGCCTTCCCTGAGGACCATCGCCTCTTTGCGGGATCCGTCGGGCAGACGGGTACAACGCACGGGAACTACCTCGCATCGAATGCGGACGTGTTGGTGAGCATCGGATGCAAGTTCACGGACTGGTCCGCCTCGAGCTATCGAAAGGGAGTGACCTTCTCAATCCCGCCCACGAAGTTGATCCAGATTGATGTGGACCCGCAGGAGATTGGGAAGAACTACCCGGTTGAGGTTGGGATCGTCGCGGACGCTCGCATCGCAACTGCGCAACTTGCAGAGGCGCTATCGGGCAATTCGGTAGATCGGACCGAGTACCACGGTGACGTCAAGCGGGTCCAAGAAGAGTGGGAGTCGATGCTGGCGGCTCGACGGGACTCTCAGGAGACGCCGATGACCTCGCAGCGTCCGCTTCGTGACCTGCGGTCAGTCTTGCCCCGGGATGGAATCATTGTTGTGGGATCGGGGAATACCCAGGGGGCTGTCAAGCAGACGTTCCCGGTCTTCGGACCTCGCACCCATCTAACGTCTGGCACCTACTCGTCGATGGGCTGGGCTGTTCCAGCGGCGATCGGCGCTAAGTTGGGCCGCCCGGACCGTAAGGTCGTGTGCGTTCTCGGTGACGGCGACTTCCTTCAAACCCTTCAGGAGATCGGCATCGCAGTTATGTACCAGATTCCTGTCCTTTTTGTGGTGCAGAACAATTCCGGGTACATGTCGATCCGTGGAGGACAGCGAAAGCAGCACGACCGGCATGTGGCAAGTGAGTTCGCTACACGTGACGGACTCCCGTATAGCCCCGACTTTGAAGGAATCGCGCGGAACTTCGGGCTGAGGTCGTGGAAGGTGAGCGATCCAGCCTTGCTTGAGTCAACCTTCGCGGAGGCGCTTGCACTGGACACGCCATCGTTGGTCGAAGTCATCACAGCCCGTGACGCCGCTGGGCCGTTCGTGCCTGGTTGGTGGGACTTCCCTATCCCCGAGTACATCAACGATGAACGACAGTCTGAGTACGCATCAGCGCGCGCTGAGGAGCAGCATCAGTAGAAGAGGCTTCGTAGGGTTCGGCGGTCTGTGTGAGCCGATCAAGACCGTTCCGAGGATGCCATTGTGAAGCCCGTCATCATTGTGGGGGCAGGTCTCGCTGCCCTCCGGACGGCCGAGGCACTTCGGGCATCGGCGTGGAACGGTCCGATCACAGTCGTCGGAGAGGAAGTTCATCCGCCCTACAACAGGCCGCCCTTGTCGAAGCAAGCACTGCGAGGGGGCCTCGCGCAAGCCGACCTGGCCTTCCGTAGCAAAGCCAGTCTTGCTGATATCTCATGGCTCCTTGGTACGAGAGTGGTCCACGCAGAGGTGGAGAAGGGACTCGTGATCACTGATGATTGCCGGGAACTGGAAGGCAGCGCACTCGTAGCGGCGACCGGCGTGCGGCCGAGGAGGCTCCCTCTCCGCGCTGGAGCACCCTAAACGGGCGCAGCTGGACTGCACGTCGTGCGCACCCTTGAAGACTCCAAGGCGCTTCAACAGCAACTCGTCGCGGGTCAACGTCTTGCCGTCATCGGCGCGGGATTCATTGGATGCGAGGTTGCGGCCACGGCGCGAGGACTCGGTAGGGGCAGCCACCGGGGCCGAGCTCCCCCCAACGATTGGACCTAGTCCCCGTAAATCAGCGAGAGCCCGACTGTCGTTTCTGGGGCCGTGCGGTTGAGCTTCTCACGATGAACTCGGTTGGCAGCAAAACTGACCCCAGTTCGCCCGTCGCAATCGCCTTGAGTAGAAGCTGTGCCGCAATCCGCCCCTTCTCGACCAT
>WLOY01000200.1 GCA_009699015.1 Actinomycetota bacterium | reverse complement strand
CTCGTTCGTGGTCTTGTCGAGCACCCGCGAACTTGAGGCGACGGTGAATGAGGCAACGGCCGCGCCGCTGGGGGTGAACCGCAGTTCAGGATCATTGGTCAGATTGCCAATGACCGTCACTGTGATGTCGCCCGCAGCCACTACTTGGCTCCCGCCGGGCGCATTACCTTGGTCCGCATGACAGCCTCATTGAGACCGAGTTGACGATCGAGCTCGGCGACTGCGGCCACCGTGGCTTCAATGTCGAGGACTGCGTAGATGCCATCGGTCTTGTGGTTGATCTCGTACGCCAGACGGCGACGACCCCACACATCGACCTGGTTTACCGAGCCACCATCGGCCTTGACGACGTTTAGGAACGCCTCAAGGCTGGGAGCAACGGTCTTCTCTTCAAGATCTGGGTCCAGAATGACCATGACCTCATAACGACGCATGAACAACCCACCTCCTTCGGACTAAGCGGTCACGGTCGATCCGTGACAGGAGGGCTTCTGCGTGCCTGCGATGCGCCGAATACTTGCTTCGACCCTTCGCAGGACCCTGTGAGGCTATCGGACTTCCTGCCTCAGGCCAAAAAGACGAAGAGTTGAGGCCGTCAAGGGGAGGCGGAACGTGTCCACAACCGCGAGTTCGACGGTTGTCCAGTAGGGATGGCCTCGGCGACGCTCAGGACATGACCACCGCCTCGCAAATTTGACACCAAATTCGGTACCGTCTTCCTATGGCCGTGAATATTCGAATGACTGAGGTGCTGTCGGAGGCGTTGCGATCTCTGGCTCGCGAAACCGGACGGTCTCAGCAGGACCTCATTCGCGAGGCAATCAGCGAATACGTGCGCGATTACCCCCTGCGAGGCTTCCCACCCGAGGTCCGGCATCTCCTCACGCCAGCCAGGAGGGCGCCGAAGGGAGCACTCAAGCGGCCCTTCTTGACCCTTCCGGACGGAATGGGTTCCGAAGACCTCATCGCGCATGAGCGAGGCTCGGTCGACCGATGATCATTTACTGCGATTCAAGTGTTCTGCTGAAGCGGGTGCTTGACGAGGCTGGTGCGGCCGAGTTTCGCTCGCAATTCCAAGGCTTCATCGATGGAGGTACCGCACTCGCAACCTCCGCCCTGGGGGAGCTTGAGGTGTCGCGTGTGTGTCGGCGTCATTTTGGCGACGAGGGGCTTGAGGATGCACGCGCTGCTCTTGAGGACATTGCCATCATGGCGGTGTCGGATGCCATCCTTCGGAATGCAGCAGACATTCCCCATCGTCACTTGCGCTCAGCCGACGCCATCCACGTCGCATCCGCCTTCACCCTGCGAGCCGACCTCGTCCTGACCGAGGACAGGCAGATGCGCACGGCCTGCGAGGAGCTTGGCCTCCCGGTCGGCTGACCCAATCACCCGACCGCGCTCCTCGCCGGGCGAGTTGGGCCTCCCGGGCTCCTCGCGGGGCCGGGCCTAGAGTGAACCCGTGCGCATTGCCACCTGGAACGTCAACTCTGTGACAGCGCGCCTGGATCGCCTGCTCGCATGGCTGGAGACCGCGCAGCCCGACGTTCTGGCGCTGCAGGAGCTCAAGTGCGCCGATGGCGCCTTCCCGACGATGCCGGTGCAGGCCCTCGGCTACGAGGTCGCCACCTTGGGCACGGGCCGGTGGAACGGGGTCGCCATCCTCAGTCGCGTCGGGCTCAGTGACGTCACCGCCGGCCTCACCGGCCAGCCGCAGTACGAGGGGGTCGATGAGCCCAGGGCGATCGCGGCGACCTGCGGGGGCGTCCGGGTCTGGGGGGTCTACGTCCCCAACGGACGCGAGCCCGGTCATGACCACTACGCCTACAAACTCGAGTGGCTGGCCGCCCTGCGCGACACCGTAGGCACCGAGCTCAACTCCACCCCAGAGCGTCCGCTCGCCATCATCGGCGACTTCAACGTGGCACCGACCGACGATGACGTCTGGGATATCAGCGTGTTCGCGGGCAGCACGCACGTGACGGAGCCGGAGCGGCAGGCCCTCGCTGACCTGCGGGCGATAGGCCTCACCGACGTCATGCCCCGTGCACTCAAGGGCAACCCCTTCACCTTCTGGGACTACCGCAATGGAGCGCTGCACCGCGGCTGGGGCATGCGGATCGACCTCGTCTACGCGAACGCGGCCTTCGCCTCATCGGTGACCGATGCCTACATCGATCGGGAAGAGCGCAAGGGCAAGGGCGCCTCCGATCACGCGCCGGTCGTTGTTGACCTAGACCCCGCGACGGACGCCGAACGTTGAGCATTTCCGTCCGACCGATCACGAGCGCCCAGCATCGCGACTGGGTGGCCCAGCGGCCGTCCGTCTCGTTCCTGCAATTGCCCGAATGGGGTCCGGTCAAGGTCGGCTGGCAGCACGAGTCACTCGGCTGGTTCGACGGCTCGCAACTCATCGGCGCCGGCCTCGCCCTGTATCGCCCGGTGCCGAGAGTGCCGCGACGCTCCCTGGCCTATCTCCCCGAGGGCCCGGACATCGACTGGCGACGCGAGCGGTATCCGGCGATCTCCCTCGACGAGTGGCTCGAACCCCTCCTCGCCCACTGCCGGGATCGAGGTGCCTTCCAGGTGAAGATGGGTCCGCCGGTTCCGGTGCGGCGGTGGGAGGCCGACAGCATCAAGGCGTCCATCGCCTCATGGACCGATGGCTCCGCCGATCCCCCGCGCCGCATCAGCGAAACCCTCGCCGACTGGCATTCGACCCGCGGGGTCCAGTTGGCCGAACGACTGCGCACGATGGGCTGGACCCAGGAGTCGGGCGACGATGCCGGGTTCGGCGATGTGCAGCCCCGATTCGTCTTCCAGGTGCCGCTCGCCGGCCGCACCGTCGGCGATATCTTCACCGGGTTCAACCAGTTGTGGCGGCGCAATATTCGCAAGTCTGAGAAGTCAGGCGTCTTGGTGACCCGCGGGACGATCGAGGACCTTGCGGCCTTCCACGAGGTGTACGTCGAGACAGCGGTCAGGGACCACTTCACCCCTCGCGGGCTCCCGTACTTCGAGCGGATGTGGCGCGAGCTCAACAGCGCCGGCCAGGAGCCACTCGCCCTGTACCTCGCCCACCACGACGGGCACCTCGCCGCGGCGACCCTCATGGTCACCGTCGGCGACCATGCCTGGTACTCGTACGGAGCGTCAACGACAGCAGACCGCGATGTCCGCCCGTCGAATGCCCTTCAGTGGCGGATGATCACCGATGCCCGTGCGGCCGGGTGCGCGGTCTATGACCTGCGCGGAATATCCGACACCCTCAACCCGACCGATCATCTATTCGGGCTCGTGCAATTCAAGGTCGGCACCGGCGGATTCGCCCTCGAGTACGTGGGCGAATGGGACTACGTGCTGCGACGGGGATGGGCGAACGCCTACCGGCTCTACCAGTCTCGACGCGGCTAGGAGGCCGGCTCCATGTCGTTCACGCTGCACCTCGACTCCGAGGCCTGGCGCCGCCACCTCGACTCAGTGAGCAGCGCCGTCTCGGCCCACGCCCAGATGGTCCCTGTGGTGAAGGGCAATGGGTACGGCCTCGGGCAGAACCGCCTCGCCCGGGAGGCTGACCTACTGGGCAGCGACTGCGTGGCCGTCGGCACCGTCTTCGAGCTTGCCGGCATGCTCGATGCCTTCTCGGGCGACGTAGTCGTCCTCGAGCCGTTCGAGGTTCGTGACACCGCCGCGGCCGACGCCTGGGCCCGCCTGCTCGCGCGTCCCGATGCCCAGCGGATCATTCGCACCGTCTCGCGGCCGTCAGCCCTGCAGGGTCTTGTGCAGGGGGGCACCCCAGCCCGCGTGCTCATCGAGGCACGCAGTTCGATGCAGCGCTTCGGGATGGATGAGCGCGAACTCCTCTCCGCCCTCGCTGACAGCAGCGTCCGCTCCGCCATCGTGGACGGCCGACTCGAGATTGCCGGACTCACCCTCCATCTGCCGATAGCGCAGCCCGCCGACGAGACCGGCGGTCGAGGGGCCCACGCCCTGTCCGCACGCGCCCGCGAAGTCTGCCGGTGGACCGGGCTGTGGCTCGCAGAGATCTCGGGATCGACGGGTCAGTCGGGCACTGTTCCCGCAATCTGGGCCTCGCACCTAAGCGATGCAGAACTCGCTGCCGTCGCGGCTGCTGCACCCGGGGCCTCCCTGCGCGCACGTGTCGGCACCCGACTTTGGCTCGGTGATCGGTCGGCCCTCAAGGCGCTGGGCACGGTGCTCGCGGTCCATCCCCTCCCCGGCGGCACCCATGTGGGGTATCGGCAGCGCACCGGGCCGAGGGACGGCACCCTTGTCGTCGTCTCCGGCGGCACCGGGCACGGCATCGGGCTCTCGGCGCCGACCCCCGCATCGTCGGCTCGCCAGCGGGTCGTCACCGCAGGCACCGGCGCCCTCGATGCCGTCGGCAAGGCAATGTCTCCGTTCGCCTGGGCAGGCAGCAGGCGCTGGTTCGCCGAGCCCCCGCATCAGCACCACTCGATGGTCTGGCTGCCGAAGGGGTGCGTTATTCCCGCGGTCGGCGATCAGATGCCCGCCGAGGTTCGATTCACCACCACGAGGTTCGACGCGGTCATCGAGTCCTGAAGACCCGGTCGCGCACTAGCCGCGCGGGCGCCTGAGCGTGAACACGTCGGGTGCCTTGTCGAAGACTCCTCCACCCGGGTCATCCGCGTCCTCGTCGAACCCATCGGTGCGCACCGGATCACGGTCAGGCTGCATCATGTCGCGCACGAGGAGACCCGCGAACCACAGGGTGAAGGCGACGTGGACGAGGGTGGCCACCGCGTACCACTGCGGGGTCATGCCCTTCGTGTCGGTTACGCCGTAGCCGACGAGGAACCACCAGATCGAGACGAAGTAGACGACCTCACCCGCCTGCCAGATGATGAAGTCGCGCCAGCGCGGTCGGGCCAGAGCCGCGAGTGGGACGAGCCACAGGACGTACTGCGGTGAGTACACCTTGTTCGTGACCGCGAAGGCGGCCACGATGAGGAAGAGCAGGGGCGCCAGTCGCGGGCGCCGCTTCGTCGTGAGGGCGAGGATCCCGATGCCCACGCATAGAAGCAGGAACAGGCCCGAGGCAATGCTGTTCAGGGCGTCAGCCGGGATCGACCCAAGCCCGAGTTGCGACGCGGCAAACCAGATCGATCCGAAGTCCTCCCCGCGCTCCTGACTGAATCGGTAGAAGAAGGACCAGCCCTCGAAGTTGGCGACCATGAAGGGGATGTTCACCGCGAGCCAACTTGCAGCCGTGCCGATCAGCAGCAGGACGAAGGCCCGCCAACGACCCGTGCGCAGGGTGAGGACGAGGAAGGCCCCGATGAAGAAGAGCGGGTAGAACTTCGCAGCGATGGCCAGGCCGAGGAGGACCCCGGCGGCGAGCGGCCGCGATCGCGACCACAGGAGCAGGCAGCAGCCGGCGAAGGCGAGCGGCAGCAGGTCCCAGTTCACTGTCGCCGCGAGGATGACCGTGGGGGCGAGGGCCACGAGGGCGGCGTCCCACGGCCGGCG
>WLOY01000020.1 GCA_009699015.1 Actinomycetota bacterium | reverse complement strand
GAGAGGAAGAGCATCGAGCCCGCTGCCACGGCGGCGATCGAGCCGGTTGCGATGATCCGTCGTGTGTTGCGCTTCATGATGTCCTTCGCGTGAGTCAGGCGGCGAATCTCGTCCGTCCTTCTTGCGTATCGGACGGTAGGGGCGAACTTACCGTGATGGGTTCACGTTTCGTCAGGGTCGTGTAAGGCTTGAATGCGGACGATTCGGAGACGGCCTGCCCGTTTTGCATTCGGCGGCAAGCCTTCGCGCTCTGGTCTGGACTCTCAGTGGTACTCTCCTCATGCAGGTCGCAGAAATGCCGCCCGCACCGCCTTCAGCCCCGTCAAGTGCGGGGCTGTCGTGCATCTAGGGCCAGTTGCCTGGCGAGTGGAGTTTCCCGGAGGAGGTGATCTTGCCCCGGAGCCTGTCCATGGTCAACTGCGAGCGTGGGTCCGGTTCAGTCTGGGCGTTCCAGCGCCGGTAGGTGTAGGCGAGCATGTCTGCAGCCTGAAGAAGCCGGGATGGGTGGCTTGGGGCGAAGTAGACGGTGTCGAGCAGGCGGTCGAGCCGGGTGGACATGTACTCCCCGGGAGTACCGAAGTTCTTGTACAACGCGAAATGTGCTCGGTGGCTGTCTCGGTCATCGCGATCATCGGCGATCACGAGGGCATGAGTGTCATGGCGTGAAGCGACTGCATCGATGCGCTGAAGCATGTGCTGGAAACACAATTGTTCCCGGGAGTAAGTCACCGGGTACGCCTTTCGTGCTTGCCTCTCGAGCAGGCGATGTGTGTGCGTGCCTCGCAGGAGGATGGTCACATTGGCCGCGAGAATCGCATCGATCACTCTCTCGAACACCCAGACGCGCGCTCTGACGCCTACGTTCGCCCAATCATCCTCGCCATGGAACATGGGGTATCCGTGAATCTCCGCGTCAGGGCTGAATCCGTGGTCTTGTGCAGCTGCTGCAATGACTGCATCGAGTTCTGCTGACAAGTCCCGAATGGCGTGCTCATCGGCCAGAATCGCGGCGAAACAGAAGAAGCTCTTGGTGAATGACTCGTCTAGGTAAGCGACGAGCACGTTGAGCCTCCCCCGACTCCCGGGCCAATTGGCCGGTTCGATTCAGTGATAACGATATTTCAGGTCGTCGGGCTGTGCTGCCTGCCACTCGCGCAATATGCTGCACGTCAATCCAGACGCGTTGGCGGTGGGACTGACCAAGGATCATGTCTTCTGCTCGGCGTGGGAACCCGACGGCGCAGAAATCGCGTATCCGCGACGGTACGTCTTGGACCCTTTGGCCTTGAGCCCGAAGTTCGAAGCCGGCGACCGGTGCCTCAGGATTCCCAATTCGGTTTTGCCGCGTCCCATGTCGCCCTATTGGCCGAGCAGGGAGTCTTGCTCTCCGAGTCGCGCTCCGCACGACCTTCTTGATGGTCCTGGATTGTCGGATCATCGTGCTGACGGTCGTACCCTGCCAACGTCCCTCCGCTACCGACTCGACGTGCTTTCGCGCATTTGGTGCTCGGCCATCAAAGTTGATGCGGAGGCGCTGCTACCTCCCCTACGCGCGTAGCTGGGTTGACGTGCGAAAGGAGCGTCGCAGGCGTGACGAGCCGAGCCCGCGCTCACCCCGAGCCATCCGACGAGTGGTGAAGGCTTCAGCTGAGCAGGCGACCTAGGTGCCCGACGTCATCGGCGGTGGCCACCGCCCCAGCCCCCTCGAGCTCAGCCCTGCTGCCATACCCCCACAGCACGCCGATCGCCGGGATACCGAACTGCGCCGCCCCCAAGACGTCGTGCTGGCGATCTCCGACCATGGTGATGCTGCCCGCTGATGTGTCGGTGCCGAGGGCGTTGAGCTCGTCGAGGGTGTGGGCGATGACCTCGGCCTTCGAATTACGCTCGCTGTCGAGGCTCGCCCCGCCGATGAACGTGAAGTGCTGCGCGAGGCTGAAGTGCTCGAGGATGCGGGTGGCCGAGACGGTCGGCTTCGACGTGCTTGTCGCGAGAGTGAAGCCGGCACCAGTCAGCCGGGCGAGCAGATCCGGAATACCGGGGTAGACCTCGTTCTCGAACAGGCCTACGTCGTTATACCTCACCCGGTAGTGAGCGATCGCGGCGTCGATGCCAGCCTCGTCCATCCCGAAATACCCGCCGAAGGTGTCCTTGAGCGGAGGGCCGAGGAAGGTTGCGATCGTGGCATCGTCAGGGTGCTCGATGCCCATTTCGTCGAGCGCGTAGAGCAGGCTGCTCACGATGCCGGGGGCTGCATCGGTGAGCGTGCCATCAAGGTCGAAGAGGACGAGTCGCTGCACGCGATCATCCTGCCACGCTCCTGCGGCGAGCCCTCGGTCGCGATCGGGTGTCTGTGGCAGGCTTGGCAGGTGAGCAGCGAGGCCGTTCCCGGGCGAGTCCCCGAGGTCGTGGCGCATCGTGGGGCCAATGAGGACGAGCCCGAGCACAGCCTCGCCTCCTACCTTCAGGCCATTGAGGATGGGGCCGATGCCGTCGAGTGCGACGTCCGGCTCACCTCGGACGGAACCCTCGTGTGCGTCCACGACCGGCGGATCGACCGCACGTCCTCCGGCCACGGCACCGTGTCGGCGCTCACCCTCGGCGAGCTCCTCCGGCACGACTTCAGCCGCCCCGGACTCAGCTGGCGCGACTACGAGTCGCCGGCGCCGGACGAGACGCGCACCAATGTCCTCACCCTGCGAACGATGATCGCGACCCTTCTCGACGCATCCCCGACCATCCGGTTCGCGATCGAGACAAAGCACCCGACCCGCTTCGGCGGCTACGTCGAGGAGGAGCTCGTCGACACCCTCGAGTACTTCGGCCTTGCGCGGCGTGGCGGCACCGGGGGCCGGCCGGGTGAGTCGCGGGTCCGGCTCATGTCGTTCAGCGCGAGGGCGCTGCGACGCATCCACCGCTCAGCGCCCGGCATGCCGACCGTCCTGCTCATGGATTCGGTGCCGCGACGGCATCGCGATGGCTCGCTGCCGGAGAACATCGGCATCGCCGGCGTTTCGATCGCCTGGGTGCGCGCGAATCCCGAATACGTCGGCCTCGTCCGGGAAAAGGGCAATGCCGTCCATGTCTGGACGGTCGATTCCCCCGCGGACGTGACGTTTCTGGCGGCGCTGGGAGTGGATGCCATCATCAGCAACCGGCCGCTCATGGTTCGCTCCGCCCTTGATAGAGCGCGAGCGTCAGGCTGAACCGGCCATGGCGCTGCTGCGTCAGGTGGCCGCGAGGAGCTTGGCCATCCGGGTGATCGAGGACTGGAAGCCCATTCGGGCGGCAGCCGCGACGGGCTTGGAGAGGAACTGCGGCATCCGCGGGACCAGGATGTCCTCGACCCATTCGAGCCGCGAGGTGCCCTCGCCCGTCGCCGTCACCGAGAGGTGAACGACGCCGGTGAGCACCGGCCCGATCTTTGAGACGCGAACGGTCATCGCCTCGGAATCGAGTTCGTCGACGCGCATGCGATCAGGCAGGGCGAGCGGCCTGATCCCGGAGGTCGCGATGAATTCCGTGCCGGGCCCGCCGTTGCCCTTGAGCACCTGCACCTTGGTGAGGGGCACCCACTTGGCGTGGCCTTTCCAGTCGATGAGCTCGTCGAACACCGCACGTGCGGGGAGGGGCAGGTCACGGGTGACCGTGAAATAGACCGTTGCCACGGACGTCGCCTTTCGTCGGGCGGATGAGCAATCGCCGGAACGCTGCCTGGGCCGGTCAGAGCGCCGACCTTCGCCGTCGAGGTTACCGCGACCTCGCCGGCGCCGCTCTCGCCGCCAACAGCACCGGCGCGGTCAGTGGGAGCTGGCCGACACTAGTGTTTCTGCCCATGGGCAAGAGAGCAGCACGGTCAGCAAGCGCATCGACACCGATCGACACCGGAGAGCAGGTGCCGGTCGTCGGATTGCGGGAGCCGTGCCCGTGCGGCTCGGGCCGCCGCTATAAGGCGTGCCACGGCAAGGGCCCCTCGGGCGCCCAGTCGTCGTCGCGTCCGTTCGAGGGCTTCGCGTCCGAGTGCGACCTTGTCGCGCTCCGCGAGCTCGTGCCCTCCGCGACGGCACCGCTTCGCTTGAAGGACGGCCGCGCGGTCACCCTCGCGACCGTCCTGCCGATGGCCTGGCCCGCGCTCGTCCGCCAGGACGGCGAGATCATGCTCGGCCTCCAGGTGAACACCGGAACCGGCGATGCGTCGCGCGACCTCGGATCGGCACTCGAACTCGCACTCGCGACGGAGCCGGGCAATCCGGTGCCGCCAGCTCGCGACACCTCCGATGCCCCGCGCCTGCAGGATCTCGTCGACTCAGCGGCCCCGCTCGTGATCACCGTGCACGAGGGATTCGACTTCTGGGTCGATGCCGCTGAGCAGACCGATGAGGTGAACGCCTCCCTCGAGCGCGCGAACTCCTACGCCCACCCCACCGCTCGGCTGACCTCGGTCGAGGCGGCCTACTGGACCCAGATGGGCGAGAAGGAGCACCTGCGCTGGGTCATGCCGCAAGAGGAGGAGCTGCTCCTCAACGCCCTGGCCCGCCTGCAGGCCGCCGAGGAGACCTCGCTCGGCGAGGGCACTCGGCTCGTCGGGATGTTCCGCGCCCAGGGCCTCGTCGCCCCCGTCTGGGACCTGCCCCTCGGATTCGGGGCAGCGGCCTGTGAGCAGCCGGCGGCCGACTTCGGCAAGCGGCTGGCGACTGCGCTTGCCGACACGTCCCCCTTGACCGACGCCGAGCGCCGGGCGCGGGCGGGCCTCACCACCCGACAGGTGACCCTGCGCTAGCGGCCGCGAATCCGCGACGGAGGTACCGCGAATCCGCGACGGAGGTACCGCGAATCCGCGACTTGACCACGGTTCACGCAGGTCATCGGTAGTGGTCTGCTGGTCACGCTGCCGCCTGCATCACCGCTCCCCCTGAAGCCAAGGCACGCCCTTCGGCTGGTTGAGGAGACACTCGCCGACACTCCGATCACCGTTGTGCAAGGGGCGCGGCAGGTCGGCAAGAGCACGTTGGTCCGGCAGGTCCTAGGCGAGCGTGATGTGCGCGTGCTGTCGCTGGACTCGGCTGCGCTCTGCAACGCTGCCAAGTCAGACCCCGACGCGTTCGTTCGACAAAGCGATCGCCTGCTCGTGATCGACGAGGTGCAGCGAGTGCCTGAGCTGGTCCGGGCCATGAAGGACTCGGTCGACGAGGATCGCCGGCCCGGTCGGTTCCTTATCACCGGATCCGCCAATCTCCTCGAACTGCCCGGGACGCAGGAGAGCCTCGCCGGCCGTGCCGCGACGGTCGTTCTGTATGGCCTGAGCCAGGGCGAGATCGCGGGGAAGCGTGAGGACTTCGTCGATCTCCTGCTTGCAGGTGACACATCCGCTGCGGCACGACGTGACGGAACCCTGACTCGCGAGGATTACCTTGAGATCCTGTGCGCCGGCAGCTTCCCAGAGCCACTGACAAGGCAGGGCCGTCGACGCAATGCATGGTTCGACAACTACGTCGCCCGGGTGGTGTCGGCAGATGCCCGGGACGTCAGCAAGCTCGCCCACCT
The DNA here is from genome assembly GCA_009699015.1 of Actinomycetota bacterium. Taxonomy (GTDB): domain Bacteria; phylum Actinomycetota; class Actinomycetes; order S36-B12; family S36-B12; genus WLND01. Next base: position 27,988 of record WLOY01000020.1, on the reverse strand, counting down.
CGATCGACTGCCGACGTTGATGCAGCTGCTTGCCGCCAACAACTCCGGTGAGCTTGTGAAGGCGCGGTTGGCGAGCGATGCGGAGATCCCTGAAACAAGCCTGACGTCGTATGTCGATCTGCTGGAGACGCTCTACCTGATCCATGTCCTTCCTGCCTGGGGGAACAACCTGACGAAACGGGTCGTCGGGCGGCCTAAGGTGTCGCTGCTCGACACCGGGCTGGCTGCCAGGCTCAATAACGTCACCCCCCGTGCGATGCAGCCGGGAGCTGTCAGCGATGCGGCCGGAGGACTGTTCGAGGCGTTCGCCACCGGTGAAGTCCGCCGCCAACTCGGCTGGGCGGAGACCGAGGCGCGGATGTTCCACTTCCGGGATCGCGACGGCATCGAGGTCGATGTCGTACTTGAGACGTCGGACCGACGGGTCGCGGGGCTTGAGATGAAGTCCGTCGGCTCCGTCGGAGCGAGCGACTTCACGGGGCTGAGATTCCTACGCGACAAACTCGGCTCGCGCTTTGCCATGGGGGTTGTCCTGCACACCGGCCGCAAGGCGGTCCCGTTCGGCGAGAGACTCTGGGCGCTTCCGTACTCCGCGCTGTGGGCCTGACCGCTCCGGCTACTTCGGCAGCAGGTCGACGGCGAGGGTCGGCCAGATCACCGGTGTCGCGGGCGTTCGGACCCCGGTCCAGGGTGCAGGCACGGCACTGAGCCGGCGCATGATCGCGTAGGCGGGGAACTCGTAGCGTGACCGGGCCTCCTTGAACATCAGCCAGGCATCGTCCGGGCTGCGCTCCATCGGGAAGCCGGAACGTCGCAGAACATCGACAGCGAAATCGAACTCCTTGCGAGTGATCTGGACCGGGATCTCTTCACCGGCTTCCAATCCAAGGACGCCCTCGGTCGACATGCCAGCAGCGGTGTCCTGGGCGGCCGCCTCATGCACGGCGATGATCTCGTCCTGCCATGCTGGGAGAGAGAGGGAACGCGGAAACGTGTGATGCACCCCACCGAGGAACCGTCCGACGAACGGGATCCTGCTGCGGCGCGGGCGATGGGCGAAGAAGTTGATGTAGAGCAGGTTGAAGGTTTGCGTGCCCTCAAGGAGTACGCGGTAGGAGTCGCGGCGCGGGAGGCTACTCGTCAGCGACACCTTGAGCGCTGCGGCATCCATGACGGCGAGGAGTGACACCGTGAAGTGGCGACGGGCGCGGGGCGATCGGACGTACATGAGCATCGGATAGGTGATGTGGGTGAGCCGGGTGCTCGCCGCCCACAGGGTCCAGGTGTCGAAGAGTCGATCGAGGGTGTCGAGGGAGCCGGTGAGCGATGTCCTGGAGAGCAATTCCGGGCCCCATGCAGGGTCACCGGCCTCGCTCACGAGCATGTTTACGTTGATCTCGCGGTCGATGAACGCCTGGTAGATCGTCGGGAGAAACCCGATGAGCATGGCGATGACGATCGGGCCGGTTGCCGCCGCGATGAAGTCGATGACGGTCTGGTTCTCGGCGTCACTGCCCGCGAAGCCGAGGGTGAGCAGGCTCGACCCGGACTCGCGCATTGAGTCACCGAGGTCCGTGCCGCCGGCGCCGTAGAGCATGAACCCGTAGGCCACGAGGAATCCGACGAGCCAGGCAATGAGCAGTCCCAGAATGATGATGGGTCCGATCCAGGCAAGGGCTGCGTCGCGGGCGGTGTAGGTCCGGCGGGTGAGTGCGACCATGCGGACAACAGTGATGATGAGCCACATCACGGCGTCGGTATAGAGCGATCGCAGAGGCCTCGGCACAATCACCGTACGCATGAGACTGATGGTCACGGTGAGGAACAGCAGCGCCCCGAGGGTGAAGGCGAAGCCTCGCGAGGCGAGTTCCGCGGTGAGGTTCATCGTGCGCCCTCATGACCCATGAATGCCACGAGACCTGACCCTACAAGTTCAAGGGGCTTGGGCGACTACGCTTTCGCCTGTGATCATCGCCCCGGAAGACAGCGGAATTCTCATCATTGCGGCCCTATCGGTCGGATTCGTGGGGGTTGTCCTCGGGCTCTTCGCGGTCATCCGGTTGTCCTGGCTGCGCCGGACCTACGCCCTGCTGCAGGTTTCAGAGGGCAGGGAGACCTTCGTCGACGTCGTGGCCCGAACCATCGATGAGTTCCGCATCCTGCGAACGGATGTGCATGCACTCGATCGTGAGCTGGCGAACACCCGTGGCGAGGTCCGCGAGGCACTGCGGCACGTCTCGGTCGTTCGCTACGACGCCTTCGGCGACATGGCCGGACGCTTCTCCTTCTCGGCGGCCCTCCTCGACGACCAGGGCGACGGCCTCATCCTCACCTCGATTCACGGCAGGGCCGAGACCCGCACCTACCTCAAGGGCATCAAGGGCGGCTCCTCCGAGGTCGGCCTCTCGCCGGAGGAGCTGGAAGCGGTGAAAATCGCCAAGGGCGATGATAAGTGACCCGGATCTCCTTCCTCGGACCACGAGGCACCTTCGCCGAGGCCGCACTGCGCACGCTTGCCATCGCGCAAGGCGCTGAGCTCCTCCCGGCGGCATCCGTTCACGCGGCTCTTGGCATGGTCCGCGCTGGTGAATCCGATCTCGCCCTCGTCCCGATCGAGAATTCGGTCGAGGGGGCAGTCACCCTCACCCTCGATGAGCTCACGAACGGCTCGTCGCTCATGATCGTCGACGATGCCGTGCTGCCCGTGCAGTTCAGCCTTGTCGCACCGGACGGAGTCGCGCTCACGGACATCGACCGCATCGCTACCCACCCGCACGCCCACGCCCAGGTGATGGGCTGGCTGCGGGCCAATCTCCCCGATGCCGTCGTCCTTCCGGCGCTCTCGACAGCGGGGGCGGCAGCAGCCCTGCTCGAGGTGCCGCGGCCATTCGACGCGGCCATCGCTCAGGCGATCGCGGCCGAGATCTATGGCCTGACGATCCTCGCCGACGACATCGGCGACACGAAGGACGCGACAACCCGCTTCGTCCTCGTCTCGAAGCCCGGGGCCATGCCCGACCCGACCGGCGCAGATAAGACCACGCTGAGCCTGTTCATGCGTGCCGACCACCCCGGTGCCCTCCTCGCGATCCTCACCGAGTTCGCGGTCCGGGGGGTCAACATGACCCGGATCGAATCGCGGCCGACCCGTCGTGCGCTTGGCGACTACTTCTTCAGCGTCGACATCGAGGGCCACGTGGCCGACGCCCGGGTGGCAGAGGCCCTCATGGGACTGCACCGGATCTGCCTCGATGTCAGATACTTGGGCTCGTACCCGCGACACGACGGCAAGGCACCGGTGCTGCGCCAGGGCGTCACCGACGCGGACTTCGCCGAGGCAACGCAGTGGCTCGGCCAACTGAAGGGGAACTGAACGTGCGCTACTTCGTCACCGGGGCCGCCGGCTTCATCGGCTCGCACTTCGTCCGGCAGCTGCTCGGCGGCGCCTACGGCCCCGACGTCACGGGCGTCACCGTCTACGACAAGCTCACCTACGCCGGCAATCCGGCGAACCTCGAGTCGGTCGCCGGCGATCCGCGCTACGCGTTCGTCAAGGGCGATATCTGCGACGGCACGCTCCTGGACTCCGTCCTTCCGGGCCACGACATTGTCGTGAACTTCGCGGCGGAGACCCACGTCGACCGCTCGATCTCAGGGCCGCAGGAGTTCCTCCTCACGAATGTCGTTGGCGCGCAGACACTATTCGACGCCTGCCTACGCCACGGCATCCCCCGCACGGTCCATATCGGCACCGATGAGGTCTACGGCTCGATCGACGAGGGCTCGTGGACCGAGAGCGAGCCGCTCCTCCCGAACTCCCCCTACTCGGCGGCGAAGGCCGCGGCCGAGATGCTCGTGCGCGCCTACCACGTCACCTACGGGCTCAACATCTCGTCGACCCGCTGCTCGAACAACTACGGGCCCTACCAATTCCCGGAGAAGCTCATCCCCCTGTTCGTCACGAACCTCATCGACGGCGGCAAGGTGCCGCTCTACGGCGATGGGCTGAACGTCCGCGACTGGCTCCACGTCGACGACCACTGCCGCGGCATCGCGATCGTCATCGACAAGGGCGAGCCGGGGCAGTCCTACAACATCGGCGGCGGCCTGGAGCTCAACAATCGCGAGATCACCGAGCAGGTCCTCGATGCGATGGGCGCCGACTGGGACTCGGTTCGGCCGGTCGAGGACCGCAAGGGCCATGACCGTCGGTACTCGGTCGACGACTCCCGGCTGCGCGCGATGGGCTACGAGCCCCAGCATGCATTCGCCGACGGCCTCGCCGAGACGATCGCCTGGTACCGGGCGAATGAGCCTTGGTGGCGGCCGCTGAAGGCCAAGGCTGCGATCTAACCGTGCGGGCACTCGTCACCGGATCGCTCGGGCAGCTCGGCCGTGAGTTCGTATCGCTCATCAGTGCACGCGGCGACGACGTGCTCGGCCTCGATCGCCCGGATATCGACATCACCGATCCGGGCTCGGTGGCCGCGGCGTTCGACGGGTTCGAGCCCGATGTCGTCATCAACTGCGCGGCCTGGACCGCGGTCGACGAGGCCGAGGCCCACGAGGCGGCAGCCCTGCTCGTCAACGGCGAGGGTCCGCGCGTGCTGGCGGCAGCCTGCGCCGGCAGTGGTGCGTGGCTCGTGCACATCTCGACCGACTACGTGTTCTCAGGTGACGCCACGACCCCGTACCCGACCGATGCCACGCCCGCCCCGCGCTCGGCGTACGGCCGCACGAAGCTCGCCGGCGAGATTGCGGTGCAGTCCGAGATCCCCGACCACCACTACCTCGTCCGCACCGCCTGGCTCTATGGGCTGCAGGGCGGCAACTTCGTCAAGACCATGCTGAGGCTTGAGCGCGAGCGCGACACCGTCTCGGTCGTCGTCGACCAGTACGGTCAGCCGACCTACGCACGCGACCTGGCCCTGCAGATCCTCATGCTCCTCGATGCCCGGCCGCCGGCCGGTACCTTCCACGCCACGAACGGCGGCGCCACGAACTGGTTCGAGTTCACCCGGGCGATCTTCGAGCAGGTCGGTGCCGACCCGGCACGGGTCCTGCCGACCGACTCCTCGACCTTCGTCCGCGATGCCCCCCGCCCGGCCTACTCGGTGCTCGGCCACGAATGCTGGGCGGAGGCCGGGCTCCCCGCGATGCGCGACTGGCGCGAGGCGCTGAGCGCGGCATTCGTCGACGGCATGGCCGAGTGACCGGCAATCACGAGTAGCCCTGGGCTCCCGTCACCGGGCGATCGGAAGGGATGCGGTGAGGACGTGCCCGCCGCCCGTGGCTCCGCGGTGCCACTGCGTCGAGCACTCCGTGAGAATCCGGGTGCCGAGCCCGGGAGAGGCGTTCGCGTCGCCCCCTGTGCCGTCATCGCGCACCTCGATGTGAACCACGTTGTCACCTAGTTCGATGGTGAGGTCGATTACCGTGGCGCCGCCGTGCCGGACGGCGTTCGAGACCGCCTCGGTGAGAACCTCGCCGACGCAGGAGCGGCACAGTTCGTCGGCGTCAAGGGCGTCGATCACGGCGGGAGACGCCGTGTCATCGACCCGGCACACTCCGCGCCATGCTTCGCGCAGTGACGTGAGGGTGCCTGTCATCGTCGTGAGCGAGGCCTGCTCATCCCCGAGCAGCGAAAGCGCCTCGCGAAGCTGATCGCGTGTCTGCTCCATGAGCGAGGTTGTGTCGGCGCCGCTCCTTGCCGCTCCGTCGAGCCTGATTGCCGCCGCCGTCACGGCGCTCTGGATGGGTCCGTGCAGTGCCCTGGACAGTGCCTGCTGCTGGTGCCACTGGACCTGCCCGACTCGGGCCACCTCCCAGCGAAGTGAGCCGACGGCCGCCGCGAGCGACGCCTCGTCGAAGCCCTGCTGCTCGTCGACGGCCCGGCCGATGGTGAGGAGCCATGCCATTGCACCGGTGATGACTGTGCTGCCGAACCAGGTCCATTGGCCGGTGACAGATCCCTGAGCGAGGGCAAAGGCACCGAATCCGACGATTGCTCCGGCGCCGAGTCCGACCACGGTCACGGCGATGATGCGCGCCTGGATCGGTCGCCCGGGAAGGACCCGGGCGAGGAGGGCATTGCCGGCCGCCAGGAGGATCCAGCACCCGAAGAGGGCGTCGGCTGTGAGGAGGAGCCCGGCGGCCGGACCGAAGAAGACGGTCACGAAGACGAAGCTGATGAGGGCCATGGCGATTCCGGTTGCGAGCGGCCGAAGCGGCCGACCCCTGCTTGCGAGGTCGAACACCAGCGGCCAGTTGATCGCGGGGCTCACCGGGACAGTCCCGGTCGGCGACCATGAGGGCACCGTTGAGGCGAGGTCATGGCTGAGGGGGCGCACCGTGTCGCTTGCCGCCCGCTGGAGGATGCTCACGCTCTCGGCGGGGTGCTCAGGGTCCAGGGCCTCGAACTCCTTGAGCAGCTCGGCACGGATTCGCTCGACGGCTGCCTCGTTCCGCTCATCTATGACGGCCGTCATTTGCGACCGAGCCTCCCGGAGCGCCGCATTGCTGGCGAGCAGGGTGCTCAGCCGGCTCTCGTGCTCGCGAGTGGCATTCACGGCGATGGCCGTGACGGTGAGCACCGTGCTGATGGTGAATAGGCCGGCGAGCCCGCGATAGGCGAACTGGGGCGAAGAGTCAGCGCCAACGTAGACGAGGCCCACCCCGATGACGAACCCGCGCACGATGCCGGCGAGGGCGAAGAGCAGCAGCGTCATGAACGGTCGAGGGCGCTCGGCGACGCCGCGCAGGAACAGGGCCCTGCCTGCGAGCAGCACGAGCCAGATGGCCACCTGCGACAAGGTCACGAGCACCAGGCGGGTGAGGACGGGCGCGTCTAGGCCGGGATTGCCCGCGAAATGGGTGACGAGATTGAGCGCGTAGGTGACCCAAAAGGCTGTCCAGGTGATGGCGTACGGGCCGCCGATCCGGTCGAGGGTGCGACGCGAGCGGTTCATGACCGATCGGGAATTCCGGCGTGGGCGATGTAGAGGCGGATGGCCTCGGACCGGGGAATGAGCGGGCCGCCCGAACCGATGCCGAGATCGAGGTAGACGCTGCCGAGGAGCTTTTCGACGGCGCTGGTCGTGCATGTGCGCTGGCGGGCAATCTCGGGGGTGCTGAAGCCCTGCGCCACTCTGCGCAGGACATCGAGCTGGGCGCGGGAGAGGCGGGAGAGCGGCCCGCTCGGCTGCGGCTGGTCGTAGGTCATTCCTTGATCGCGCAGGACGTCCTCGACGATCGCGAGGAGCTGACTCGTCGAGACGATCGTCGACTTTGGGACGTATGAGCACGCGTCCGGAAGATCCGCGGGGGTCATGCCGAGGGCTCGGAGATCGGTCACCTTCGTGAGCATGAGCAGTGCGACGCCGGGATGCTTGCGGCTGAGCACATGGGCGAGGTCGACGCCGCTGGGCCCGGAGCCGAGTCCGACGTCGAGGAGGGCGATGTCGGGGTCGAAGGCGCGCACTGCCTTGCGGGCCGCCGGGGCGTCATGCGCCGTCCGGACCTCGAAGCCCCCGGTCTCGAGGGCACTCGCGGTTAGGGCAGCCACCATCGGCTCGTCCTCGACGATCAAGGCCCTGCGGCGCACGACCCTCCCTCACTTCGCCGAGGATCCGCCCCGGGATCCTCAGCAATCACCGACTGCGGAAAACCGCAGTCTAGGCGGAAGTCGGCTGGCGCGACGAGGGTTCCCGTCAACTGACCGACGTGTCAGCGAGAGTCAAGCAGTGCGTCGATGACCTCCGCGACGCCATCGCCGGGTGTTGCGTCGGTCGTAGCATCGGCAGCGCTCGTGACGGAGCGGGGCGCCGAGCCCATGGCGACGCCGGTGCCTGCCCACGAGAGCATGTCGATGTCGTTCCATGAGTCGCCGACGGCCACCGTGCGCGCCGGGTTGATATCGAGCCGGCTGCACAGCCGCGCCAGCATGGTCGCCTTGCTCACCCCCGTCGGGCCGATGTCCATCCAGGCAGTGTCGCCGACTCCGAAGATGACGGTGTGCAGGCCCATCTGCTCGACGATCTCCCCGAATCCGGTCTCGACATGCTCGTCGCTGCGAACAACGAGGCGGACGACCGGCTCCTTGAGGAGGTGCTCGAACGGGACCTCGCGCAAGGAGAGGCCGAGTGCCCCTGCGCCGAAGATGCGGGTCGCGTGGAACACCCCGTGGGTGTCCTCGACGGCATAGACCGCGCCAGGAAGGAGGGCGACGATGCGATCGAGGACCGAGCGCGGATCGAAGGTGACGGTCTCGACGATGGTCTCTGGCTCCACCATGGCGAGCATTGCGCCGTTACTGCAGACCGCCCAGCCGTCGAGTCCGAGGGCTCGGGCGATCGGGGCGGTGGTCGAGATGGTCCGGCCGGTCGAGAGCACGACATTGATGCCGGCGGCCGTCGCGCGTCCGACCGCATCGACGACCCGCTCGTTCACGGATCCGAGGTGGGTGACGAGGGTGTCATCGATATCGAGCGCCAGCAGCTCGGGGAACGGACGGTCCTCGAAGAATGCGGCGGAGACACGTGGCGGCACGAGGGCAGGCGAGATCGACATGATGAACCGATGCTACGCCCTCGGGGTGAACACGGCCTTTCCACCGAGGAACGGGCGCAGGGCCTGCGGGAGAACGACCGACCCGTCGGGCTGCTGATGGTTCTCCAGGATCGCGACGATGATTCGCGGCATCGCGCACAGGGTCCCGTTGAGGGTCGCGAGCGGGCGCACGCCCTGCTCGTCGCGCAGGCGGATCTTCAGCCTGCGCGCCTGGAACTGCGTCGTGTTCGAGGTGCTCGTGATCTCGCGGTAGGCCTGCTGGGTCGGGATCCAGGCCTCGATGTCGAACTTGCGTGCGGCGCTGGACCCGAGGTCGCCGGTTGCGACGTCAATGACCCGGTAGGGGATCTCGAGGGCGTCGACGAAGTCCTTCTCCCACTGCAGGAGCCTGGCGTGCTCGGCCTGGGCCTCCTCCGGCGTGGTGAACACGAACATCTCGACCTTGTCGAACTGGTGGACCCGGATGATGCCGCGGGTGTCCTTGCCGTACGAGCCGGCCTCTCGGCGAAAGCAACTCGACCAGCCGGCGTAGCGAAGCGGGAGGTCGGCGACGTCGATGATCTCGTCGGAGTGGTAGGCGGCGAGCGGAACCTCGCTCGTCCCGACGAGGTACATGTCGTCGGACTCGATCCGGTAGACGTTCTCGGCCGCCTGGCCGAGGAATCCGGTGCCCTCCATCGCCGACGGCAGGACCAGGCTCGGGGTGATCATCGGGATGAAGCCGTTGTCGGCGGCCTGCTGCATCGCGAGGTTGAGGAGCGCGAACTCCAGTTGCGCGCCCAAGCCCTTGAGGTAGTAGAAGCGCGAGCCCGACACCTTCGCGCCGCGGCCGACATCGATCGCATCGAGGAGCTCGCCGATGTCGAGGTGGTCGCGCGGCTCGAAGCCCTCAGCGACGAAGTCACGAGGGGCGCCGACATGCTCGATGACGGTGAAGTCGGCCTCGCCGCCCACGGGCGACTCCAGGCTCACGACATTGCTCACCTGCAGCCACAGCTGCGCAGCGAGGGCCTCGGCCTCATCGGCCTCAGCGCTCGCCGCCTTGACCTCGTCGGCCAATGCGCTCGCGCGCCCCATGAGCGTGTCGAGCTCGGCCTGGCGCGCGGCATCAGGGGACTTCTTCAGCGATCCCTGCAGCGGGCCGATCTGCTTGCCGATCTCCTTCTGGGCCGAGCGCAGCTCATCGAAGCGCAGGCCGGCCGCTCGCTTCGCGGCGTCAGCGTCTACGAGCCGGTCGATGACGGTGACGTCCTCGCCGCGACGACGCTGGGACTCGCGCAGCAGATCGGGATCATTTCGGAGAATCGACGGGTCAATCACGGCCGCCAGCCTAACGGTGCGCCATCGGCGCCCGGAGCATCGCAGATTCGGAATTGCTCATAGGTTCGGAATTGCTCATAGGTACTGCCCTGCGCCGCGCTGTGCCTGCCCGGCTTGCAGCTGCGGCTCGACGTTCGCCTGACGGCGCATCTCGTCGAACTGGGCCTTTGCGGTCATCTGCTGGGCGAACAGCGCGGCCTGAATCCCGTGGAAGAGCCCCTCGAGCCAGCCGACGAGCTGTGCCTGCGCGATGCGCAGTTCGGCATCGCTCGGCGGGGTATCGCTCGCGAAGGGGAGTGAGAGCCGGTCGAGTTCCAAGATGAGCTCGGGGGCGAGGCCCTCCTGCAACTCCTTCACCGACTGCTGGTGGATCTCCCGCAGGCGCGCCCTGGCTGCCTCGTCAAGCGGTGCGCTCTTCACTTCCTCAAGCAGTTGCTTGATCATCGAACCGATCCGCATGACCTTGGCCGGCTCTGAGACAAGGTCGGTGACGGTTCCGGAGTCCTCGTCCGCAGCACGCTCGGTGGTGGCGATGCCGCTTCCTGAGATCGTTCCGAGGGTGATGCCATCGGGTCCGACGACCACCACTTCATGGGGTTCGACGTCGCCTTGCGGATTGTCCTGGGGCAGCGATTCCATGGTTAATCGTGACATCCGCAGCGCCCGAAATCCATCCGAGTGTGCGCAGGGTTCATCCGGGTGTGTCAGACTTCTCTGGTTTTGCCGGCATTCGGCCGGCTCAGCGGGAGGTGAATCGGTTGGACTACAACTGGCTGAACCCCAAGGCGCAGGCGCGCCCGGCCGGGGGCAAGGGATGGGGATCGTTCGCGCAGGAGCCGATCGGCAGGGGCGAGACGGTCGTAGGGTTCGGCGGTTGGATGGTCACCCGGGAGACACTCTCGACGCTCATCGAGGACCGTCAGCACCGGTCGATCCAGGTCGATGAGGACCTCTATCTGGTCTCGGACGATACCCCTGAGGCCGGCGACATGCTCAACCACTCGTGCGACCCGAACTGTGGCCTCGTCGGCGGCACGCTGCTCGTGGCGATGCGCGATATCGAGGTAGGCGAGGAGCTGTGCTTCGACTACGCGATGTGCGATGCGTCCGACTACGACGAGTTCGCATGCCTGTGCGGAACACCGGCCTGCCGGGGCACCATCACCGGCGCTGACTGGCGTGACCCGGTGGTTCAGGCGAAGTACATGGGCTACTTCTCCCCGTATCTCATGAGAAGGATCGCCGCGCTCCCGGCCGTCTAGGCCGGGGCGCGCGGTGAAAGGGCGCTGAGCAGGTAGAAGTCGCCCCAGACGTACGAGCCCTCCCGTGGGTCGCTCGGCACGTTGAGGCTCTGCTGGAGCAGGAGCCCGGGGTTGACCGAGCGGGCCGTGGTGATCCACGGGGTCGTGAGGAGCCCGAGGGTGACGTCGGCGTAGGCGCCGTAGTCTGCTGCCGTCTCACCGACGACCCGGCGCAGGCTGAGCAGGCCGTCGGCGGCGATCGCAGCTGCTGAGGAGTCACGCGGGGCCCTCGTGTTCCCGATGTCGAAGTCCCAGGCCGGTATGCAGCCAGGTGGCACCTTCGACACCCAGAATGCGGCGGTTCGCTGCGCGGCTTCGAGCATCGCCGGGTTCTGCGTGAGCTCGTAGGCCCGGGTGAAGCCGTTGATGGCCCAGGCCTGGCCCCTCGCCCAGGTGCTTGCCCTCGCATCGAATCCCTGCCCGGGGATGGGCCCGATGAGGGCGCCGGTCCGCGGGTTGTAGGCCATGCGGTGAAAGGTCGAGCCATCGGGCCGGACGAAGTCGCGGGCGAGGGTGAGCATGTGCTGCGTGCCGCGGTACTCCAGTTCCTGACCCTCGACGCCGCCGATGAGCTGGCCGATCTCGATGAGGAGGGGGGCGTTCATCGCCGAGTCGATGATGAGGCCCCACCTGCCGTCGTAGTCGCTCGACTTCATGGCGAGCACCCGGGGATTCCAGCGCTTGGCGAGGGTCTGGGCCGCGGTTGCCCGCGCGCCCGCATAGATGGCGCGCTGCTCGGGGCTCGGGTCAAGGCTGGCACCGAGGCCGGTGGGGAGGCCCACCATGAATCCGAGGTCGTGGGATCCGCCGTAGCCCGCGATGCGCACGAGGCCGCGGGTCTGCTCGCGCGCCGCGTCGAGCCAGCGGGTGTCCTGCGTGCGCTGGTAGAGCAGCCACAGCTCAGCGGCGAAGAACCCGGAGGTCCAGGCCGTCGCGGAGGTGCGGGTGTAGTCGGGCGTCGCATGCAGGGCGCCGAACGGGTAACGCTTCGCACCGGCATTGCGCACCGATCCGAGCTTGCGAGCGGCCAGGTCGAAGAAGGCGGTGGTCTGCTCGGCGGTGACCGGGTGCGGGACCGGCAGGCAGGACACGGAGGTGGTCGCGCGGGGATTGAGAGGCGACGACGCCCTGGCCGGTGCTGCCCATGCCGTGCCGAGGACTGACACGGTGATGGAGCCTGCCAGCAGGCTCGCGAATGCGGGGCGCCGGCCGCCGGCTCGGTTCACCCGACCGCCGTGAGCAGGATCTTCCCGGTTACGGCCCCGGATTCGAGGAGGCGGTGCGCATCGCCTGCCTCGTTCATGGGCAGGCGGGCACCGATGACCGTGGTGATGAGCCCTGCACTGATCCACGGCCAGATGTTGCGCTCGACCTCGGCGCAGATGGCCGCCTTCTCAGCCGGGGGCCGTGCGCGAAGCGAGCGGGCGTTCACGGTTGCGTTCCTTCGGAGCATCGCGCCGAGGTTGACCTCGGCCTTGATCCCGCCTTGCAGCCCGATCACGGCGAGGCGGCCGCCGAAGGCGAGGGCGCTGAGGTTTCGGTCGAGGTATGAGGCGCCCATGTTGTCGAGGATGACATCGACGCCGCGCCCGGCCGTGGCCTGAGCCGTCGCCTCGACGAAGTCCTCCTGCCGGTAGTCGATGAGCACGTCGGCCCCGAGGGCTGCGCAGGCCTCGAGCTTCTCGGCGCTTCCGGCGGTGACGGCGATTCGGGCGCCGAGCGCCCGCGCGACCTGAATCGCCATCGTCCCGATCCCCGACCCACCGCCGTGGATGAGGACCCACTCGCCCTGCTGCAGGTGCGCGGTCATGACGAGGTTGCTCCACACCGTGCAGGCGACCTCGGGCAATGAAGCCGCCTCGACGAGCGGCACCGGCGCGGGCACGCTCATGAGCTGCCCGACGGGAACTGCGACCTGCTCGGCGTAACCGCCGCCGGCGAGAAGTGCCGTGACCTTCTCGCCGATTGCCCGCGAGGTGACGCCGGCACCGAGGGCCGTGATGGTGCCGGAGCATTCGAGTCCGAGGATGTCGCTGGCGCCGGGCGGCGGCGGATAGTGGCCCTGTCGCTGGAGCAGATCGGCCCGGTTCACGGCGGAGGCGGCGATATCGATGATGACCTCGCCGGGACCCGGCTGCGGGGACGGGAGATGCGACCAGGACAGGACGCTCGGATCACCGGGCTCGGAGACGACGATGGCGTGCATGGTGCCCCTCAGCGATCCGACTGGCCCGGGTGACCGTCACCCGAGCGGATGACGACCAGCCGGTCGCCCTGCTCGAGAATCGTCACGCCGCTCCTGTCGAACCGGTGCACCTCGCCGCGCCGCACGACAGCGAGGACGATCTGCCCCCCGGCGTCGATGTCCGATGGGGCCAGGCCGAGTTCAGCGCGCGTGATGTCGCGCTCGACGACCTCGAGGCCCCGGCCCGAGTCGAGGAGATCCTCCATGAGGTCGCCAGCAACGGGGGAGACGAGCGACAGGCCCATGAGACGGCCTGCAGCCTCGGCGGTCGGGATAACGGTGTCGGCACCGGACTGGCGAAGGATGTCGGCGTTCTGCGACTCGCGGACGGCGGCGACGATCATGGCGGTGGGCGCTAGGCGCCGGGCCGTGAGCGTGACGAGGACCGAGGTGTCGTCCTCGTCGGTGGCGACGATGATCTTCGAGGCCTTCTCGACCGCGGCGTCACGCAGGACGTCCTCCCGGCGGGCATCGCCGATGACCCCGACGAGGCCGTTGCGGGTTGCCTCGTCGACCGCAGCCCTGTCGGGGGTGACGACGACGATGCGGCTGCCCGCGACCCCGTTGTCGAGGAGGGAACGGGCGGCCGACCTGCCCTTGACCCCGTAGCCGATGATGACGATGTGATCCTGCACGGTCTTCCTCCAGCGGGCTGAGCGGAACTCTTCGCGGGTGCGTTGGGTGAGGACCTCGACGGTCGTGCCGACGAGCACGATGAGGAACAGGAAGCGCAGCGGGGTGATGACGAAGATGTTCGCGAGACGGGATGACTGGCACACCGGGACAATGTCTCCGTACCCGGTCGTCGAGAGCGAGACGGTGGCGTAGTAGAGGGCGTCGATCGGGGTGAGCGTGCCGGTGAGCCCGCGGTCGGCGTAGCAGCCGCTCTCGAGGTACACGACGACCGCCGTGACGACGAGCGCCAATGCGGCGACGAGAAGTCGCACGGTGATGTTGCGAACGGGGCTGAAGCGGCGACTCGCGAAGTGGAGTCGGCCGCGGCCGGTGTTCGACTGGTCGCGGAACCTCGCTCGCCGCTCGGCGCGTAGTTGGCTATCCGGCACGCTCTGCGCTCTCCGTGGTCTCTGCGTTATGGGTGGTCTCTGCGTTATGGGTGGTGTCTGCGTTCCCCGTCGTCTCCGAGTCTTCCATGGCCGCCCGGGTATTCCGGCGCCGGTCACGGATCATCAGGCCACCCACGATGAGCACCCCGACAATCGCGATCACGCCTGAGAGCAGGCTGGGGGCACCGAGGAGTTTCAGTGCCGTCGCAGCGAGGATAACCATAAGGAGCCACCGGAGCAGATGCCCGTCGTACCGTGTCGAAAGGCGAGCCCCGATGATCACGCCGGGAATCTGGCCGATGAGGAGCGAGACGACGACCGCGATGCTGATCTCGCCGAGGCCCGCGTGGGCGATTGCGCCCGCGACGAGCATCGGGACGGCCTGGGTGAGATCGGTGCCGACGAGCACCGAGGGGCGAAGGAGCGGGTAGATGAGCAGCAGGATCGTCACCATGAGGGAGCCGGAACCGACGCTCGTCATCCCGACGATGAGGCCGACGACGACACCGAGGATGACGGTGCGCACGATCTTCACCTCGGTGTCGGTGCCGGTCATCTGCTGCTCCGAGCCGCGCAGGCGGGCCCGTCTCGTGAGATAGCCCTTCGCGAGCATCGCGATGAGGGCGACGATGAGGACGCCGCCGATCCACGCGCGGATGGTCTCGTCGGCCCCTGAGGTCGCGAGGACGGCGGAGAACACCCACGAGCCGACGAGGACTCCCGGTATCGAGCCGGCGGAGAGCCAGCCGACGAGGCCCCAGTGGACGGTGTGATTGCGGATGTGGACCCATGAGCCGACCGGCTTCATGATCGCGGCGGCGACGACATCGCTCGACACGGCGGCAGCGGGTGATACGCCGAAGAGCAGGACGAGCATGGGCGTGACGAGTGCAGCGCCACCCATGCCGGTGAGGCCGACCATGATTCCGGCGAAGAGGCCGCCGAGGGCGAGCGCGAGGTCGATGTCGGTGAAGGACATCCCCTCAGCATATCCTAGTAAACAGGTAGGAAAAGGCGGCATTGCGTCGTGTCGCCACGTCGCCCGCGGTCCTCGGAGGTTCTTACCGCGAATTGGCCAGGTCTTGTCGCACCCTTCGGGACGGACAAGGCACCATTAATCTATGTTGACCCATCGTCTGCTCCCGATCGACCCGCAGACGGGCCGGGCCCGTGACCTGCGATCCCTCGCCGCCCACGCCGCCGCCTTCGGCCCGCTCCCCACCCCGCCGTCAGCGGCGGACGGGCACCCAGGGGCCCTCATCGAGGCGATTGCCGAGGCGCGACTGTGCGGGCGCGGCGGCGGCTGGTTCCCGACGGCTCGCAAGATGCAGGCGGTCGTCGACAGCGCAGCCGGCCGCCGTCAGCGCTCCCCCGGCAGTCGGCCCGTCGTCATCGCAAACGCGATGGAGGGCGAGCCTGCGAGCGGCAAGGATGCGGTCCTCCTTGCCCATGTTCCGCACCTCATCCTCGATGGCATCCAGGCAGCGGCGGCGACCGTCGGCGCGACCGATGCCTACCTGGCCGTGCACCGTGGCACCCCGTCGATCGACGACCTGGACCGGGCGATCGCCGAACGCCGGTCCGATCCGGTCCGGGTCGAGCTCATCACGCCGCCGGCACGGTACGTGGCGAGCGAGGAGAGCGCGCTTGCCCACTGGGCGGGCGATGGCAGCGCAACGCCCGTATATGGGGACCGGCCCTTCGAGCGCGGCATGAACGGCCGGCCCACGCTCGTCCAGAATGTCGAGACCCTCGCCCACCTCGGGCTCATCGCCCGGCACGGGGGAGCGTGGTTTGCCGAGGTCGGCGATGCCCAAGCGCCCGGCACCACCCTCGTCACCGTCGGAGGCCGGGTCCGGCAGCCAGGCGTCATCGAAGTGCCGACCGGCACTCCCGTCTCGGAACTCCTCGCCCGCTGCGGCGACGTGGACGGCCCCGTCGAGGGATTCCTCACCGGGGGCTACGGCGGCGCCTGGGTCGCGAGCGAGGCCCTGTGGTCGGCCGAGTGGGCCCCGGCTCAGGTGCGAGAGGCTGGCGGGGTGATCGGTGCCGGCATCCTGTGGGCCCTCGACGCCGGGATCTGCCCGCTCCATGAGATCGCCAGGGTCGCCACCTACATGGCCGGCGAGAGCGCTGGCCAGTGCGGACCCTGCCGATTCGGCCTGCCATCGGTCGCCGATGACCTCACCGACCTCGCGCGCGCAACGAGCACGAGGGAGGATCTCGCCCGAATCAATGCCAGGCTCGCCCTCGTCGTGAACCGCGGCGGATGCAAGCACCCGGACGGCACCGCACGCTTCATCGGCACCGGGCTCACGGTGTTCAGCGAAGAGGTGGCCGAGCACCTCAGGGGTGGTTGCAGCGCGAGCCGCACCGGCAACTCGCTGCCGATTCCCCAGGTTCGCAAGAGCCCCGTCAAGCGCGCAGGAAAGGACTTCCGATGAGCAAGCATGTGCGGCGTCAACTCCACCTCGACCCGACCCTGTGCGACGCGCACGGGTTCTGCGCCGAACTGCTGCCCGACCTCATCGACCTCGATGAGTGGGGCTACCCCGTCTTCATCGCCGGGGGACTCGTCACCGACATTCCCGAGGGTTCCGCCGGCGAGGCAAAGCGTGCGGTTGCCGCCTGCCCCGTAGGCGCGCTGCGGCTGACGAAGCACGCCTGACGGTTCCGCAGGTGAGCCGTCCCGAAACTCTTTGACTCGTCTTTACCTTTCCTTGTTCGATCCTTGGCGGCCCATTCCCTACCTTTGAGGAGTAGGGAAAACCCGCAAGGGATGACGAAGCAATCGAACCGCTCGCAAGGGAGAACAGACCATGAGGACCAAGACCAACGCCAGCCGCCGGCCCAGCCGCCGCACCAACTCGACCGCAAGCAAGATCGTGTCGGCAGGGCTTGCCACCGCGACCTGCGTCGGGCTTGTCGGCGTCATCGGCATTCGCACCGCGCAGGACAGCGCCGCCGCCGACTCGAGCTCTGCAACCCAGTCGCAGGCGAGTGCAGTCGCGATCCCCACGTCGACCGATGGCTACACGCAGGCGGATCTCGATGCCTACGCTGCGCAACTCGCGGCTGAAGCCCAGCGCCTCACCGACTACCGCGCCCAGCTCGTTGAAGCCGCACAGACGCTGCAGGCGTCCGCGGGCGGCAGCGCGGGCGTGACCGTGAGCGATCCCGCGGCCGTGCCGGCCAACCAGCAGGCGCCGAGCGTCAAGAAGCCGAAGCCCGCGGTGAGCAAGCCGGCGGCCCAGGCCGCTCCCAAGCCGCAGTCGAACACGAAGAGCAGCTGAGCGATGCCCGCCGTCATCCGGAACCTGCGAGCGATGGGCACCGACTGCTCGGTGATCTGCTACGCGCCGGCTGACTCCGGGCAACTCCTCGCTGATGCCGCCGAGGCGCGGATCGAGCTGCTCGAGGACTGCTGGTCCCGGTTTCGGGCCCACAGCGAGCTCAATCGGCTCAATCACCGGGCCGGGACCGGCCCGGTGCAGTGCTCCGCGGACCTCGTCCGCCTTGTCGCCACCATGAGGGCGGCATGGGAGATGACCGGCGGGCTCTTCGACCCGACGATCCTCCCCTCGATCAAGGCGGCCGGCTACGACGCCGACTTCGCCACCGTCATCGCCCGGGGGGCGATCGCCGCGTCGAGTGCCTCGCTCGTCGTCGAGCGTGCCCCCGGAATGCAAGGGGTGATCGTCGACGAGGTCCTCGGCACGGTCGACCTGCCGGCCGGCATAGGCATCGACCCCGGCGCCATCGGCAAGGGCCTGGCGGCAGACATCATCGTTGACGAGCTCATGGGCGCCGGCGCTGATGGCGTGCTCGTGAACCTCGGCGGCGACGTCGTCTTCGCGGGCGCCCCCGGCGACGACCCAGCCTGGGTCCTCGCGATCGAGGACGAGCGCGTGGCCATCGACCACCCCGACCGCGTGATACGGCACCTGGAGTTCGAGCCCGGGATCACCCGCGGCGCCGTGGCCACGTCAACGACCCTCAAGCGGGTCTGGGGCAATGGTCGCCACCACCTCATCGACCCGCGCACGGGTGACATCGCGCGCGGCGACCTGGTGCAGGCGACCGTGGTCGATGACATGGGCTGGCGGGCCGAGGCCGCCGCCACCGCGGCCCTGCTGATGGGAGCCGGTCGCGCAGCCGAATGGCTGAGCGAGCATGATCTTGTATCAGTTCTGCTCACCAGCGAGCAGTTGCTCACCGACGACACGCGCATAGGAGACACCAGTGACTGAGGTTCCATGGACCTGGTTTGCGATTCGCGCCAGCGGCATCACCGCGTGGGGCCTGCTCACTGCGGTCGTGCTGTGGGGGATCCTCCTGCGCACGAGGCTGCTCGGGCGCCTCGCCTCACCGATGCGCCTGCTCGACCTGCACCGCTGGCTGGGGGCCACCGCGCTCGCATTCCTGCTCATCCACATGATCCTGCTCCTCGTCGACCCGGCAGTGAAGTTCACCGTGGCCCAGCTCCTCATTCCGGGCCTGGCGCCTTGGGAGCCGCTCGCCGTGGCCTTCGGAATCATCGCCTTTTGGCTGCTCATACCCGTGTCGATCATCGGCCGCCTGCGCCCCCGCCTAGGCAAGGTCGGCAACACCTGGTTCAAGCGGAGCCACCTCATCGCCTACGCGGCGTGGCCCCTCGCGACCGCCCACTACGTGCTCGCAGGCACCGATGCGCTCTCGGAGTGGTCGATCGCTTTCATCATCGCGGGGTCCGCACTGCTCGTGTTCGGGCTCCTTGCTCGAGGGTTCGTGCCCGCACCGGCGCCTGCCCGCCCAATCCGCAGCTAGATGAACATGACCGCCATCGAGACGAACAGGCCGATGGCAGTGACGACTGCGACGACGACGACGAGGGTGCGCGATCGGAAGAAGGCCATGGCGTTCATTCTGCGGTACGGCTGAACCCGAGGCCATTGCGGTACCGACCTCCCCTGAATCAGCGGGCTCAGCGCTCACCCTCGCGGGCAACTCACAGCATGATGAACGAGATGGTGTCGCCCTTGATCCCGGTGCCCGGAGGCACGATTGCGATGGCGTCAGCATTCCCCCAGCCGATGAGCCCTGCTGGCCCGCTGTCGAGCATCGGCCTGGCGAGGAGGCCGTAGGCACCGTCGTCCTCGAGCCGCACGGGAGCAAGGCGCGTGTCGTCGGCGAAGTCGGCCCGGGGGGCATCATCGACGAGGACCGCGGTCGGATAGTCCTCCCGAGGCACTCCCCGCAGGGCGCGGATGATCGGGGAGACCAGCGTGACGAGCCCGGCGAACGCCGACTGGGGACTGCCCGGGAGCCCCACCACCATGCGCCCGTCGGGGAGCCGGGCCAGGAGCATCTGCGCCCCGGGGGTGACGGCCACGCCATCGATGAGCCAGCGGGCATCGAGGTCACGGAGCACGTGCCTCACGCTGTTGTCGGAGTCGGGGGCGGTGGAACCGGTCGTGATGAGGACGTCGACATTGGCGTCCTCGATCTCGGCCCGGATCACCTCGTGGATGTCGGGTGCGCGAACTGCCGGGTTGGCCCTGGCACCAAGCGCAGCGACGAAGGCCGGGACGCTGTCGCCGAGTGCGTCGCGCGCCCGGCCCAGCCGGGAGCCACCCGAGGTGAGCAGCGAACTGCCGAGCACGAGGGTGCCGATGATCGGGGGCCTCACGATCGGGACGTCGTCGTGGCCGGCGGCCGCCATCAGGGCGAGCACTGCGGCGGTGACGAGCCGGCCGGCCGGCAGGATCTGCGTGCCCTGCGGAGTGCGGCTGCCCCGGAGCAGGACCCCGTCGCCGAAGGCAGGCCTGACCCGCTCGTCGGCGAGGCCGGAGAGGATGTCGCGGCCAGTGACGGTGATGACGTTGCCCCGCCCCTGCTCGGAAACCGCCTGCTCGAGGGGCATGACCGCATCGGCATGCTCGGGCATTGGCGTGCCTGCCCGAACCATGAAGCACTCGCCCGGGGCGAGGGTCTCCTCGGGGGTGCGACGCCACGGACCTTGACCGCACAGGGCGTAGCCGTTGACGGCGGCGATGTTCTCGGCCGGATCGTCGTCAAGCATGAGAATCGGCTGCGCGAGCAGGCTTCCGCTTGCCTCGTCGAGCCTCGCACGAACCGCAGGCAGGGGCTGCGCGCACGTGTTCGCGATCTGGTGGGCAGCCGACCAGGTGAGCACGCCCTCGAGACCCTCGGTGCTCACAGTGGGATACCCCGCCTTCCGTGCCCGCCGCGCGCGCTGGCGACGAGATGAAGGATACGCAGCGACTAGTCGTCGTCGCCGTCGTGGTCGCTTCCCTCGTGCTCGGACTCGCTTTCGCTCTCGTCGCCCTCTTCGCCCTCTTCGTCGTCGTCATCGTTGTAGGCAGGGGCAGGCGCGGCCGTCTGGGTCCAGTCGTGGATGACGCCGTCCGCGCGGTCGACGTAGCCGG
The DNA here is from genome assembly GCA_009699015.1 of Actinomycetota bacterium. Taxonomy (GTDB): domain Bacteria; phylum Actinomycetota; class Actinomycetes; order S36-B12; family S36-B12; genus WLND01. Next base: position 7,062 of record WLOY01000020.1, on the reverse strand, counting down.
TCACGGTCGAGCCGTCGGCCCGCATCACCGTCACGGCAAAGGACGGGAACCCGCCGCGGGTCGTCTTGGCCACGGAGACGAGGGTCCCGGGAACTTCCGCGAGGACGAGGCGCTCGGCGGTCGCCGCCGAAATCGTGGAGGCCGCATTGGCTGCGGTGCTCGAGGTCGCGGAATTCTGCGAGTCGCCGACCGATGTCCTCGGGACCGGATTCTGACCCGGGTTCGAGGGGCTCGCGATGACGATCTCGGGAAGGGGCGCCGGCTCGAATGTCGGAGGGGCGGCGATCGGGTCCGGACTGACGGAGGAGGCATCGACGACCAGGGCGATTGCCTCTGGCTCGGGCACGGCCTGCGATGCGCTGACTACGGCGACGGTTGCAGTGGCACCTGCGATGAGAATGCCGGCCGCAGCGGCTGCAACGGCGATTGATCCCTTGCGATTCATGATCCTGCCTCCTGGCAATAGGTGAGCGTTGATGCCACGGTACGTAGTCGGTGGACAATTGCGACCCAAGACAGGGTTAAGTGCGGGTAAGGAACGCTGGCCCAGCCGGCATCCTTGACGCGCTGATGCCGGAGCCGTGCAACGATGCCCATATGCGAGTACTCGTGGTGGAGGATGACCCCGCTGTTGCCGAACCCTTGATTGAGGGCCTGCGCCGCAACGGGTTCGAGACGGAGCATGTCGTCTACGCCTCGCAGGTGGTGCCTGCGGTGATGTCGAGCGCCGGGGTCGACGTCGTCCTCCTCGACCTCGGGCTCCCTGACGGCGACGGCCTCGAGGTGCTTCGCGAGTTGCGTCGGACGTCCGATATCCCGGTGATCATCGCGACGGCCCGGGGCGACGAGACCGATCGCATCGTTGGCCTCGAACTCGGCGCCGACGACTATGTCGTCAAGCCGTTCAGCGTGCGCGAGCTCGCAGCCCGGGTGCGGGCCGTCGGGCGCCGCCGTCGGGTTGAGACGACGATCGAGTCGGGGCGGGTCGTCGTCGACCGGACGCGTCATATTGCGCTCGTCGACGGGGCCGTCGTCGATCTCACAGCCAAGGAGTTCGACCTGCTCGCCGTTCTTGCCGAGGAGCCGGGTCGCGCGGTGACCCGCCAGGAGCTGTTCTCGCGGGTCTGGGACCCGGTCTGGATCGGCACCGGAAAGACGCTCGACGTCCACGTTGCGTCACTGCGCAAGAAGCTCGGCGATCCGTCGCTCATCGAGACCGTCCGCGGGGTCGGCTACCGACTGGCCGAGACGGGCGCATGACCCGTCGTCTGGTCCTTGCCATGACGATCGTGGCCGGACTCGTGGCGCTGACCCTCGCCATTCCCCTCGCATCGATCGCTGCGACGAATGTGCGCTCGGCCTTCATCTCGCAGTTGGAGATCGATGCCCTCAGCACCGCTTCGATCCTCTCATCGCAGCCGGAGTCCGGGTGGGAAGCAACCATCGAGACCGCGGCCGAGAGCACCGGAGCCCGGGTCATCGTCGTCGATGCCGGTCGCGGGCTCGTCGCAGACAGTGACGAGACAGCGCTTGACCGCGCATTCGACCGCCCGGAGATCGACCGGGCGCTGGAGGGTAGCCTCAACTCCGATGTTCGCCCCTCCCAGACGATGGGTGCCGAACTGCGATTCGTGGCGGCCCCCGTCGTGCAGGGCATGGATGTCGTTGCCGCCGTGCGCTTCTCCCTCCTCGAGGACGATGTGGATGCGCAGGTCGCCCGCACCCAGGCGTGGCTCGCCGTGTTCGTCCTCGCCGTGATGGTCGCGGCCGGCCTGCTCGCGTGGCTGATCGCCCGGTCGATCGCGGGGCCGCTGAACCGGCTGTCGACGGTCGCCGCCGGCCTGCCCGAGAATCTCGGGCTTCGCGCCTCGGAGTCGGAGGGCCCGGCAGAGGTCCGGTCGGTCGCCCGGGTGCTCAATGCCACCGCCGAGCGGCTTGCCGGGATCCTCCAGCGCACCGAGCGGGTCGCAGCCGATGCATCCCATCACCTGCGAACCCCCCTCACCGGAGTGAGGCTGCGCCTCGAGGCGATCGAGGAGACGACATCCCAGCCCGACGTGCGCCGGCAGGCCATGGCCGCCACCTCGGAGGTCGACCGCCTCACTCGCCGCATCGAGCAGGTGCTCGCCCTCGCCCGCAGCGATGCGAAGGCCGGGTTCATCGAGGCGACCGACGCATCGGCTGTGGCGCGGGATCGGCTCGGCCACGCGCAGATCATCGCCGATGTGCAGGGCCTGACCCTCCTTTCGAGCATCGACCCCGGCGTGACGGTCGTCTGCAGTGTCGGGACATTCGCGCGAGTGCTCGACGAGCTGCTCTCGAACGCCTTCTCCTATGCCAAAGCGCGGATCGGGGTCACGCTCATGCGTCGCATCGAGTCGGTCACGTTGACGGTCGAGGACGATGGCCCCGGCATCGCCGACGAGGAACGGGACGCCGTCTTCGACCGGTTCGCCAGGGGCGCCGGCTCGGTGGCCGGCGGATCAGGTCTCGGGCTTGCACTGGTCCGGGAGGCAGCGCGCGGCGCGGGCGGCGAGGCGGTGGCTCGGCATTCGGACCTCGGGGGCCTGCGGGTCGAGGTGACCTGGCCGCGGGCCGACTAGCCTGTGGCAGTGCCATTCACCGCAGATGTCGCCGTCATCGGCGGAGGGGTCATCGGCCTCGCCCTCGCCGATGCCTGGCTCGCCCGCCATCCCTCCTCGTCCGTCGTGGTCCTCGAGAAGGAGGACCGGCTCGCCGAGCATGCGTCCGGACGCAACAGCGGCGTCCTGCATGCCGGCTTCTACTACGCGCCCGACTCGCTCAAGGCGCAGCTCACCCGGCAGGGCAATGAGCGGCTGCGCGCCTTCTGCGCCGAGCGGGGGGTCGAGGTACGCGAGACCGGCAAGGTGGTCGTGACCCGAAGCGACAGCGAGAGGCCGGCGCTGCAGGAGCTCTTTCGCAGGGGCGCGGCCAATGGCGTCGAGCTCGAGATGATCGACGAGGACCAACTGCGCGAGCTCGAGCCCCTCGCCCGCACCTGCGGCTCTGCCCTGTGGTCGCCGACGACCGCCGTGGCGAGTCCGGCTGCAGTCGTGATGGCGATCGCCGACCGGGTCCGTGAACGCGGCGGCGACATCCGGCTCGGCACCCAGGTGCTCGGCGCCGGGCCGGGATGGGTGAAGACCGCTGCCGACGGACGATCCTCGGTCGGCCACATCATCAATGCCGCCGGACTCCACGCGGACACGGTCGCCCACTGGTTCGGGGTCGGAGAGGAGTACCGGATGCTCCCGTTCAAGGGCCTGTACTGGTACGGCTCATGGGAGCCGGGCCGCCTGCAACGTCACGTCTACCCGGTACCGGACCCGCGCAACCCATTCCTCGGGGTCCACCTGACCGTCACGGTCGATGGCCGGGCCAAGATCGGGCCGACCGCGATCCCCTCGCTGTGGCGTGAGGACTACGGCGGCGTCGGCGGCTTCTCGCTTGGCGAGACCTGGGATATCGCCCGCACCTACCCGTCGTTCCTCGGCAGCTCGCACCACGACGTGCCCGGGCTCATCCGGACCGAGCTGCCGAAGTACTCGCGCAAGCACCTCGTTCGCCAGGGCCAGTCGCTTGTCCCGTCCGTTCGACCGGCGGACTTCACGACGAAGGGCCGCCCCGGGGTCCGCGCGCAACTGCTCAACGTGCGCGAGGGGAAGCTGGAGATGGACTTCGTCGTGCGCCCGGGCCAGCGTTCGACACACGTGCTCAATGCCGTGTCGCCGGCGTGGACGAGCTCGCTCGCGGTGGCCGAATACGTCGTGGAACGCATCGTGGTGTAGCGCATCGAGGTGTAGCGCGCCTGCAGGGTGAGGCCGGGCCGCGATGCCTCGGCGTCCGGCGAGTTCGCCATCTGAGCGGGATGGGGTGGTAGCCCCCCAATTCTTACCACCGGCCCCTGAGGGATTTCCCAGCCGAACGCTGATGAATTGATCCGCCGCTACAGTCCTCATCCATGAGGACGAACATTGTCAGAGGTTCCGTTCGGCGCATCGTCGTTGCGGCGGCAATGTCCGTCGGACTCGCCTGCGCTTATGGCGCGCTTGCCCCCGCGGCCATGTCGAGCCCGGTGCAGCCGGGGCTCGTGGCGTCGGTCGCGCTCCCGGGAGGGGCCAGTGCGGTGGCTGTGCAGGGGAGTATCGTGGCTGCGACCAGCGCGAGCAGCATGAGCATCATCGACGCGAACTCGTTGACGGTGCGATCGACGGTGAAGCTGCCGCAGGCTCCGAATCCCTACTCCGAGGCACCGCCCGAGGTCGTGCTCACCTCGGACGGGGCGCTTGCCTACGTCCTGGCAGGGCAAGGCCTCTTCGTCGTCGACACTGCTGCAGGAACCCTCATTCGCTGGGTTGAGATCCCCCTCGCCTGCCTCTCTGGAATGACGATCAGCCCTGATGGCGGCAGGCTGAACGTCATTGCGGATTGCAACAGCACCGATAGCGCGATCTGGGCAATTGACCCGGTGACCTTGCTCGTCGTGGAGAAGAACGTCACGCTCACAGGGTTCTCTCAAGGGCTCGGTCGCCCGTACGGGCGGCTTGCGTCGTCCTCGGATCGGACGTTTGCCATGGCCTTCCAACCAGTCTTCAAATGCCCGGACATGAACGGATGCCCGGTGCCGGACGCGATCATCTCGGTCAACGGAGCCAGCGCGACCCCCCTGGCGTCCGGTCCGGTGGAGACCGGCGTTGCGCTGATCCGCGACCCGGCTGACGGCACCCTGCTCACTCTCACGCCGCAAGTGACCTGGATGGAATTCACCGGGCTGCCGGCCGATCAGTCCCTCATCCGCATTGATCCGGATTCGGGTGCCCAGTTGGGCCAGATCAATGGCCTGGGGTCGCAGACTGGGTCCCTGCGCGAACCGACATCGAAGGGCGATTCGTCCTACGCTGGCGGCGAGCTGCCATCGCAGGTCGCGGCCCTGAACCTCGATCCGGTTGCCAGACGTGTGTACGGCCTGCGTAGTTCGATGAATTCCTTCGTGGTGGTGGACCTCGTCTCCAACTCCGTGCTGGGCGAGGTGAAGGTTCGGGTGAATGGGCAGTACGGGGCTGCGTTCTCAGATGGACGTGGCTACGTCGCGACCAGTGCCGGCATCAACGTGATCGACCCGCAGAAGATGCTCGCGCCATCGGCGCCGCAATCGGTGTCCTTGAAAATTCAGCCTGCAGGCAAGGGTCGGGTGCAGGCGACGATCACCTGGAAGGCCCCGGTGAGCGCCGGAGCATCATCAGTCACCGGATACGTGGTCCGGGCGCGATCCGAGGATCCAGGGGGAGCCGTCGATATCCGCAGCCAAGCGACGTGCTCAACGCGCAAGATGAAGTGCGTGCTGATCTTGAAGCAGGTCAAGACATCGGATGGTTACTACCCAGCCTTCTACGGCGTGCGGGTGAACGCAACGAGCAAGCTCGGTGCGGGCGCCTCGAGTCAGGTGTTCGTCAGAGGGTGACGAATGAAGGGGCCGGCGGGCGCTCTTTGCGATCGCCTGGCGTTCGTCGCATGTAAGTTCTAACTCCCGCCGGTCGATTGCGTCAAAGCCTGCGCGCATCACTGTCTGACTCGCGGATATGTGCTGCAGGAAGGCGTGCGCATGTCGGGGAAAAGGGGCAGGTGCCGACCGATCAGTTCCCTCACCATGGAACGTTGGCGGAGACGCCCGCTGCTGCGAAGGTGCCAGCGGGTGGCCATTCGAGCATGTCGCCCCGGATGCGTCGCCCCGCTTGGGGCCGGATCGCTCGGGCAACATGCTCGAGGTCGTCAGGTCAGAGTTCCTGACGCTACTGTGCAAATAGACGGATTCGTACTGGGAAGACGCAAACCGCGTTGCAACGGGCTGCAAGTTCCGTCCGGTTCGACGTCGACAGGGCGGCACGCGACAGCGTGGCTGCCGATCCCGGACTTCAGCTTGAAGGCGCAGTCCCGCGACTGCTTGACGAGTGGCAACGCGCTCCCGACGTTTGGGACGCCGTACGCCGCTCGGTCGACGAGCGCGGTGACCCCGGTCCGTTCATTTTGACCGGGAGCGCGGTTCCTGCAGATGATCTTGCTCGTCATACCGGTGCGATGCGTATCCTGCGATTGGTTATGCGTCCGATGACCCTTTCTGGATGCGGCGAGGGAACGTCACGCGTCTCCTTGGCGGCGATCGCTCGGGGCGAGTCCGTTCGAGCAGCCGATCCGGGGACAACGGTTCGCGAGGTCGCGCGAATGGTGGCTCGAGGTGGATGGCCAGGTAACCTCCAACTCTCGGATGCCCGTGCCACGCGTCAAGTGCGCGCCTATCTCGGTGAGATCGCCCGCGCAGACCTCAGGCGGGTGGAGGGCATTTGGCGCGATGTCAACGGCGCTGAAGGAGTCATGAAGGACGAGACCATTGCGGCCATGGTCTCGGGCTTATCGCGCTTGATGGTGGTTGAGGACCTCCCAGCCTGGGCGCCAGCCCTCAGGTCTCGCACCAGACTTCGGGCTGCATCGGTTCGGCACTTCGTTGACCCTTCGCTGGCAGTGGCTGCCGTTGGCTCCGACGCTGGTCGGCTGCTTGCTGATCTCGAATGGTTCGGTTTCCTCTTCGAGGGCGCCGTTCTGCGCGACATCCGTGTGTTCTCCCATGCCCTCGACGCGCGCACCTATCACTACCGAGACGAGTCTGGACTTGAAGCGGACATCGTCATCGAGTTTCCAGACGGGCGGTGGATTGCTGTTGAGGTGAAGCTGGGCCATTGCCACCAACGCGCGGGTCCGCCCCGGATCGAGTGCGTAGATTCCCGCGTCGGCGCTCACCTGGTGATCTCCCCGGCGATCAGTGAATGAGGCCTCCACCATGTAGCGCCGATGGAACGCTCGATCGTCTTCAAGGGCAAGGGCATACTGCTCGTGCCTTAGCCTGAATGCACCGATGAGATAGGCGTTGCGGCTCTGATTATCGTTTCGGGCTCGGGTTCGGTCGGAGGCGTGGCGGTGTTCCGGATGACGGTTCTTCCGGGATGTTCCACTTGGTGTCGGGTCGGGCCGGGGTTTCGGCGGCGGGTC
>WLOY01000002.1 GCA_009699015.1 Actinomycetota bacterium | reverse complement strand
GTCCCGTCGAGTGTCAGACCTCGTTGGCAGGCTTCGATCACCGTCGAACCACTGGCCGTAACCGTACAGCGACGACACGCCGAAATCAAACATATGTTCGAAGGTTCTGGACGTGGCGTCGAAGTTCTGCTAGAAATCGGTCATCTGTTCGATCGAACACACGTTCGAACCTAAGAGGCGCGGCAGGCAGCGAGCGAAGCAGGAAGAGAGGAGTCACCATGTCGATGGCGATTGCAGACCGTCGGGCCCAATGCTCGAAGGCCGGACAGAGCGCGACAGCCGGACAGAGCACGACAGCCGGACAGAGCACGAAGGCCGGGCAGGGCATTCGAGGAACCGCCCGACCTGCAGCGGCCCGGCGGGTGGCGCCGCGAAGCGTGCGCCAGCAGCCCGTCGCTTCGAACCTGGCGCAGCGGGTGGTCGTCGACCGATCCGCCAACTGGAGCAGCGATCCTCGTCGATCGGCAGCGGCTCGCCGCCGCCGCAGGGCGAATAGCGCTCGGCTGCGCGGTCGGATCCTGCTGTTCGCCGCGACGATCCTCACGCTGGTCGGTCTCGTGGTGGCATTCGGGCAGCTCGCAGGGGCGAGCGATACGCCTGGGCCGGAGTCAGCCACGGCCACCGTCACGGTCCAATCGGGGGATTCCCTCTGGAGCCTCGCGACCGCCGTCGAGCGCAGCGCGGACCCGCGCGAGACCGTCGAGCGGATCCGCGAGCTGAACGGCCTCGACGACTCGGTGATCGTCCCAGGCCAGCGTCTCGTGGTGCCGGTAGGGGCCTGAAGATCTGTCCGGACAGGGACCAGCCTGAATGCGGCGCGCCGACGGTGCTTGCCTTGCGTTTGAGGCGTTTGGAGACTAACGTCTCACCCCTAGATGTAGTAGTCACAGCCGTGTGATTCATCAACAGGTTGTGGTCACGTAGTCACAGGCTATCCACAGGGTCTCCCCAGAACCTTCCCCATGGATACTCAGGCGGCGCATCTGGTGTGACGGGAGTGGCGTAGGAGCGAGATGTGAAGGGGGTGGCCCGCAATGCGATGCCCGTTCTGCAAGGTGGATGACTCCCGGGTCGTCGACTCGCGCACGGTTGATGAGGGGGCGGCGATCCGTCGTCGCCGTGAGTGCGCGGCATGCGGCCGGCGGTTCACGACCGCCGAGACCTCGGTGCTCCTCGTCGCGAAGCGCTCCGGCGTGGTCGAGCCCTTCAGCAGGGCAAAGGTCGTGACGGGCGTGCGAAAGGCATGCCAGGGCCGGCCGGTGAGCGATGACGACCTTGCGCTCTTGGCTCAGCGCGTCGAGGACGCACTGCGCGCGGGCGGGCATGCAGAGGTTCCGGCCATGGAGGTCGGTCTGGCCATCCTCAGCCCACTTCGCGAACTGGATGAGGTCGCCTACCTGAGGTTCGCCTCGGTCTACCGATCATTCGACACCCTTGAGGACTTCGAGGCCGAGATAGCCCTGCTGCGCGCCGAGGGCGATGCAACGGGCGAGGAACCCTCCGACATGACCGCGATTGCCAACCAAGAACAACGCGTCCGCTAGGCCGCAAGTACACCCACCCACTTCCCAGTCCGCTATCCGCTCGAATCAGGAAGGCACCACAGATGTCCGTGACCACCACCAGCTCGTCGATCGACGCAGCGGCATTCGTCCACAACACGCTTCGCAAGCCCGGGCTTGTCATCGAGCGGCTCTACACGACTGCCGGGGAGCACCCCTACGACTCCGTCAACTGGGAGCGCCGCGACGTCGTCCAGACGAACTGGAAGAGCGGTGAGATCGTCTTCGAGCAGCGCGGGGTCGAATACCCCGACTCCTGGAGCGTGAACGCCTCGACGATCGTGACGACGAAGTACTTCCGCGGCGCTCTCGGCACCGAGCAGCGCGAGTGGAGCCTGAAGCAGCTCATCGACCGGGTCGTGCTCACCTACGTGAAGGCCGGTCGCGAGCACGGCTACTTCCGGACCGACGCAGACGCCGAGATCTTCGAGCACGAGCTCACCTACATGCTGCTGCACCAGGTGTTCAGCTTCAACTCCCCAGTGTGGTTCAACGTCGGAACCACGGCCCCGCAGCAGGTGAGTGCCTGCTTCATCCTGTCGGTCGACGACACGATGGAGTCGATCCTCAACTGGTACAAGGAGGAGGGCTTCATCTTCAAGGGCGGGTCAGGTGCGGGGCTCAACCTGTCGCGGATCCGCTCAAGCAAGGAGCTGCTGAAGTCGTCCGGCGGCACGGCATCCGGTCCCGTCTCGTTCATGCGAGGCGCGGATGCGTCTGCCGGCACCATCAAGAGCGGTGGCGCCACTCGCCGGGCCGCGAAGATGGTCGTCCTCGATGTCGACCATCCCGATATCGAGGAGTTCATCGAGACGAAGGTCCGGGAGGAGGAGAAGATCCGCGTCCTTCGCGACGCAGGCTTCGACATGGACCTCGGTGGCAAGGACATCTCGTCGGTGCAGTACCAGAACGCGAACAACTCGGTTCGGGTGTCCGACATGTTCATGAGCGCGGTCGAGAACGGCGAGCCGTTCGGCCTCACCGCTCGCACTGACGGGCGAATCGTCGAGACTGTCGATGCGAAGCGACTCTTCCGCACGATGAGCGAGGCGGCCTGGGCGTGCGCCGATCCCGGCATCCAGTACGACGACACCATCAACGACTGGCACACGAACCCCGAGACCGGGCGCATCAACGCCTCCAACCCGTGCTCGGAGTACATGAGCCTCGACAACTCGTCGTGCAACCTCGCGTCGCTCAACCTCCTCACCTTCCTCAAGGCCGATGACACCTTTGATGCCGTTCGCTTCGCCAAGGCGGTCGAGTTCGTCATCACGGCGATGGACATGTCGATCTGCTTCGCCGATTTCCCGACCGAGGCGATCGGCGATACGACTCGTCGCTACCGGCAGCTGGGCATCGGGTACGCAAACCTCGGGGCACTGCTCATGGCCACCGGCCTTCCGTACGACTCCGATGGCGGTCGCGCGTTCGCGGCGTCCATCACGAGCCTCATGACGGGCGTTGCCTACAGGCGCAGCGCCGAACTCGCCGCGATCGTCGGTCCCTATGAGGGTTACGCCCGCAACCAGGATGGCCACAGGCGGGTCATGCGCAAGCATGCCGCGGCCAACGACAACGTGCGCACCATCACGAGCCTTGACGGCGATGTGCTGAAGGTCGCGAACAAGGCGTGGGAGCAGTGCCTGAAGATCGGCGAGAAGAGCGGCTGGCGCAACGCGCAGGCATCCGTCCTCGCGCCCACCGGAACCATCGGATTCATGATGGACTGCGACACCACCGGTATCGAGCCTGACTTCTCGCTCGTGAAGTTCAAGAAGCTGGTCGGTGGTGGCTCCATGCAGATCGTGAACCAGACGATCCCGCAGGCCTTGCGCCGTCTCGGCTACACCGAGGAGACGAACGAGGCGATCATCGAGTACATCGGGACGAACGGTCACGTGATCGATGCCCCGGGACTGAAGCACGAGCACTACGCGGTGTTCGACACGGCCATGGGCGTCCGGTCGATCACGCCGCTCGGCCATGTTCGGATGATGGCCGCGGTGCAGCCGTTCATCTCGGGTGCCATCTCCAAGACCGTGAACATGCCGGAGTCTGCGACCATCGATGAGGTTGAGGACATCTACTTCCAGGCATGGAAGATGGGCATCAAGGCGCTAGCGATCTACCGCGACAACTGCAAGGTCGGCCAGCCTCTCAGCGACGGTGCGAAGAAGGTCGATGAGATCGTCGAGGCGACGGCCGATGCGATCGCCTCGATCGCCGGACAGCCGATCCGCCGCAGGCTCCCGAAGTCCAGGCCGAGCCGCACGACCAGTTTCTCCGTCGCAGGTGCCGAGGGCTACATGACTGCTGGGTCATACGACGATGGCGCACTGGGCGAGGTGTTCCTCAAGCTCGGTAAGCAGGGCTCGACCCTCGCCGGCGTCATGGATGCGTTCTCGATCGCCATCAGCATCGCGCTGCAGTACGGCGTTCCGCTCGAGGCCTTCGTGAGCAAGTTCGTGAACATGCGATTCGAGCCCGCAGGCATGACCGACGATGCTGACATCCGGATCTCGCAGTCGATCATGGACTACATCTTCCGTCGCCTCGCACTGGACTACCTCGACTACGACAAGCGGGAGGCGCTCGGCATCTTCACCGCCGATGAGCGGACCGCAACGGTCGCGCTGAATTATGCACCGACAGCACCGGCAGCCGACCTCGCGATCGAGTCGGACGCAGTCGAAGGCGCCGCACTGGCACCAATCGGTGGCCGGCCATCGGTGAGTAGGGCGCATTCGAGTGCCGAACTCCTCGAGGAGATCACCGGGACCGCTTCCGATGCGCCGCTGTGCATGACATGCGGTATCAAGATGCGCCCTGCGGGCAGCTGCTATGTCTGCGAGGGATGCGGAAGCACATCCGGCTGCTCGTGAATCTGAACAGATCGATAATTCCCACGGTCATACGGACAGGATGGGCCTACGAACGGCTATGGAGTGTCATAGTCCGGGCACCCTGGTCTTCATCATCAGCTGAGACATAGCGTTTCGGTACATGTCGAAGTGCCCCACCCCGATGGAGTGGGGCACTTGGCGTTCAGGCTGCTGGGATTCGGTCGAGGTCGGCGATGCTGAAGCCTCGGCCGGTGAGCCACGAAGAACTCAACGCTCCTGTCGCCGGCATGCAAGTGCGACGTCCTCAGTCGGGGTGCATCGGCGGTTCGGTCCGGTTGTGCTCCCGCGCTCCTACCTACCCTGCGCTTCCTGACACGTGGGCAGCCGCCCAGGCCGATACTGATCCAGAAACAGCTAGGTCGGCAGGGATATCGGGGTGAGGGATCGGATCCCCAGCGACCATCTCGATTGGGATGACCCCGACCCAGAGTTTGGTGAGATCTTCTTCCTCATCGACATGCCCGGGCATTCCGGTGCGGATCTTTGCCGATGCTTCTGTGATCGGCAACCGTAGAACGATCGTGGACTTCAGTTCCTGCTCGTCCGGGGCGATCGCTTCCGCCCAGCGTCCGGGGAGGATGCGTTCGGTGAACGCTTCTAGTGCGATGAGCTTTTCTTCGTTCGATTCAACCTGTTGAGCGATTCCACGCAACACCACCGATCGGTAATTGATGCTGTGGTTGAAGAGTCGATGGGCAATGACGAGGCCGTCGATCAGCGTGACCGAAAGGCTGATATCGACCCCTTGACCGGCCCTCTTGAGGTTTCGGCTCGCAGCTGACCCGTGGAGATACACGAAATCCCCAACGCGCGCATGCTGGTTGGGAATCACAAGTGGCCGACCATCGTGGTCGATGGTCGCGACATGGCAGACGATCGATGCGTCGAGGATCGCATCGATGGTCTCTCGGTCGTAATGCCCGCGCTCGGGAATGCGATGGACGCGAACGGATTCGGGAGTCGCAGTATGGTCCGTGGTCATGCTTGGGAGGGTAGCGGTTACAGAAGGGTTCGAACCGAATTGGGGACCGCGGGTTTTGAACTCTGGCCTTCACTCAGCCGAGTTTGGCACCTGACCATGCGTGCTCTCAGCCAGCAATGGTTCGAGTGGTGAAGATGGCGGTGGGGGAGCCTTCGGCAAGGCGCTCGATAAGTTCGGCTGCCGCGGATTCGGCTCGTGACTGCGAGTCGGGCCCGAGCCCGTCGATGATGAAGAGCGCATCAGTCGTGGTGTCGGTGAGTCTGGTGCGCACGCACTGGCGCCAGTTCCACCGCCGGCACGTCACGCCGATGTCATCGCGCCAGATGATCTCCCCGGGATCAGCCGTGCCCAAGGCCGGCTGTCCGTCGGCCACGGTGTCGAAGGTCTCGTCACCGGTAGCGACGACGAGACGCGCGGGTCCTTGGTAGCAGTCGAAGTCCTCTCCGCCGATGGGCACCACCCTCATCACGGATACTGCGTTGTAGACGTCGGTCAATCGGTCGATGCGGGGAAGGCCGGAGGTGGCTCGGCGAAGTAGGGCCTCGACGCTGGAGCGGGCTTCGCGCGGCTTGACCCCGAAGGACAAGAACGCTTCCCGCCACGCCTGGACCTCTGGCAATTCATGAGGCTCGCGTCCTGCAAGCAATGACTGCGCCTTTGCTTCAGCAAGTGCCAGCAGGGCATCGCTCTCCTTGGTGGATGGCCCCGGGATGAGGTTTTGGACCCCGATGAGTACGGCTGTGTAGTGCGGATGATTCGCACGCACGGCCGCGTCGATCCCATCCGCGTCCAGAAGGGCAGTCATCGAGGTTGTCATGTCCATGCTCGGTCGACCACCACCTTCACCAACATGCCCGCCTCCCAGAGTGCCTGCTTCGTTCAGGATCCTGCCCAACGTTCGTGCGGGCCACAACCCCACTCGTGCCGAGGTTATGCGCGAGATGCTATCCCGGAATCAAGTTGGCTACTGTCCTTCCATGGGACGACCATGAACGCTATCTCCGTGCGCGGACTGACGAAGCGCTACGGCGACCTCGTGGCAGTGAATGACATCAGCTTCGAGGTTGGGCAGGGTGAGTGCCTGGCCCTGCTGGGGCCGAATGGCGCAGGCAAGACAACGACCACCGAGGTCCTTGAGGGCTTCCGTCACGCGGACTCCGGCGAGGTGCGCGTACTTGGCGTGGACCCCCGCCATGGCGGCCTGGACTGGAAGGCTCGGCTCGGAATCGTCCTGCAAGCCGATCGCGACCTGGGGGACCTCACCGTCCGTGAGGCGGTGCGCCACTTCGCCGCCTACTTTCCGTCGCCACGCGACCCGGAGGAGGTCATCGAAGCGGTGGGGTTGGGCAGCAAGGCCAAGTCGCGCAATGACCGGCTCTCCGGTGGCCAGCGCCGTCGGCTCGATGTGGCACTGGGCATCATCGGGAGTCCCGAGGTTCTGTTTCTCGACGAGCCGACGACGGGATTCGACCCCGCCGCGCGGCGTGAGTTCTGGGCCCTCATCGAATCATTCAAGGCTGAAGGCACGACCATCCTGCTCACCACGCACTACCTCGACGAGGCAGAGCGGCTCGCCGATCGGGTTGCAGTGATCGCGGGCGGCCGGATCATCGCGTGCGACCGGCCGTCGCAGCTCGGGGATCGCTCTGACGGAATCGCACGCGTGAGCTGGATCGAGGACGGTCGTGAGCGGCAGTCGACGACGGACTCGCCCACGGCATATGTCCTGGCGCTCGCCCAGCGGCTCGGTGGCGAGGTACCGCAGCTCTCGGTGCATCGCCCGACCCTTGAGGACACCTATCTCGCGCTCATCGATGACCTGCCGGGGGGTGAGTCATGAACCGCACCCTGTACCTCGGTCGAAAGCGTGTCGGGATCGAACTGCGGCAGTTCTTCCGAGACCGGGAGTCCGCCATCTTCAACTTCGCCCTGCCGATGATCCTGCTCGTGATCTTCGGCTCGGTGTTCGCTGAGCAGAGCGTGGGCTTCGGGGACGTGACGTTCTCGCAGTACTTCCTCGCAGGGATGATCGCTTCCGGGGTGCTCTACACCTCCTTCCAGAATCTCGCGATTGCCATTCCAATGGAGCGGGAGGACGGCACGCTCAAGCGCCTGCAGGGCCTGCCGATGCCGAAGGCCTCCTATTTCCTGGGCAAGGTCGGGCTGGTGTTCGTCGCCTACATCGCGCAGGTCACCGTGCTCCTGACCGTCGGAGTCCTGTTCTACGGGATCGACCTGCCGTCCAGTGCCGGAAAGTGGATGACATTCGCCTGGGTGAGCGTCCTCGGCCTGCTCTCGTGCACGCTGCTGGGCTTGGCATTCTCGGTTGTTCCCAAGCATGGCCGAGGAGCCTCGGCGATCGTTGCGCCGATCGTTCTCGTGCTCCAGTTCACGTCCGGTGTCTTCTTCGTCTTCAATCAGCTCCCGTCGTGGATGCAGAACTTCGCATCCATCTTCCCGCTCAAGTGGCTCACCCAGGCGATGCGCTACGTCTTCCTGCCGGACGGAGCCTCCGCGATCGAGGTTTCCGGGTCGTGGCAGCTCGGGCTGTGCGCACTGGTCCTCATTGGGTGGACGATCGGCGGATTCATCCTCGCCATGCTCGTATTCCGATGGACCCCCCGGGGTTCCTCCTGATCATGGGTGCGAGCGCAGGCCTCTTCGCCCGGACCTTCATCATCGGGGTCGTCGTAGCCGCACCGGTGGGTGCCATGGGCATCCTCTGCATCCAGAGGGTTCTGGCGCACGGATGGCGGGCAGGGCTCGCAACCGGCACCGGCATCGCATTCGCTGACGCCCTGTTCGCCGCACTGGCGGCGTTCGGGCTGTCGGCCGTGGCCCAGGCGATGATCGACTACCAGGCGCAGTTTCGGATCATCGGCGGTCTCGCGCTGATGTGGCTCGGCTGGCGGGCCATGAGGACCCCGCCGGCCCTCGCCGCAGCCAAGGCGCAAGACTCGACCCGACTGACCACGCTGTTTGCCAGCGCGGTGGGCCTGACCCTCACCAATCCGATGACGATCATGGCGTTCGCCGCGATCTTCGCCGGCGCCGGACTCGCCGCCCAGCCGGGGCCGGGTGGCGCCGTCGTCGTCACGGCCGGTGTTGCCTGCGGCTCCCTGGCGTGGTGGCTGGCGCTCTCTACGGGCGTGTGGGCCGTGCGGCATGCCGTCAGCGACCGGGCGATGGTCATCGTGAACCGAATCTCCGGCGGAGTGCTTGCCGCCTTCGGCGTATTCGCACTCGTGACCGGGGCCGCCGTATATTCCAGCCATGTTCAGTGATGCGCCACCGGCAGCCGACGACAATGGAATGCTCGAACTGCTGGGGGAGCGCAAGCTGGCCGGTGAGCTGTTCAACATCACGTGGGACTACCTCGCGATGCAGTCGCGCACCCCGGCGCAGGACGACTCGATGATCCACGCCGCCCATGCCAGTCGCTGGCACTGGGGCAAGGTCGGCGGGGCCGAGCAATGGGCGATCGGCGACTGGCTCTGCAGCAGGGTCTATGCCGTCCTCGGTCGCGGGGATCAGTCGCTCTATCACGCCCAGCGCTGCCTAGCGGTCTGCGAGGAGTACGAGATCGGCTCATTCGTGCCCGCCTCCGCGCATGAGGCACTGGCACGGGCCCACGCCGTGCGTGGCGACATGGACGCCGCCCGGGCCGAACGCAATCTCGCCTATGGCGCCGCAATCGACCTCGACGATGATGATCGAGGCGTCATCGAGGCGGATCTCGCGACCGTGCCCATCACGGAGTAGCCGCCCGAATCGTCCTTCTGGCACGCCATCGCGCGCCGGCCCGGGGTAGCGTCATTGAGTCGCTCAACCATCGTGCCGACTGCTGGGGGCGTGCCATGCGCAGGGAAACCGAATCAGGAGAACATGGCGGGGGCCGGTCGACCGGGGCCGCGACGCCGTACGAACGTGATTGGGCCGATGTTTGCCACGAGCTCGGGTGCGATCCGGCCGGCGGGCTGAGCCTGCAGGAGGCGGCGTCCCGGCTGGAGCGGCTCGGTCCGAACCGGATTGCCGCCGAGCGACCACCGTCGATCCTCGTCGTAGCGCTGGGCCAACTGCGCGACCCGATGAACCTCATGCTCATCGCCGTTGTCGGGGTCAGTGCGCTTATCGCCCAATGGTCGACGGCGATTGTCGTCGGAGTCCTCATCGCGTTCAACATCTCGCTTGCGACCAGACAGGAGATGAAGGCGCGCGCCAGCGTGGATGCGCTCGCGACCCTGCAGGTGACGCAGGCGAAGGTGCTTCGGTCCGGGGTGCTCGGCCTCGTGCCGTCCGTCGATGTCGTGGTCGGCGACATCGTCCAACTCGAGCCCGGCGACATCGTGCCTGCGGACGGGCGCATCCTGCGCTCGGCGACCCTCGAGGTGCAGGAGGCCGCGCTCACTGGCGAGAGCGCGCCCGTCGCAAAGGATCCCGCGCGGATTCCGGAACGTGATGTGCCGATCGGCGACCGATCGAACATGGCCTTCCAGAACACGTCGGTGACGCGAGGCACCGCATCGATCGCGGTCACCGCGACGGGCATGGGCACCCAGATGGGTCAGATCGCGTCGATGCTCACCTCGGTCAAGCGAACTCGGTCGCCGTTGCAGCAGGAGCTCGACGGGCTCACGCGTGTGCTCGGCATCATCGCGTGGACGGCTGTGGCCTTCATCGTGGTGGTCGGCCTCGTTCGTGGCCTGCCCGCGAGCCAGCTTCTCCTGCTCGGAACGGCGATGGCTATCTCCGCGATCCCGACCGGGCTGCCCGCGTTCGTCTCCGGCATGCTGGCGTCCGGAGCCAAGCAGCTCGCTGCGGCCAAGGCGATCGTGAAGAACCTCACCGACGTCGAGACGCTGGGTGCGACCAGCGCCATCAACACCGACAAGACCGGCACGCTCACGCTGAACGAGATGATGGTGTCCGACATCTACGGCAATGGGTCCTGGTTCACCGTCGATGGAGAGGGGTACCGCAAGCAGGGGACCATTCGCTCGGTGGCAGGCTCGCCCGTCCCTGACTTCACCAGGCTCGCGCTCGGCCTGTGCCTGTGCAGCGATGCGACCGTTTCGAACGACGGTGCCGTGGTCGGCGATCCGACGGAGGCTGCGCTCGTCGTGCTCGCTGCCAAGCTTGGCGTCGATGCCGTCGAGACTCGCAGCGCCTACCCGCGCATCGCTGAAGTGCCGTTCGATTCCGAGTACAAGTTCATGGCGACCTTCCATCGGGTAGAGATCGACGGGGTGAGCCGAACCATCGAACTGGTCAAGGGCGGCCCGGATGTCGTTCTCGCGCGCTGCAGCCACGCAGGCCGGCCGGACGGCGACCTGCAGGTGCCGATCGGCAAGGCGCGTCAGGCGATTACCGAGGCCAACTCCCGAATGGCCGAGAAAGGTTTGCGCGTACTGGCTTTTGCTGCACGGTTCATCGATGAGGACGAGGAACCGAGTCTGTCGTCAGACCCGATGTCGTTGGCTTCCGACCTGGGCTTCGTGGGCATGGTCGGAATGATCGATCCGCTGCGCGCTGAGGCGAAGTCTGCCGTCTCGGTGGCCCAGCGCGCCGGCATCGATGTGCGGATGATCACCGGTGACTACGCGGTCACTGCCCGGGCGATCGGAGAGACCCTCGGGCTGGGTCCGGGGGCCATCAGCGGCACTGAGCTCGACGCCATGTCGGATGAGGAGCTTGCTGCGCGGCTGCCCCAGTTGCACGTCTTCGGCCGGGTCTCGCCGGAGGACAAGTTGCGGCTGGCCCGGGTGATGCAGCAGCAGGGACTCGTGGTCGCCATGACGGGCGACGCGGTGAATGACGCGGCGGCCCTCAAGCAGGCCGACATGGGCGTCGCGATGGGCAGCGGCAGCGAGGTCACGAAGCAGGCTGCCCGCATGATCCTCACCGACGACAATTTCGGCACGCTTGTCCACGCCGTCGAGCTCGGTCGCCGGGTCTACGCGAAGGTCGTGTCATACGTCCGGTTCCAGATGACACAGCTGCTCGCCCTCGTGATGCTGTTCGTCGCGGCGACGGCGTTCGATGTGAACGATGGGGTCGCCCTGACCCCGTCCATGGTGCTCTTCCTCCTGTTCTTCGTGACGGCGGCCGGCGTCGTCGTCATTGCGGTCGATCCCGGCGACCCCGACGTCATGAGCCGTCCGCCCAGGGATCCGAGGGTGCCGATCACCAATCGAGCCGCCATCACGTTCTGGATCGTCTACGCGCTGGTCCTGTTCGTGGCAGCGATGGTCCCCCTGGTGCTCGGGCCCGACGAGCCGAGCGCTGACTCGGCAAGCGCCTCGATGACGATGGCGTTCATCGTCATGGGCCTGGGCACCGTGCTCAACGCGCTGACGAACCGCCGCGATCCGACGAGCGGCCTCACCGCCCCCGTCCTCAAGGCGCTGGCGATCTCGATGGTCCCCGTGGCCATGCTCTACCTGGCAACGGAACTGCCGGGGTTGCAGCGGGCGCTGCTCACCGTCCCGCTCAGCGGCTCGGAGTGGCTGGCCTGCATTGGCCTGGCGATGCTGCTGCCGGTCGTGATCGAGTCCGCCAAGTGGGTCCGACGACGACGTGCATCAGCGGGTTCCAACCGAGACCGGAGGCGGTAGCCATGGCAAAGGGCAAGAAGGGGCAGCACAAGAGGGATCGGAAGAAGGGTCGGCACGGACTCGCCGAAGCACCGAGTGGGTCGGAGGTGACGCTGAAGGGGTCCAAACGGGGGACGACATCAGCCGCAGCGGTCCCGGGAGGCAGCGGGAAGATGAGTCGCAGGGCCTACGAGAGCGAGCTAGCGACGCTCCAGGCCGAGCTCGTGGCGATGCAGGAGTGGGTCAGGTCAGCGGGCGCCAAGGTCTGCATCGTCTTCGAGGGCCGTGACACAGCAGGCAAGGGCGGCACCATCAAGCGCATCGTCGAACGGGTGAGTCCACGAGTGTTCAGGGTCGTGGCGCTGCCGGCCCCAACCGAGCGGGAGAAATCGCAGATGTACCTGCAGCGGTACGTGCCGCACCTGCCTGCCGCCGGCGAGGTGGTGATCTTCGATCGCAGCTGGTACAACCGGGCAGGGGTCGAGCGGGTCATGGGATTCTGCACCGAGGAGCAGGCCGATCGGTTCCTGATGATGGCGCCGGGGGTGGAGCGGGCGATGGTCGACTCAGGGATCATCCTGCTGAAGTACTGGCTGGAGGTGAGCCCAGACGAGCAGATGCGTCGGATCGAAAGCCGCATCGACGATTCGCGCAAGGTCTGGAAGCTCTCGGACATGGACCTGCTGTCGTACAGCCGTTGGTTCGACTACTCACGCGCTCGCGATGCGATGTTCGCCGCCACTGACAATGCATGGGCTCCCTGGTTCATCGCCCACACGGACGACAAGAAGCGGGCGAGGCTCAACATCATCAGTCACCTCCTGAGCCGCGTGCCATATGAGCCACTGCCCGACCGGGACGTAGGACTGCCGGCGAGGCAGCTCCCCGACGGCTACCAGGAGCCGGAACTGCCGCTACGACACATCCCCGAGCGGTATTGACCACTGCGGCGCATGGTAGGTCGGGCCGGCCTTCGCGCCCCAGCACCTCAGCAGTACAGGGGTGGCTTCGCCGGAAGCTCGATGTCGACCCGCCTGCCGGTGCGGTGGGCTTCGATTGCGCGGTCTGAGATGACGGCCGCGGCATAGCCATCCCAGGCGCTGGCGCCGAGCAGAGGCCCTCCACTTTTCAGGGAGTCGATCCACGACTGCAATTGCATCCGGTAGGCCTCGGCGAACCTGCCGAGCCACAACTCGGGGAGCTCGGTCCCCCGGACGAAATCGGCGGACCGTGTCACCCACGCGCCATCGCCCATCACGGCCTGCCCCCGGGATCCGGTGACGCGGCACTGCACCTCGTACCCGTACTGGGCGTTGCAGAACGCCTCGACCTCGATGAGGACACCGGTCTGCGACTGCAGGACGACGAGGATCGGATCGCTCTCGCCCTCGGGGGTGAGCGGGCCGCGCTTCCCGGGGAGCACCATGACCGAGGTGAGCTCCTCGCCGATCAGCCAGCGATTGATGTCGAATTCATGGGTGACCATGTTCGTGAGGGTCTGCTCGGTGCGCAGGCCATAGGGCGCCGACGTGTTGCGGTGGACGTTGTGAACGATGAGCGGCTCACCGATGCCGGACGCCGTGAGCTCGGCCTTGAGGCGGTTGTATCCGGGGTCGAAGCGCCGCATGAAGCCCACCTGGATGAGCCGGCGGCCGAATGCGACCTCGGCGTCCACGACGTTCCTCGCATTGACGTCGCCGACGGCGAGGGGCTTCTCGCACAGCATCGGCTTGCCGGCTGCGATTGCGATGAGCGCCTGCTCGGCATGCATGGCGTCTGGCGAGGCGATGAGCACGGCATCGACGTCATCGGCTTCGATGACGTCGATGACGGTCGGCGCGACGCGTGCACCGAAATCGCCCGCCACCTCGCGAGCCCGGGCGGCGTCGGCGTCGAAGACGACGCTGACGGACGACCCTGAGACGACGCGCGCAAGATTTGCGGCGTGCGAGGTGCCGATGTTGCCGGTACCGATGATCCCAACTCGAATGGTCATGAGCCCATTCTTACCGGGGCCGTCTCAACTCTTGCCGGGGCCGTCTCAGCGCGGCAGCAGGCGGCGCAGGATCTTCCCGGATGCGGACTTGGGAATCGTGTCGATGAAGATGACCTCCCGGATCTGCTTGTAATGGGCGACCTGCCCGGCCACGTAGTCCTGGATCTCCTGGCCGCTGGCCTGGCCGTCCTGACGGAGCACGACGTAGGCGATCGGGATCTCGCCGGACTGCTCGTCGGGTCGCCCGACGACCGCGGCATCGGCGACGGCAGGGTGGGTGAGGAGGAGCGCCTCGAGTTCGGCGGGAGGCACCTGGAAACCGTTGTACTTGATGAGTTCCTTGAGCCGGTCGACGATGAACAGGTGACCGTCCGAGTCGATGTAGCCGATGTCCCCGGTGCGGAGCCAGCCATCGGCGTCGATCGTGCTCTGGGTTGCCTCGGGGTTGTTCAGGTAGCCGATCATCACCTGAGGGCCGCGTACGAGCAGCTCGCCGCTTTGGTCCACCCCGAGATCCGCTCCGGTCTCCGGGTCGATGATGCGGCTCTGCGTGTTCGGGGCGGTGACGCCGCATGAGCCCGGCTTGAACATGCCAGGTGGCGTGAGGTGGGAGACCGGCGAGAGCTCGGTCATCCCGAATCCCTGCACGATGTCGCACCCGAGGCGGGCGCCGGCCTCGAGCGAAAGCTCGGCCGAGAGCGGCGCAGCGCCGGAGAACACCTGCTCGAGCTTGGACAGGTCGTAGTTGTCGACGATCGGATGCTTGGCGAGGGCGACGACGATCGGCGGGGCGACGAAGGACCGCGTCACGCCGTACTCCTGGTGAAGGCGCAGGAACTCCTCGAGATCGAACCGGGGCATCGTGATGATGGTCGTGCCGGCCCGCAGGCCGGTGTTCATGAGCACCTGCATCCCGTAGATGTGGAAGAAGGGCAGCACGGCGATGAAGGTCTCGTCCTCGCGGACATTCGCTGCCGAGAGCACCTGCGCGACGTTCGCGATGAGGTTGCGGTGGGTGAGCATGACGCCCTTGTTGAGGCCGGTCGTGCCCGAGGAATACGGCAGCACCACGAGGTCGCCGGAAGAAACCGGCACATGGGCCGTGATCGGGGCCCCGAACAGCGCCGTTACCGGCGTGGCGCCCTCGGTCTCGCCGAGCACGTAGATCCCGCGAACCGGGGTTCCGGCCGCGGCTGCGGTGGCAAGGGGCAGGAGCGGGCCGACCGTAACGAAGATCGTTGCACCTGAGTCGAGTAGCTGCTTGCGGATCTCGGGCTCGGTGTAGGTCGGGTTGACCGTCGTGATGATGCCGCCGGCTGCGGCGACGCCATGGAAGATGATCGCGAACTCGGGGATGTTCGGGGACATGAGGGCAACGACGTCGCCCTTTTGGAATCCGCCGGCGATGAGTCCGCCGGCGAGGGATCGCACGGCTGCCGCGAGTCCGGCGTAGGTGAGCGTGCGCCCCGAGGCGCCGTCGACGAGGGCTGGCTTTTCGCCGAGTTCATCTGCTCGGGCGAGCACGTAGTCGGTGAGCGGGACGTCCGGGATGTCGACATCGGCGAGTGGACTGCTGAACATGGCGGGCCCTTTCGTATTTCGGCTAGCTGCTCACGGGAGGGGGCACTAAGGCGTGCTGACGATGTTCGCAGATGCAGGACTAAGGGCGAGGTGAAATCGCGAGAATCACAAAAACCGATCATCGGCGTGTCGGAGGCCCCAAGTATCTTTGGCCCACGCATAAGTTGGATCGTGTGGTAGTCATGGGGAAGAACTTACGCATGAGCCGATCCGGCATATTCACGTTCACGGCCGTTGCGCTCGCCGCGATCCTCGCGGTCCAGCCGGCTCCGGCACACGCTGCGTCCTCCGACGCCTCGCTCGATCTCCTCGCTATATCCGCCGGTACCCTCACGCCCGCATTCGACTCAGGAACCCTGAACTACACGGCAGTGGTCACGAACACGACTCCGTCCGTCACGCTGACCCCGACCGCTGCCCCGGGGGCAACGGTCACGGTGAACGGCGCGGCCGTCGTCTCGGGAGCCGCCTCGGCTCCGGTTGCGCTCACCGTGGGGACGAACACCCTCACGACGGTCGTGACCGCTGGAAACGGCGTGACGCAGCGGACGTATACGGTCACGGTCCAGCGGTCGACGCCGGCTGACAGGGATCTGGCGGCACTCAAGCTGAGCGCCGGTCAGGTAAGCCCCGCTTTCGACAAGGCGATCGACGCCTACACGGCGGAGGTTGCGTTCACGACCGAGCGAATCACGATCACGCCCACCGTCTCCGCGGAGTCCTCGACGGTGAAGGTCAATGGCCAGGCGGTCACGTCCGGCGGTACGTCCGATGCGGTGGTCCTCGCAGTGGGTGACAACGATATCTCCATCGTGGTGAAGGCCCAGGACCTCTCCTTGAAGCGGTACGCGCTCACCGTCCGTCGCGCATCGGAGGTTGAGCTCATCGGCCTTCGCGTCAGCGATGGAACGCTGAGCCCCGCCTTCAGCCCCGCGGTCTCCGATTACACGGCCACCGCCTTGGACTCAACCGCCGCAGTGACGGTCACCGCCACGGTGGCGGCCTCTTCGTCCTCTGTGCGTGTCAATGGCACCGAGGTGGCTGCCGGGGCTGCATCGGGAGCGATACCCCTTGCGTTCGGGCCCACGACCATTACTGTCCTCGTCACGGCGACGGACAAGCGCACGAAGGCCTACTCTGTCGTCGTCACGCGACCCCAGGGTGCCGCGCCGGCCACCAATGGCACTCACCTCGGTGGTGGCGTGTGGCTCGTCCGCTCGGGTGAGTACACCCGGCTGAAGGTCATGCTCGCCAGTGCTGCGTCGACGCCGCGGCTCGGCGCGAAGCAGACTGCCCGGGCTCCGCTCAACAGACTCGTCACTGCTCGTGTTCGCAGCCTGACGCCTCGAACCTCCTACCGGGTCCTCGTGAAGATCAACGGCCGCTGGGTCGCGGCCGGATCCGTGCGGTCCGGCCGCAAGGGGATCGCCTCGGTGCCGGCACTGCGATTCGAGAACAATGGCCGGTTCCGCATCAAGCTCGTTGCCCGGGACAAGATCAAGCACTACGTGCGCATCATCGCCCGGGCGGGCTGAGTGGCTTCGCTGACCGAGCGGCTTCGGTGGTCAGGTAGCGCTCCCCTGGGGCGGTGCCTGCTCGTCGACAGGGGGTGCCACGACCTGTTCTGTGGGCTGGCTTGATTCGTGGACGGGCCCGGTCATGACAAGGGCGCCCGTCGGCTGCGTCACGAATCGGTGGTCGAACGTGTCGCTGTCTGCGGCGACTGAGATGGCCCCGCTGTCGATGCCGGCGCGGTACTCGACGTAGTCCGCCGCGACCTGATCTGCGTAGGCGAGCGAGAAGTCCCGGACTGCTCGGTCGAACTTGGTGCTCGTGCCGAGGTACGACCCGATCATCACCGCATCCCCGGCCCTCGCGTGAGCTCGCGCGAGGGTGCGTCCGCAGATGCTGGCATAAGAGGTGAGGGTCTCGCTCGTGAACCGCGAGGGATCCGGGGCGAACTTCATGTCGCGTAGCTGGCGTACGTAGTACTGGCGACCCCCCGGTCCGGTGATCCATCCGAGGAACGAATCTGATGCGGCCTGCATGAGCTGCTGCCCGACGACCACCCGCTCGCCGCCCGTGGCGTACACCGAGGGCGCGGTGACAGGCTCGAGGACGCTTTGCACTGCCTGCTTCACCTGCAGGACGAGCAGGTCGTTCTCGTCACGGCCTTCGAGGAGGATGACGAATGCGAGGAGGCCAACGCTCCCGACGCCCACGACCTTGTGTCCGAAGTCGCGCACCTGGTACCGGCGAAGCAAGGACTGCCGATCGCGGGGCAGGGTCGTGCGGTACTGCACGAAGAGGTCGTTGATCTGCGTGATGAGCGAGTCGTCGAGGGGAATCCTCATGAGGAGCGGCGGGAGGTCCTTGAACTGACGCTTGCCGTCGACGACCTCCGTCAGCTTGGAGACGGCGGACCACGCATCACGGGTCCGGGCCTTCGTCACGCTTCGGGTGATGATCCGCTGGGTACGCGAATCGCCCTGTGCGGAAGCCCACTCGGACAGCATTTCGACGCTCACCCGGTCGTACCAGATGCCGAGGTCCGGCATGCCGGCGTAGACCTGCATCTGCGTGCGGTAGGCGGAACCGGCGACCTCGGCCGCCGCTGCGATCGTGTCGTTCGGGAGATCGAGGTCGCGACCGGCGAGGACGAAGGAGGTTGCGAGCCGCAGGACATCCCACTCGAAAGGCCCGGGATTCGTCTCGTCGAAGTCATTGATGTCGAAGATGAGGCTGCGGTCGGGGGCTGCGAACATGCCGAAGTTCGAAAGGTGGGCGTCGCCGCAGAGCTGGGTCACCAGGCCCGAGCTCGACATCGATGCGAGGTCGGCCGTCATGATGCCGGCGCTGCCCCGGTAGAAGGTGAACGGTGACACCGACATCCTGGCGTGGCGCAAGGGCAGGAGCGGCTGGGCTCGGATGAGCTCCTGCCCGGCGAGGAGCGCGACGGGATTGGCACGGTCGGGGCTGGGAGCGAACTGCCCGATGCTCGTCCTCGCACGGCGGTCGCGTGCCGCGCGCCCGGCTGCCTCCCGCTGGGCCACGGTGGTCGTGCGTACGCTCAACGGCAGGGTCATGGGGCGGCTGGCTGCGGGCGCCGCGGGTGTCGTCGGGGCCGTGTGAGGCGCGGAGGTCGGCTCGGTCATTCGCCAAGGCTATGGCCAAAGGGGCAGGTATGGCACCATCGCAGCGTGATGTCCACGTCGTCTGACGGGAGGATCGTCATCGACCGCGCGCCCCTTGCTCGTGGCGCGGTTCTCCTGGTGCACGGATTCACCCGCTCCCCGGAACGGCTGCAGGCGCTCACCGATCGATTGGCCGATGAGGGGCTCACGGTCATCCGGCCGCGGCTCGGGGCGCTTTCGCCGCGCACGGCAATGAGCCGCGCCAGTGCCCTCGCGATCATTGTCGACGAGATCCACGGGATTGGCCTCGACCCAGCCCTGCGCTGGGTCGTGATCGGGCACTCGGCCGGCGCCGCAGCCGGGACCTGGATGGCCGCGGAGCTCATCGGCCGCGGCGTCGACATGCGGGGCCTCGTCTACGCGGATGGCGTCGAGTCCCCGACCCGCCTCATTGCGGGAGCCTGGTCGCAGGTGGCGCATCTGCCGGTGTTCGATGTCTGCGCCGAGCCGAGCCGGTGCAACCGACAAGGCGGCCTCGCAGACTGGCTGCGTCCGCGGCGCGACGGAGTGTTCGGGGTCCTCGTCCCGGGTGGGGGACACGGCGACGTCGAGGGCAGGGAATTCGCCATCTATCGGTGGGCCTGCGGCGACCGGTCGCCGGAGTCGACCCGTGAGACGGTGCTCGATGTGTTGGTCGCAAGCGCGCTCGGGATGCTCGGCCTGCCATCGATCACGCCTGCGGGCGGGCTCATTGGAGAATCGCCTTGGGCAGCGCTCGGGTTGCGGCCGCTCATGGGCACGCGAGTGCCTTAGGTGCACGCACGCGGGCAGGTGCCTCCGGGGAACGATCGGGAGGAGAATGACGGACATGACGACCCGCACCTACGCTGTCGAGGGAATGACCTGCGAGCACTGCGTTGCGGCGGTGACGACCGAGGTGCGCAAGGTGCCGGGAATATCCGATGCCATCGTCGACTTGGAGCAAGGGATGCTGACGGTCACCGGAGATGCTTCTCGGCAGGCCCTGGCAGACGCGGTTGACGAGGCCGGCTACGTGCTCGTGTGACGTCGGTTCGCGAGCACGAAGGGGAGGGGCGAATGCGACACCTCGACATCGCCGTCGGCGGAATGACGTGCGCCTCCTGCGCGATGAGGATCGAGCGCAAGCTGAATCGCCTGCCCGGGGTCGTCGCCTCGGTCAACTACGCAACCGGCACCGCGACGGTCGAATTCGAGCCCGACACCGTGAGCGCTGACCAACTCATCGAGCAGGTCGAGGCCACCGGCTACTCCGCGCGGCTCCCAGCGCCCGAAGGCGAGAACGTCGGACTGCCGACCTCGGGCTCCGAGGAATCCCAGGACGGCACGGGGGGCGAACCCGCCTGCGCAGCGGCGCGCGAACTGCGGTCACGCCTCCTCATCTGCGTTGCCCTCACTGCGCCGGTGGTTGCCCTAGCCATGGTGCCGTTCCTCCAGTTCGACTTCTGGCAGTGGCTGTCCCTCACCCTTGCCGCACCCGTGGTCGTGTGGGGAGCCTGGCCGATCCATCGGGCCACCGTGATGAATGCCCGCCATGGCGCGGTCACGATGGACACGCTCATCTCCATCGGGGTCCTCTCGGCATTCGCCTGGTCGTTGTGGGCGCTCTTCCTCGGGGGAGCGGGTGTCCCCGGGATGCACATGCCCTTCGAGTGGACGTCATCGGCGACCTCGGGGCCGATGATCTACCTCGAGGTCGCGGCTGGCGTCACGACCCTCATCCTCCTCGGCCGCTACCTTGAGGCTCGGGCGAAGTCGCGGTCAGGAGCCGCCCTCGAGGCCCTGCTCAGGCTCGGGGCCAAGGAGGTGGTCGTCCTGCGATCCGGAGGCGAGGTTCGCCTGCCGATCGGGGACCTCGTCGTCGGCGACCTGTTCATCGTCCGGCCCGGGGAGAAGGTCGCCACCGATGGCGTTGTCGAGGAGGGGGCCTCGGCTGTCGACACGTCGCTCCTCACCGGCGAGTCGGTTCCGGTCGAGGTCGGTCCCGGCGACGACGTCTTCGGCGCCACCGTGAACGCGGGCGGACGACTCGTGGTCCGCGCGACTCGCGTGGGCGCCGATACCGCACTCGCGCAGATCGCCCGGCTCGTGACCGCGGCGCAGTCGGGCAAGGCCCCGGTCCAGCGGCTCGCCGATCGCATCGCGACAGTATTCGTGCCCGTCGTCCTCGTCCTCGCGCTCGCCACGCTGGCCGGATGGCTCATGAGCGGTGCCGGCGCGGCCCAAGCGTTCACCGCGGCCGTGGCCGTCCTCATCATCGCCTGCCCGTGCGCCCTTGGCCTCGCGACCCCGACCGCCCTCCTCGTCGGCACCGGGAGGGGCGCGCAACTCGGCATCCTCATCAAGGGCCCGCAGATTCTGGAGTCAACCCGCCGCGTCGACACGATCATCATGGACAAGACCGGCACGGTGACGATGGGCCGCATGGTGCTCATCGACGTCATCACCGAAGCTGGCGCTGCGAGGGAAGACGCCCTGCGCTTTGCCGGTGGTGTCGAGGCGGCGTCCGAGCATCCCGTCGCCCAGGCGATCGCCGGGGCCGCCGCGAGCGAGGCCGGCGGGCTTCCGGGCGTCACCGGATTCGAGAGCACGCCAGGGCTCGGAGCGACCGGCATGGTCGATGGCCTGCGGGTGAGCGTCGGGCAGGCTTCCTACGTCGAGCAGCATGGCTGCGTGATCCCTGCCTCGATGCGGGCGGCGCAGGATTCCGCCCAGGGACTCGGGCAGACGGCGGTCATGGTCGGCTGGAGCGGCGGGGTGCGCGCGGTCATGGCCGTTGCTGATGACCTGAAGCCGGAGAGCCGGGCCGGCGTCGATGCCCTGCGCGCGCTCTCGCTCACGCCCTACCTCCTCACCGGTGACAACGAGCGGACCGCCCATGCGGTCGCGTCGGCGCTGGGAATCGACGGCGCGTACGTCATCGCCGGAGTGCTCCCGGCTGCGAAGGTCGATGTCGTGCGCATGCTTCAGGCGCAGGGTCGCGTCGTCGCGATGGTCGGCGACGGCGTGAATGATGCGGCTGCGCTGGCCCAGGCTGACCTCGGGATGGCCATGGGAACGGGGGCCGATGTCGCAATCGAGGCGAGCGACATCACCCTCGTTCGGGGTGACCTAAGGTCAGCGGCCGACTCCATAAGGCTCTCCCGGCGCACACTAGCCGTGATCAAGGGCAACCTGTTCTGGGCCTTCGCCTACAACGTCGCGGCGATCCCACTGGCGGCAGCGGGACTGCTCAACCCCCTCATCGCCGGTGCAGCGATGGCCTTCAGCTCGGTGTTCGTCGTCACGAACAGCCTGCGGCTTCGACGTTTTCACTCGTCCATCGGTACCGCCCCCAAGACGGAGCAGGTCACCCCGTTTCGTAGTGAAGTGACGGCAGCGCCTTGACGAGCGACTGTGTCTTGGCCGGCGTCCAGCCCGCTGGATTGACCGTGAGGGCGATCGCCGGGCCGGCGTCCGCAGCGTAGTTGTGACCGACCTCCGGCGGCGCGCCGCCGCTGATGAGGTCCATGCCCACCTGCAGGTAGGTGATGACCGGGAACCACCGCATGTGCGGATCGACCCCGGGGCCGAGCGGTTGATCGAGCCAGTCCGGCTTCTGCAGGAGCAGGTCGGGGCTCCAGTAGACGACCGGGTCGTTCGGGTGGGCGGAGAAGGTGATGACGGGTCCCTCGCTCGGGATGGCCTGCTCGAGTTCGACATCGCTGATGTACGTGCGCGCGATGGCTGAGTCACCGATGACTGGCTGCCACATCGGGCCCGCCGTGCGGTCTGCCTGCCACTGCTTCCACAGCCGCGACTGGGAGGGAGGCCCGATCCAGACGATGTGCTTGATCTCGGCGGTGACCTCCTCCGGGGTCGAGCCCTCGGGCCAGGCGGCCTGGCTCCCGAAGGCGCCCAGGGACTCTCCGAACAAGATGAGCGTGGGCCGCTCGCCCTCCGGCTTCGCTCGCCAGGCGGCGAGGATCGCGTTCACGGTGCTGTCGTTCTGCACCTGGGTCGTCTCGGGATCGACGACGAAGCCGATCCAGCTCGGAACGGCCGAGTACTGGACGGCCACGCTCGTGACATCGCCCCCGGTGACGATCTCCATGGAGTTGATGGCGTCGGGGTCGATCCACCCGGTGCCGGTGGCGGCCATGATCGCGAGGTACTCGCGGTCCCAGGCGCCAACGCGATCGAGTTCCGCGACCGCGAGGTCGCTGCGCTCGGCGGGTGTCTGGCCCTGCTGCATGCCGACATAGACGCGTACGGGAACCTCGGCCGGCTCCTCGGTCACTGCCTCGATCGCGGCGGGGGCCATGGCATTGGAGACGTAGAACCGGCCCTCCCGCCCCAGCGTCGACCATGGGGCGAGACTGTCGGGACTGCCGCTGTTGGCACCCACGCGTGCGGGAGACTGCCCGGAGGCGCCTGCGTTCTCTGCGTCATAGGAGGAGATGAGCAGGCCCAGGCCCACCTGGATCGCGACGAACCCGGCGACGATGAGGACTCCTGCGACGGCGACCCGGACGGCGAGTACCGATCGGTGGACATGGCTCGGCTGGCGACGCGAGACCCAGCCGTGCAAGGGGCCGCGGCGGGTGAGGAGGGCAGCGATCTTGTTCGTCGCGAGTCGGATCGAGCGTCCGGCGATGAGGAGCAGCGCCGCGACCACGGCGGTGACGGCGACGACCGTCACGGTGCCGGGCAGGGTTGACGGCATGTCCAGCGCGCTCTGCTGCTCGGCCTGCCAGCCGACGGAAACCGGGGTGAAGACGAGTGCGGGCAGCCAGGTCACCGCGACGATCGCGAACTGGATCCAGCGCCTCGGATGGTGGCGGCGCACCCACGGGATCTTGTTCGCGGCCCAGCTGGCAGTGGCCCCGATTGCGTAGCCGGCCAGCGTGCCGAGCGCTGTGAGAAGGAGGAGGAAGGTGAGGGCGTGGGGGAGGAGCGACGGAGTGAGGGCGGCGGCATAGCCGAAGGCGGCGCCGATGAGCCCGACGGTGCTCGGTGCCCGCCGAACGACGCGGCGATTGGGCAGGTCGACAAGCGAGGCGTTTGCGGTCACGTCACGGATCATCGCACTGGTGCCACGGCGCTCACGACACCCTTGAGCAAGAAGCGTGGCGTCCGGCCTTGTCGTCGCTTAGTGTGCAGTCATGTGCTGCTTCGTCTTCATCCTCGCGTTCCTCGGCCCGCGGCTGGCGTTCCTGTACGCATGGATCTTCACCTCTCGGGTCACCGAGGCATTCGCCGGTGGATTCTGGCTCCCGCTCCTCGGCGTCCTGTTGCTCCCGTGGACCGCACTGGGTTACGTCCTCGCATGGTCGCCTGCAGGCGGGGTGACCGGCGTGGGCTGGGCGGTCGTGGTCCTCGGCCTGCTGTTCGACCTGAGCAGTTATGGAAGCCGCGCCGCCCAGGGCCGTTACAACTCCTCGAACTAGTTCGCGGCGGGCGCGGGCGCGGGCCCGTCAGATGAGGGCGATGGCGACGAGGGCGGCGAGCGCAAGCCACCAACCGAGCCAGACCATGACGTCGAGTCCGGCATCCGCGGCCGTACTGGCCCATGCACCCAGATGCCCGGCCTTTGCGACAGCGTGCGTGAGGACTGCCCCGATGAGGCCCACGGCGGTGGTGTTGCCTATGCACCACAGGCATAGTGCCCCGATCACGAACCCGGTCTGGAGCATGTACCAGGTGGCGAAGACCCCGAAGAAGAGGGCGAGCGCCCAAATGGCGAGGAGGAAGGCCCGGCTGAGCGTCGATCCCAGGATGCTCGAGAGCGCGGCGGATCCGAGGACCGCGAAGATCGCGCCTCCGATGAACGCATTCGGGATGCCGAGCACCACGCTCGACTGCCAGGCGTCGAGAACTTGCGAGCAGGACAGGACCTCATTGACGTCGCAGACGAGTCCGGCTGACGGATCGTTGAGCAGGGTTATTCGCTCGACCGTCTGAACGCCGGTCAAGATGACGCCCGTCGCGGCGGCAAGGAGTGCCACCCACCATTTCCCCATGCCCAAAGGCTGGGCCATCGGGAGCGCCTTCGCGAGTGCCGAAGGTCTCTGGATGCCGGCGGGCCCGCAGGTGCGACCGCAAAATCCGTGTTCGAGCGGGTGTCGCGGTTAGCCTTTCGGGATCTCCCCAAGAAGGCGGCCGGCTGATCTGCCGGCCCACTCCGGGGGGCGATGTCGATGTCGCGACGTGCATGGTGGCTCGCAGGGCTGCTGGCCCTCGCCTACGCGGCATACACGGCATGGGCTTGGTCGGGTGCCCCTGCGGTGATGACGGACGACTCCTACCGCTACTACGGGGCCCAGTGGCTGGATTTCTCCGGAGTTCTCGAACCCTTGAACGGCGGAGTGGCCACGGCACTGCTGTTCGCCCTGATCCATGAGCCCGTGCTCATCGCGGGGGTGCAGGTGCTCGCGTTTGCGGCAGCGTCGTCACTCCTCGCCCTCGCCGTGGTCGTCAGGATGCGGGGGCACTGGACCGGCTGGCTCATCGCGATCGGCGTCCTCGTCATCTCGTTCATGCCCGTCTTCTGGTCGAGCCACCTCGCCCTGGCCTCGGAGAGCCTCATGTTCACTGCGGCAACCCTTTGGCTCGCCTCGGTGGTGTGGCTCTCGACGGCGAGGCGAGGCGAGGCAGGTCCGCTCGTCGCCAATGCTGCGACGATCGCGATCTTGGCCCTCGTCCGGCCTCAGGCGATGCTCGCGCTGGTCATGGCGCAGATCGTCATCCTCGTGTGGTGGGGGAGATACGAGCGGTCCGGCAGGGCGGCCTTCGCAGCGATGACGACGATGGTCCCCTTCGCCGTGTTCGCGGCCTACCGGGTGTGGCAGGTCGCTGACCACGATCGCTGGCCGTTTCGATACGCCCTGCACAACCTCGTCGCGAAGGACTCCTCATTTCGCGACTACGCCCTTGCGCGCATGCCGCAGTGCGAACTCGTCACGGCCGGGCTGAGCGGGCCGACCCCGTGGCCATCGACCATGGCCCTGGAGACCGCCCTTCCGAGTGCCTGCCCGGAGGCATTCCTCTGGTTCGCGTCCGATGCGACCCTCGCATCTACCTGGGTGCGCGAGATCCCCTCGCAGGCGCTCTCGGGATTCGCGGCAGACCTGCCCGGCCTGACCCTGCTGCGCTGGACGCAGGACACGGCTTTTCCAAGGCAGGTGGACGGATTCCTCATGCCCGGTCCCAGCCCCTGGCTGCTCATCCTCGCGGCGCTCGTGGCGGGCGCACTGCTCGCAGCCTTTGCCGGCGTGCGCCCGCGAGTCACGTTCCGGGCAGTCATCGGCCTGTGCATCGCACTCGTCCCGATCATCGCCTTCCTCTTCACCGTGTGGGCCGTCGATGGCCTGGACTTCGGGCGGCACGTCTTCCCGTTCCTGCCGTTCCTCGCGGTCGCGGCACTCGTCCTCCCGGCGACCATGCCATCTCGGACTGAGCGGCCGGAGGGGTCGCGGCTGGGGGAGATCTCCACGAAGTGGACGAGGACGCAGCCTACGTCCGAGGACTCCCAATGACCCGCACCGCAACCTAGGATTGGTGGTGCGGGGCCCCGCACCCATGTTGAAGTCCTTGCGAACACGGTCATCTGCGAAAGGGGATCTGCGCGTGCGAGAGGCTACCTTCATGCTGAGGTCGCGGGGCATCATGCGGGACCTTCGCCGGGCATGGATCCCCGCCGCCGGCGTCATCCTCTTGGCCTTCCTGGGAGCGGGTCCGGCTTCGGCCGCGAGCGAGGACTCGATCATCGTCGACCCGGTAGGTGCCGCCGGAGCGTGGACGCCCGGCGGGGCGGTGACCTTCATGAACGGCACGTCCATGGCACTCGTCGCGGCATCGGAATCCCAGATGCCGGTGCAGCTCGCGGTGGCCGGGCCCTGCGTCCTCGCAGGGGGCCGCATCACGGCGCAGTCCGGGGCCGGGTCGTGCACCCTCACCGCACTGACCCGGCCCGGCAATGGCTACGGGGGAGCAGCCAATTCCTATCGGATCCTCCTCGCCCCCGGATGGCAGACCGCGCCACTGGATGCTCCCGCGAGCGGCTCGCTCAACCCGGGGAGTCGGGTGCGGCTCGGGAAGCCGGGGCTCGTCACGACCGCTGGGCAGACCGTCACCTGGCGTGTCACGAAGGGCCGGGGCTCATGCGAGGTCGTGCGCACCGCCAGCGGAGCCACTCGACTCCTCGTGCGGCGCGGCGGCTCCTGCAATGTGCGCGCATCGGCGCCCGCGGTCGAAGGGCAGTGGAACGGCTACGCAGTGTTCCGCGCCTACACGATCGGCTAGGTGGCTCAGATCTGCTGCAGGCTCAGGGAGGCTGGCGGCTCAGCCCGCGGGGATGGGGTCGCCGTTGGTGAGCGCGACGCAGACCGACGAGGACGCGAAGGCGTCGGATGCCGATCCCTGAGCGCCGGAGGTGGCCTCGCCGATGGTGGTCGCGAGCGCCCCGGTCGCCTCAGACGCAGTGCGGATGGATGCGATCGCTGCCGCGGCATTGAGGCCGAATGTGATGACGTCGCCCGCCGAAGTGACAGCCTCGATCGCAGTCCGAGCCTCGGCTATCGACCGCTCGAGGGCGGCGTACTCGGCCTCGAAGTCGGTGGCGAGGGCCACTGCCTGCGTCGAATCGACGGGAACCTTGCCGATCTGCGTGCCGAGGTCCTCGACCGCCCGGCCGACCGCCTCGCTCCGTGCATCGAGGTTCGCCCGGATTTGATCCCCGGCGGTGGCAGCCGAGACAGGATCGAAGGCGAGGTCCTCGCCGATCGCACGGACGTTGTCGCGGATGCCGAATGCTGCTCCGCAGACGCCGTCGGCCCAGGAGACGACCGGGTCGACCGGGGGCGAAGTGGGGGAGGGCTGGACGGATTCGATGGCATTGCCCCCCGATCCCTGCGGCTCGGAGGAGCAGGCGGACAGGGGAAGGGCGATCAGGGCCAGTGCGATCGCTGGCATGAGGGCACGCTGCCGAGGGGTCATGCCTGCCACGCTAGCCCAGTTCGGGCGGCAGGAACGCCACGAGCGCGAGGCGCTTGGTCGCCCTCGTGCAGGCGACGTAGATGTCGGAGCCTCGGGCGGCCTGCGCGCTGATGGCGTCCGGGTCGACCACGATGACCGTGTCGAACTCGAGTCCCTTCGTCTCACGCGCGGTCAACACGGCGATCGGCGAGTCCAACGCAGCGTCCCCGCTGCCGAACTCATCGCTCACGCCCCTGAGCTCCCGCGACAGCCGTGCGTAGGTGAGGTCGGGGAGGACGACGCATGCCCGGCCCTCCGCATCGCCGACGAAGGCGAGGATGCTCGCCGCGAGATCGGGCTCGGCGCAGGTGATGAGGTCGGCCGGCTCCCCGTCGCGAATGGGCTGGAGCAGGGGTGCCTGGCCGCCGGCCCGGGTGAGCCACTCGACTGCGGTCGCTGCAGTCTGCTTCGTGATGCGGTAGGTCACGGTGAGGGTATGGAGGCTGACGGTTCCCCCGATGCCGCGAAGGGCCTCGTCCCAGTCCCGTGCCCCTGCCGGGTGGGTTGTCTGCTGCAGATCGCCCACGATCGTCATCGATCGGCGGCTTGAGCGCCGCGCGACGCAGTGCCACGCCATCGTCGACAGCTCCTGCGCCTCATCGACAACGACATGGCCGTAGATCCATTCGCGATCCTCGAGCGCCCGCTCTGCGACCGTTGTCGTGAGGACGCTCGCGAAGGGATCGCTCACCGACAGCTCCGACATCCCGTCGTCGGACTCGGCCGACCGCCGTGGTCTTGGTGGTGCGTAGTCGCCGAGCACGTGCGCGGCCTCGTCGAGGAGCGGCACGTCGTCAACGCTCCAGTCCGACTCGTTCACCGCGGTCAGCGCCCGCCGCTCCGCGGCCGTGAGGATGCCGTTCGATGCCTGCTTGAGGGCCGCGGGGTCGGTGAGGAGGAGGTGGACGAGGCGCTCGGGGCTGATCGGCAGCCACATGAGGTTCAGGGTTCGCCGGACCGCGGGATCGTCGATGATGTCGACGAGGGCGTCGTGGCGATTGTCCTCGTCACTCGGGTCCTCGGACCTCCTGCGACAGCGATCCCTGGCCAGGGAGTCCAGGGCCCGGGTGAGGAACTGTTCCCGACCGCCATGGAATGACGCGTTCTTCGGAACGCTCCTGCGTGCATCGGCGAGCTGCCGCGCGGTGATCGAGATCGTCGACCCGTCGTCGAGCGTGATGGGGACATCGTGGTCCGGGATCCGTCGCCTGTGCTCAACGGCGGCGGCGATGACGGCTGTCATCCGTAGGTCGCCCTTGATCGCTGCAGTGGCCGCAGGATCGCTCCGCGTCGCCGTGATGCCGGGGAAGAGCTGCCCGGGGGTGAGGAGCACGACATCGGTCTCGCCCAGGCTCGGGAGCACCTGCTCGATGTAGTGCAGGAATGCCGTCGAGGGCCCGATGACGAGCACGCCGTCCTTCGCGAGCTTCTCCCTGAAGGTGTAGAGCAGCCAGGCTGCGCGATGGAGCGCAACGACCGTCTTGCCTGTGCCAGGACCGCCCTCGACGACGGTGATCTGGGCGAGCGGGCTCCGCACGATCGCGTCCTGGTCGGCTGCGATCGTCGCGATGATGTCGCCCATCCGGCCCTCACGGGGCGCCTCGACCGCCGCGGCTGCGGCGTCGGTGTCCGAGGAGGCGAAGGTGGGGTCTGCGAGCACTTCGTCCTCGACGTGCGTGACGGTACGGTCCTTCGTGATGATTCGCCGGCGCTGCGTGACGCCCATCGGATTGACTGTCGTGGCCTGGTAGAAGCCCGCCGCGTTCGGGGCCCGCCAGTCCAGGAGCACCGGGTCGCCGTCGGCGTCGCGGAGACCGACGCGGCCGATGTGGTACGAGTCATGAGCGGCGGTGTCGATCCGGCCGAAGCACAGGCGAGCCCCCGCCAGTCGGGCCGCCTTGAGCTGGTGCATGAGGTTCTCGAACTGGGCCTGGCGCTCGAGCTCGTCCTGGACGGTGCCGACGGATGGGGCGGCTCTCAGGCGGGCGACCCGGCCGTCGAGATACTCGATGTGGCGCTCGAGGGTGGCGTAGGCGCCGTCCATGAAGACCTGCTCGTCTTCGATGGAGCCCATGGACATGTCCTTCTTCGGCCGCGGTGGTGGCATTCGCGCACCGGAGTCTGTCAGAGGCATGACGGCTCCTTGGAACCACCCGTCACTCAGGACACTTACGACCCCTTCCGCGGTTTGTCCCGGCTCATGGGGCGAGCTGCAGAATCCAGCGATTTCACGGCGGGATTCGTCAGGTTGCCCCCGGATTGGAACCCGTCGACGAGGGGGGTGCGTCGGTGGATGCGAGGCTGGCGCGCTTTCGCCGGCGGCTCGCCGCGGAGACCGCGATGATGATCGGCACCGCGATGACGCCGGACAGGAGGATGAAGGGGATGAGGAAGCCCAGCGCGGTGATCGCCGCCCCGGTGAGGGTCGCGAGCGTCGTCCAGCCATTCTG
Organism: Actinomycetota bacterium; assembly: GCA_009699015.1. Lineage (GTDB taxonomy): Bacteria > Actinomycetota > Actinomycetes > S36-B12 > S36-B12 > WLND01. The sequence goes on along the minus strand of WLOY01000002.1, from coordinate 34,578 downwards.
GAGGCCCGACCAGAAACCAGGCGGCGTCACCCCGATGGCTTCGACCACGGGGCTAAGCGACACGGTGACCGTGGAGTAGGCGACCTGATCGGCGAGGTAGTCGCGCTGGGACACGAGCGAGTCGAGTTCGGCCTGCCGATTCGCGAGCTCGGTCTCGACGGCCACGAGGTCGGCGACGTTCCCGGTCGCGGCGAGCAGCTCCTGCAGCCGCTCGACCGAGGTCGTGAGGGCACCGATGCGAGCCTCGAGGTCGACGGTCTGCTGCGTGACGTCCGATGCCTGGCTGGAGAGGTTCTCGACCGTGCCGAGGCGGGCGATCTCCGCGAGGAAGGCATCGAGTCGGTCAGCGGGGACCCGTGCGGTGATCGTCTGGTAGGTGGCTTCCCCGGAGTTGGAGAGGTCGCGCATCTGGATGAATCCCTTGCTCTCCGTGACCAGGGCAACGATCTGCGTGCCCGCCCCGGCCACGTCATCGACGCGAAGCGAGACCGAGGCCGTCCGGATGACCTGCTGCTCGGCCGTGACCGCCGCCTTGTTGGCCTCCCCGGGGATCCCTTCTGGTCCATATTCCGTGGTGACTGCGGCATCGGCAGGCATCGGCACGCCGGGGGTCATCCCGGCTGGCGCGGATCCGCCGCTGCAAGCGGCCAGCAGGCCGACGGCGAGGAGAAGCGCACTCGCCACCATGGTTGATCGCCTTGCCCGCTGCGCACCCGGTGAGCCCTGCTTGCGGTTCATGATCGCCCTCCTCGTCCGGCACCCTCTTGCACCATACGACGCACGAAAGCCTGATGCGGTTTCACCGGTCCCTGATTGTCTTGCGGGCGGGACGATGCTGCGTCATGAGCCGATTGCGCTGCACAGGGCGACATCAACCCGCCCGAATTCGGGTCGCCTGCCGCGCAGGGAGGTCAGCGGCCGGGGGAACGCCGCCCATGCTGACGTAGGCTGAAGAGGCATTGCGCGGGACGAGGCGCCCCAGAGAGACCGCCGGCGGCTCGCGTGGCGAAAAGCGAGAAGGGGAGTCCGAGTGCGACGGCGCAGTGAGAACCGCCCGGTGCTCATCGCGCGCCCGGTGATCGTCGCGCTGGGCCTGCTGCTCGCAGGCTTCGGCTCCACCTCCATCGCCGGTGCGACACCGGCCACCGACGTCACCCGGGAGACGCAAGTGACCTCCCCGTTGGGCTCGGTCACCCTGTCGCTCCGGTCGCCCCAGCAGTTCATTGAGGCCAAGTGCCTGTTCATTCCGCTGGAGATCGCATGGCAGCGACGCCCCGACGTCACCGTCGTTGGTGAACTGACGGTCCGCAGGCCCGGGTCGTCCGTCTCGAACGCCGACTCGTTCGTCCTGGCTCGGAGCGAGCCGGCAACCGGGAACTACACCGACTACGTCTACGTCTGCCCCGCCGACGGCCCCGGGCCCTATGTCCTCTCCGGCACTGCCAGCTTCATCGGGTCGGACTCAACCGACGTCGCGGAATTCCCGGCGATGGCCTTCACCGTCACCCAGGCCAGGACGTCGATCACCGGATTCTCGCTGAGCCGAAGCGGATCGAGGATCGTTGCCAGCGGCAGTGCGGTCATCGCGCGAGACGGCATCGCGGCCGGGGGAATTGTCGTCATCGCAGTGCGGGAGCCGGGATCCTCCGTGTGGGCGAACGTGGCCGTGCCCGAGGTTGGCCCGAAGGGGGCATTCAGCGTGCGGATTGCACCGGCCCTCGCCGCAGGGACCTGGGTTCGAGCGCAGGTGCTCAAGTGCAAGTGGTGCACCGGAGCGAGGGCCTACGCCCGAGTGCGTTGAGCCTTCGCGGGCCCTTCATCGTGCGTCGCAGGTAGGATCACGCAACGCCGTCGGCGCAAGACCCAACTGAGCAGGAGTGATCATGGAACCGCTGTATCTCGTGGCCGTGATCAAGCCGAGGGCCGAGCGAGCAGAAGAGGTCATCGAAGTGCTGCGCAACATGATGGCGGCGACCCGGGCAGAGGCGGGCTGCGAGTTCTACGACCTGGTCGTGGGCGATGACGAGCCCGACACCTGGCTCATGCTCGAGAAGTGGTCGACACGCGCCCACTGGGAGTCACACATGGGCGCGGCTCATGTCGTCGCGGGCAATGCGGCCGTCGCAGACATGCTGCGCGAGCCGACCGAGCTCCGCTTCTACTCGGCGAGATAGGGCCCGGCATGGCGGCAACGACCGGCGGATACTCCTCGGCGGCACTTCGAGATGAGGCTGATTCGCTCGAACTCACCGGCTTTTCGCTGGCTGATGCGCTGCGCCTGGGGCGCATTGCGACCGGCATCGCCGTCGACCGGAGCCTGCCAGTGCTCATCGAGGTCGTGCTCGGCCAGCGGGTTGCCTATCGCGCGGCCCTTCCCGGGACGACCGCAGACAACGACGAGTGGCTGCGCCGGAAGTTCCGCGTGGTCGCCCGATTCGAGGAGTCGACCCTCGCGGTCCGCGTGGCGCACGAGGAGGAGGGCCGCACGTTCAACGAGACGACCGGGCTGCCGGAGGCTGAGTTCGCCGCTCACGGCGGGGGGTGGCCGGTCAAGGTCGCCGGAGTGGGCATGGTGGGAATGTTCGGCGTGTCGGGCCTTCCGCAGGTTGCCGACCATGAGCTCATCGTCGAGTCGCTTGGCATCCACCTGCGCGAGTCCGCGCGAGGCTAGTCCCGTCGATGGCCCAGGAGTTGCCTTCCGACGGCGGAGTCGTCATCGGGGAAGACGGGATTGCCCGCTGCCCGTGGTGCACCGGGTCTGCCGACTACGTCACCTATCACGACCAGGAGTGGGGCCGGCCGGTCCGGGGCGACACTGCGATATTCGAGCGAATCTGCCTCGAGGCATTCCAATCGGGCCTTTCCTGGCTCACGATCCTGCGCAAGCGCCCTGCGTTCCGCACGGCATTCGCGCAGTTCGATCCGCGGGCGGTGGCGCAGTTCAATTCCTCTGACGTGGACCGGCTGATGGACGATGCAGGAATCGTGAGGAACCGCAGGAAGATCGAGGCAACGATCGGCAACGCCCGCGCCGTGGTCTCCCTCCTGGACGATGAAGGGGACGGTGCGCTCGACGCCCTGTTCTGGTCCTTCGCCCCGAGCCCGCTCCCAAGGCGTCCGAGATCCATAGCGGACGTTGCCTCGGCTACCGACGGCTCCCGCGACCTAAGCGCTCGATTGAAGGCGATCGGCCTTGCGTGGGTCGGGCCGACCACCATGTACGCGGCGATGCAGGCCTGCGGCGTCGTGAACGATCACCTGAGCGGCTGCGCTGCTCCCGGGGATTGAGAGAAAGGGCCAGTGCGCTGTCAGTCGATCCGGATGGATCCCTGCGGTGTCTGGAACCACACGGCAACAATCCCCGGATCCTCTGCATCGACCCAGTCGATCTCGATGTCGTCCAGCGGGTGGTCCTTCGGCTCGCCGAGCCAGGCGCTGATGGTGTCGGGGTCGCCGGCGATCTCGATCCGGTCGACCGAAACCGGCCCTGCCCCTGCTGAGGGGTGCTCAGTGGTGTCGCAGCCCCATTCGACGAAGAAGGGCAGTTGCGGGTCGGCCATGACGTCGAGGACACCGATCTGTTTCCAATTGAGATCGTGCCCGTCGGGGCGGATCCGGTGCCCGGCTCGGGCCTCGCGACCCAGTCGCGACTCCAGCGGGGCGATGTCGTCAACCGCGACAACCCAGGAGAGCCAGCCCCCGCCATCGGAGGCCCGGCGCGAGACGGCCTGGCCGAACGGGGCCTTCTCGGCCGCGGGATGGTCAAGTGCGGAAACGACTTCGACGTAGCACCCCCCCGCGAGCGGCAGGATGAAGTTGCGCGTCCCGAACTGCGGGTGGCGACCGCCGTCCTGGAAAGTCGCGCCGAGGTCGGATCCGATCCGCTGCACGACGTCGGCGAGTTCCCCGGAGGTACAGGCATAGGACATGTGATCAAGCCGCATAGCCTGAATACTGCCAACCCCTCGAACCTGCGTCGAACTGGCCCCCGGCATTCGGTCGCTATGGCAGTCTTCGCTCATGTCGAACTCGATGGATCAGGGGCAGGGCAGTGGCTCGCCGGTGCTGGACAAGAAGAAGTCGCTCATCCTCGGCGGCATCGGACTTGCGTTCATGGTGCTCATCTTCTGGAAGGTGATCCCGCAGATCGGTGACTATGGAGAGGCCTGGTCGGCCCTTCAAGCGATGGGAACCCTTGCTATGGGGCTCATCGTTGTCATGGTCGTGCTGTACCTGCTCGCCTACGGCCTGCCGTTCATGGCGGTGACACCGGGCCTGCACTACTGGCGCTCGCAGCAGGTGAACCAGGCCGCCTTCACGATCAGCAACGGAGTGCCGGCGGGTGGCGCAGTCGGACTCGCGGTTCAGTTCGGCATGCTCACGTCCTTCAGCATCGCGCCGACCGCAGCGACAGCCGCGATCACCGCGGTCGGAGTCTGGAGCACCTTCGTCAGCCTCGGCTTCCCGATCCTCGGGGTGGTGGCCCTGGCGGCCGTTGGCGGATCGAGCCAGTACACGTGGGTGGGGATCGTCGGCCTGCTCATCCTCGTGGCCGCCGTGGTCGTCTTCGTACTCGTCATGAGGTCCGAACCGCTGGCGCTCTCGATCGGACGCTTCACCAACAAGGCCATCGGACCACTCCGCAATCGGGTCAAGTCCCTCCACGATCTCGATGCAGTAGCGCCCATTGTGAAATTTCGGGGCGACATGTACGAAGTCCTCAAGCGCCGCTGGGCTGCCATCACGGCGGCGCAGGTAGCCGTCTCGGCCGCCCAGTTCCTCATCCTGTACGTCGCCCTCAGGGGCGTGCAAGGCTGGGATTCGCCCGGTACGTCGATTCTCGCGGCGTTCGCAGCCTTCGCCATCAGCCAGGTCATGCTCATGGTCCCCATCACGCCTGGCGGCCTCGGTACGGTCGATGCGCTCATGATCTCGATCCTCATCTCGCTCGGCGCCGAGAAGGGCGACGCAACCGCGGCCGACCTCGTCTGGCGGGCATCGTCCTACGTCCCGCAGATCCTCATCGGCATCCTCGCGCTGCTCGCCTGGACGAGGCGGGCCGGCCGGGCCTTCGCGAAGTCCGGGCCGGCCAAGCCCGCGTGATTCTTCGGCCGGATCCCTTCGACGGCGCTCCGGCGTGTCGTCATGGGACCACGGTCGCCATTCCCTAGAGTTTGGGAGCCCGGTCGTCGCGGGAGGGGAAGCCTTCGGCGGCCGGGCTCTTGCATGCCTGGGAACTGCATGAAAGGCGTCTCGTCCACAGCCCGGCGTAGAACCGGATGGACGTCCACAGGCTGCCACGCCGGCTTTCCGAACTGCAACGGCTGCGGCGAGGGTGCGTTCATGACGACGCAGCCAACGCTTGAGATGACCGGCCCCGATGAGCTCGTGGCTTCACTGCCCTTCCTGCTTGGCTTCCAGCCGTTGGAGAGCCTCGTCGTCGTGTGGACGAAGGGGGGACGACTCCTCCTCACCCAGCGAGTCGACCTGCCGGCGACCGACGATGGGGTCCACCTCGCGGAGTTCGCGGGGATCCTCGTGCAACCCCTCAGGGACCACGAGCCGGACGAGGCGGTGCTCATGGTCATCGAAGACGCATGCGATGGAACATCCGACAGTAGCGCTGGGCATACCGTCAAAGATGGCGGGCGGGAGGGCTCCCCTGGCCAGCGGAACGAGTGCGGCGGGGCGCCCCGGATGCCGAGGCGCGAACTCGTCGATGCGGTCATGCGAGTCCTTGCGGCCATGGACGTCGCCGTTCGGGATGCCCTCGAGGTGAGCGGCGGCCGATTCCGCAGCTACCTGTGCGTGGAGGAGTGCTGCCCGCCCGCCGGCCGGGCCGTCGACCCGGTCGTGGCAAACGCCGTTGCGGCATCGTTTGCCGTGAGGGGCGTCTCGGCGCTTTCGTCGAGGGCAGACCTGGTGTCGGTGCTCGAGCCCGATCCGAGCGGCGTGGCACGGATCGAGCCTCTCGTCGTCGATCGGGAGCAGGAGCTCGATGACGCGCTCGGTGACGGCGGCAGCGCAGCCGTCGAGTCGTGGCGCGATGAGCAGGTGGATCGCCTCATGTCACTGGTCTTCGAAGGGGGCGACTTGTCTGATGCAGATACGGTCACGCTGCTCGTCGGGCTTTGCGACGTGCGGGTGCGGGACACGCTGCTGTGGCACCTCAACGGCGCGAGCGACCGTTACGGCTGCCTCGACAGGCTCCTGATCGGGCTCCGACTGGCTCCCAATGGCTATGTTGCGCCGATTGCGACGTGCGCGGCGCTTGCCGCGTGGCTGCTCGGGGACGGCGCTCGGGCATCGATCGCCATTGACCGCGCACTCAACGACGATCCCGCGTACTCCCTCGCGATCCTCGTAGGAACGTCGATCTCGGCAGGGCTGCCCCCATCGGCGTGGCAGCAGGTGATGGGCCGGCTCACCCTCGAAGCGTGCAGGGCGCGCCCGCCGGCAGCACAGGACAGCCCGCCGCCGGCCTAGGCCGGACCCCCTGTTGCAGGCGCGGGAACAGCCGCTACTATTCCTTGCAGGTCAAGAGTGTCAGCGAAAAGCCCCGGCTAGCTGGCCGGCAACCCTCCACCGCGGTGGGGTGCTCCGGGTGAAGACCAGGCCTCCTCGGAGGCAAGCGCGGGTCTTGCGCACGCAGGGCCCCGGTGAAGGCGTACCCGTTCGACGTCGTTTCGGCGTCCTTGCATTGAGAAGGGCATCTCCCATGTCACAAGACTGGTCATTCGAAACCCGGCAGATCCACGCTGGTCAATCCCCGGACTCGGCCACGAACGCCCGGGCCCTGCCGATCTACCAGACAACCTCGTACACCTTCAATGACACGAACCACGCTGCCAACCTGTTCGCACTGAAGGAACTCGGCAACATCTACACGCGCATCATGAATCCGACCCAGGCGGCGGTAGAGGACCGCGTTGCGTCACTCGAGGGCGGAGTCGGTGCGCTGCTCGTCGCGAGCGGGCAGGCAGCCGAGACCCTGGCGATCCTCAACATCGCGGAGGCAGGCGATCACGTCGTCTCGAGCCCGTCGCTCTACGGAGGCACGTACAACCTCTTCCACTACACGCTGCCGAAGTTCGGCATCGAGGTTTCGTTCGTCGAGAATCCGGGCGATCCCGAGTCCTGGCGCGCCGCGGCACGACCGAACACCAAGGCCTTCTACGGGGAGTCGATCTCCAACCCGCAGAACGATGTGCTCGATATCGCGGCCGTCGCGGAGGTCGCGCATTCCCTCGGGGTTCCGCTCATCATCGACAACACCGTGGCAACCCCGTTCCTCATCCGGCCCCTCGAGTGGGGTGCTGACATCGTCGTCCACTCGGCGACCAAGTACATGGGCGGCCACGGAACCGCGGTCGCTGGCGTCATCGTCGACGGCGGCTCATTCGACTACGCCCAGTACCCGGAGCGCTTCCCGAACTACAACACCCCTGACCCGAGCTACCACGGCCTCGTCTATGCACGGGACCTCGGCGTGGGCGGAGCGTTCGGGGTCAACCTCGCGTTCATCCTCAAGGCCCGGGTGCAACTCCTGCGGGATCTCGGCGCCGCTGTGGCGCCGTTCAACGCCTGGCTCATCGCCCAGGGCCTGGAGACGCTCTCGCTGCGGATGGAGCGCCACGTCGACAACGCCCTTGCGGTGGCGACCTGGCTCGAGGCTCGTCCCGAGGTCGTCTCGGTCAACTACGCCGGGCTCTCGTCGAGTCCTTGGCATGCGCTCGGCAAGAAGTACGCGCCTCGCGGCACCGGCGGCGTGCTGTCCTTCGAGATCGTCGGCGGGCTTGAGGCCGGCAAGAAGTTCGTCGAAGGCCTCGTCCTCCACAGCCACGTCGCGAACATCGGCGACGTTCGCAGTCTCGTCATCCACCCTGCCTCGACGACTCATTCGCAGTTGACGCCAGAGGAGCAGGCAGCATCGGGGGTGACCCCGGGCCTCGTCCGCCTCGCGGTCGGCCTCGAGGCCAAGGCGGACATCCTTGCCGACCTCGAGACGGGCTTCGCGGCGACGAAGGCCTAACACATGGCTTCGTCGTACGGTGAACTCACCTACGAAGGTCTGCCTCCTGCCAGCGCCGCCTGGCAGGAGGCAGACCCGGTGGGGGAGCGGCGGTTCCTCGACCTCGGCCCCTACACCACCGAATCGGGCTTCACGTTCCCGAGCGTGCGCGTCGCCTACGAGACGTGGGGGACCCTGAACGCGCAGCGGTCCAACGGCGTCTACGTCTGCCATGCGCTGACCGGCGACTCCCACGTGGCCGGCCCGGCTGGTGCCGGTCACAAGACTGGTGGCTGGTGGGACAGCCTCGTCGGCCCAGGGCGCGCCATCGACACCGATCGCTGGTTCGTCGTGTGCGCGAACGTGCTCGGCGGCTGCCAGGGCACGACAGGACCGTCGTCGCTCGACGGCGCCGGTCGTCCGTGGGGGAGTCGATTCCCCACGATCACCGTGGGTGACATGGTCGAGATCGAGGTCCGCGTCGCCGACGAACTCGGCATCGACTCGTGGGCGCTCATGCTCGGCCCGTCGCTCGGCGGGATGAGGGTGCTCGAGTGGCTCGTCGGCCATCCGGGGCGGGTGCGCGGCGGCCTCGTCCTCGGCACGACGGCGGCCGTCGACGCCGACCAGATCGGTACCCACGAGACGCAGTTGTCGGCCATCTATGCCGATCCGCGATTCCGCGGGGGCGACTACTACGGCATGCCCGACGGGGAGGGACCCCACGCCGGGATGGGCGTCGCGCGTCGCATCGCCCACCTCACCTACCGAAGCGCCACCGAGCTGAATGAGCGATTCGCGCGGACCACCCAGCCCGGCGAGGACCCCTTCGACTGGGCACAGGGCAAGCGCTCCGGCCGGTTCGCCATCGGTTCCTACCTCGACCACCACGCAGAGAAGCTCGCGCGCCGATTCGATGCGAACACCTACGTCGCGCTCACCGACGCGATGAGCCTGTTCGACGTCGGCCGAGGTCGCGGCGGCCTCGAGAAGGCCCTCGGATCGATCACGGTCCCGCTGACGGTCGTCGGGATCGACTCGGACCGGCTCTTTCCCGTTGCGCAGCAGCAGCAAATCGTCGACCTCGTACCGGGGGCCGATGCGCTGCATATCGTGCACAGCCTGCACGGGCACGACGGTTTCCTCGTCGAGGACGATCAGGTGGCCAGCTTCGTCCACCTTGCCGTCGAAGGGGCTGCTCGCTCGGATGCCTGAGGCAGTTCGCCACCAAGCATCTGCCGATCGTGCAGTATCTGTCCCATGGGACTCCTCGACACCTTCGACCTGACCAAGAAGCTCTCCCGCGATGAGGAGGCGCGAAGGCTCTCCGCGGCCCAGGATCGCCTGCTGTACCTGCGATTGCTCGCCGGTGGCATCTACGACGCCTCGGGAGTCCTCGGTCCGCCGCTGTGCCTTGTGTTCGAAGGGTGGGATGCGTCAGGAAAGGGGGGCGCGATCAAGCGAGTCGTCGAGCCGCTCGATCCACGGCATGTACGCGTCGTGTCGATTGCGGCACCGACCTACGACGAGAAGCGGCACCACTTCCTCACCCGGTTCTGGCCCCAGCTGCCTGGCTGGGGCGGCATGGGCGTCCTGGACCGCAGTTGGTACGGACGGGTGCTCGTCGAGCGGGTCGAGGGCTTCGCGACCGAGGACCAGTGGCGTCGCGCATACGACGAGATCAAGTCCTTCGAGCGCATGCTGACCGACGAGGGCATGGTCCTCGTCAAGTTCTGGATGCACATCTCGCATGACGAGCAACTTCGACGGTTCACCGCGAGGGAGCAGGAGCCCGTGAAGCGATGGAAGCTCACCGAGGAGGACTGGCGCAATCGGGAGAAGCGCTCGGAGTACGAGTCGGCGGTGACCGAGATGCTCGAGCGGACGGATACTTCGTTCGCGCCCTGGACCGTGGTCGAGGCGAACGACAAGCGGCATGCCCGAGTCAAGGTCGTCGAGACGGTCGTGGAGTCCCTCGAGCGGGGTTTGCTCCGGGCTGGCATCGAAGTGGAGGAGACGCCGCGCTCCTCGTGACCGTGCAGGTCCAGACGCCGACTCGCCTGGTTATCCACAGCCGTTGCCGTCGGCTGGGCAGTGAGGAGGGTGAGCGCCTAGCGTGCCTGCATGCGCCATGCGTCCCAGCAGTCCCCGTCACCTGCACCTGCCGCGCCCTCAGCCCACCTGACCGCGATGGCCCTGCTTGGCGGGATCCTGGCCCTCGTCGCGTCCATGATTCCGTTCGCAGCACCGGCAGCGGCGGCACCCATGGGTCATCCAGCGGCTTCGCGCCTGGCATCGGTGGATGTCGTCGGTGACGATGCGGGCGATCGCTTCGTCGGATCCGGCGGCTTGGTCCTGCCCGGGACGGTCGGTCGCGAGACCCGGCAGCGCGTGGCCACCTGCGCCGGCTGCCGATGGCGGCTGGCAGATCCCTGCGCCGGTTCTCCAGACGACGGCGCCCATGCCGCCTGCATGAGCGTCACCCGTGGCTGCGCCCGTTCAGCGCAGTTGCTGCGCGTGTGGCTATCGGATGACGGGGGAGCGACCTGGCGTGATCTCGGCCTGGTGTGCATTCCCCCGGGCGGCCCGGTGACCGTCGCGGAGGTCGGTTCGTCGGTCTCGGAGGAATTCGAGCGGGCGATCCCGGCCACAGGGCTTACCCATCAGCCTCGACAGGGCGTGCTGCCCTACCTGCCGGTGATCTTCCACTCCACCCAGCCGTCCGGGCTGCCTGCGAGCGACCATGTCATCAACGGCGTGAGCGTGACCCTCTACCCACGGCCGAGCTGGAACTGGGATTTCGGCGACGGGACATCCCTTCGAACGTCAATTCCCGGGAGCACCTACCCTGACCGCACGGTGTCGCACACGTACTCCCGAGGGGGGCGGATGCAGGTGCGCGTGACGACGACCTGGAGTGCGAGCTACATGATCGACGAGCTCGGCCCATTTCAGGTTTCCCTCCCCGTGACGCAGACGGCCGGGGCCGTCCTGATGGTCGGCCAGGCGCGGGCGGTACTCGTTCCGTGACCGCTGGAGCCCCCCGGCGCGACAGGACGATGGATCGAGTGACACAATGAGAGTGCTCCTCACGGCCCGTCCAAGCCTTCCGGCTTGACACGGGCTCTTGTCGTGGGGAAACCGTGAGAAGGGCAACGACGCGTCAATGGCATCAGCGAAGAGCACTGGCAGCGCACCGACCGTGAAGAAGGCGACTCCGGCGGCCAAGAAGGCAGCCCCGGTGAAAGCAGCCGCGGAGAAGAAGGCAGCCCCGGTGAAAGCAGCCGCGGCGAAGAAGGCAGCCCCGGTGAAGAAGGCGGCTCCCGCGGCCAAGAAAGCTGGAGCGAAGAAGGCTGCCCCCGCGAAGAAGACGGCTGGTGCGCTGGCTTCAGCGGATGCGCCGTCGGAAGAGGTCTTCGTCGAGGTGCTCGAGACCGAGGACGGCCTCGTCGCGATTGATGCTGATGATGTGCCGGAGGCCGAGCTCGAGGCCGTGGCGGTGCTGGAGAAGGATCTCGAGGCGGATATCGCTGTCGATATCGCAGAGGTTGAGGCAGAGGCTGATGTCGAGGAGGAGAAGCCGGCCGTCGAAGCCGAGGAGCAGGGCTTCACCATCTCCGACGTCGACGATACCGACGAGCCCGTGCAGACGGTCACCGTGGCGGGGGCAACTGCAGATCCCGTCAAGGACTACCTCAAGCAGATCGGCAAGGTTCCGCTCCTCAACGCGGAGCAGGAGGTCGAACTGGCCAAGCGCATTGAGGCGGGCCTGTTCGCCGAGGAGAAGCTGAACGAGCCGAAAAAGAAGCTCGACAAGAAAATGCAGCGCGATCTCGAGTGGATTGCAGAGGACGGCCGTCGGGCGAAGAACCACCTGCTCGAGGCAAACCTGCGCCTTGTCGTGTCCTTGGCCAAGCGTTACACGGGCCGGGGCATGCTCTTCCTCGACCTCATCCAAGAGGGCAACCTCGGCCTCATCCGGGCCGTCGAGAAGTTCGACTACACCAAGGGCTACAAGTTCTCGACCTACGCAACCTGGTGGATCAGGCAGGCGATCACCCGGGCCATGGCCGATCAGGCGCGGACGATTCGCATTCCCGTCCACATGGTCGAGGTCATCAACAAACTCGCGCGCGTGCAGCGGCAGATGCTCCAGGATCTCGGCCGCGAGCCGACGCCGGAGGAGCTGGCCAAGGAACTCGACATGACGCCCGAGAAGGTCGTCGAGGTGCAGAAGTACGGACGTGAGCCCATCTCGCTCCATACGCCGCTTGGCGAGGAGGGCGACAGCGAGTTCGGCGACCTTATCGAGGACTCCGAGGCCATCGTCCCGTCAGATGCCGTGTCGTTCACCCTCCTGCAGGAGCAACTCGAGTCGGTGCTCGACACCCTGTCCGACCGCGAGGCAGGGGTGGTCCGCATGCGATTCGGCCTCACCGACGGCCAGCCGAAGACCCTCGACGAGATCGGCAAGGTGTACGGGGTCACGCGTGAGCGGATCAGGCAGATCGAGAGCAAGACGATGTCGAAGCTTCGGCACCCTTCGCGGTCGCAGGTGCTGCGCGACTACCTCGACTAGTCGAGGGGGGCGTCGGACGGCTACTTCCCGGTGAAGTTCGGGGTCCGGCGCTCGTTGAAGGCCGCGATTCCCTCGCGGTAGTCGTCGCTCCGCCAGGCGGCATTGCGGCGGCTGGTGAGATGCTCGAAGGTGCTGCTCGTGAGCGGGGATGCATCGGTGAGCGCGCTCATCTCGGCCTTGATCGCGCAAATCGCCAGGGGTGCGAGCGAGGCGATGCGGGTGGCCAGGACGCCTGCCTCGCTCGTGAGCTCCGGCTCGCTCGAGACGAGCCTGTTCACGACGCCGAAGGCCGCCATCTGCTCGGCGGTGAGCGGATTCGCGGTGAAGAACATCTCCTTGGCGATGTTCAGGGGCAGCCCGCTCACGAAGTGGGCGACGCCTGCGGTGTTGTAGGGAACGCCGAGTTTCACGGGAGTGATCGCGAAACTGGCGGTTCGCATCGCCACGACGAGATCGCAGGTGAGGACGAGATCGCATGCGCCGCCCCAGACTCCGCCCTCGACTGCGGCGATGACAGGGAAGGGCGCCCGCCTGATGGTCCGGAAGAGCTCCTCGAGTGGATTGGACCAGGTGAGCGGATCGGTTCCATTGGCGGGGAGTTCGCTGATGTCGTGGCCTGCGGACCAGGTGGTTACGCCTGCCTCGGCACGAATGATGATCGCGCGAGTCGCCCTCGCCTCAGCGGAGATGAGGGCGTCGATGAGTTCGCGGAGCAGGCTGCTCGACAGCGCATTGCGCTGCTGCGCATTTGAGATGACGAGCGTGGTGACGTGCTCTGAAGCCTCGATACGCAGGAGTGACATCAGGGGTTCGGTACCTCAGCGATTGTCTGAAGCGGGAACCGCGGTGAGCCGGTGGGTCTCGTCGACTACCTCGACAGCCTGGGCGCGAAGGACCGGCTCGTGGCGGGTCCAGTGATGGCCGCAGAAGAGCAGGTCAACGCCGCCGGGGAGCACGACGCGAACGTACGCCTGTGCGGCGCAGCGGTCGCATCGGTCTGTCGTACTAAGTGCCGGCGCAGTCATCGTGGTTGTCATGGACGTGAGCACCTCCGCTGTCGATCGAGATCATCCGGTTGGTGACCCTCGTTCTGTACAACAGTGTCCCACCCCCGGCTTGTTCCCGTGTCGGCGCGCCGGGAAGGTTCACCTAAAGCGAACGCGATCATGTGAGGGGACTCACACATCTGGCGACACGAATCCTAGGCGTGGGCCAGTGTCAGTGCCGGTCGATAGGTTGACGGCATGGCCACGACCCCCGCTCGGTCCCCCCGTGCCGTCTCGTCCACGAGCGCGAAGAAGGATTCGGCCGAGGGATACTCGGCGAAGAATCTTGCTGTTCTCGAGGGCCTCGAGGCGGTGCGAAAGCGCCCCGGCATGTACATCGGGTCAAATGACGGCCGGGGGCTCATGCACTGCCTGTGGGAGATCGTCGACAATTCCGTCGACGAGGCCCTCGGCGGCCACTGCTCGAAGATCATCATCACCCTGCACCCCGACGGTTCCGCCGAGGTGGCCGATAACGGCCGCGGTATCCCCGTTGACATCGAGAAGAAGACGAAGCTGACCGGCGTCGAGGTGGTGCTCACCAAGCTCCACGCGGGCGGCAAGTTCGGCGGGGGTTCCTACAACGCGTCCGGGGGCCTGCACGGGGTGGGAGCCTCCGTCGTGAACGCGCTGTCCAGCCGTCTTGACGTCGAGGTGGACCGCGGGGGAAAGGTGCACGGGATGTCCTTCCGCCGTGGGGTCCCAGGCATGTTCGATGGGCTCGACGAGTTGGCCGACTTCACCAAGAAGGGCGGACTGACGATCTGCGGCACCTGCCCGCGCACGCGCACCGGGACCAGGGTCCGCTGGTGGGCCGACAAGCAGGTCTTCACCAAGGATGCGGCCTACGACCGCGAGGCCCTGCGCGAGCGCGCCGTCCAGAGCACCTTCCTTGTCCCGGGGCTCACGATCTCCATCCACGACAACCGCGATGCCGCCGATCTGCTCGAGGAGACCTTCCAGCACAAGGGAGGCATCGGCGAGTACGTCGAGGCGATCTCGAGCGGGGAAGCCGTCTCCCCGGTGATCCGGCTCCAGGGCAGCGGCCACTTCCACGAGACAGTCCCGGTCCTCGACGACAAGGGACACATGACCCCCGAGGAGGTCGATCGTGAGCTGGGCGTCGACATCGCCCTGCGCTGGGACACCGGCTACGACAGCAACATCCGATCATTCGTCAACGTCATTGCGACACCGAAGGGCGGAACCCACATCGCCGGTTTCGAGCGATCCCTCGTCAAGGTGCTCAATGATCAGCTCCGGGCAGCGAAGGTGCTGCGTGCCAGCGAGGACAACGTCTCGAAGGACGACTGCCTCGAGGGAATGACCGCCGTCGTCACGATCAGGCTGGCCGAGCCGCAGTTCGAAGGGCAGACGAAGGAGGTGCTCGGCACGCCGGCGGCGTCGCGCATCGTCGGAAACGTGGTGGCCAAGGAACTCGCCTCCTGGTTCGCGTCGCCGCCCCGCGGCGACAAGGCGGCGACAAAGGCCGTCTTGGACAAGATCGCGAACGGGATGCGCGCCAGGGTGTCGGCGCGCGCTCATCGCGATACTCAGCGGCGCAAGACCGCCCTCGAGTCCTCCGCGCTGCCCGCGAAGCTCGTCGACTGCCGGAGCGACGAGGTCGAGCGAAGTGAGCTGTTCATCGTCGAGGGCGATAGCGCGCTTGGCACGGCCAAGACCGCACGAAGCTCGGATTACCAGGCTCTGCTGCCGATTCGCGGCAAGATCCTCAACGTCCAGAAGTCATCGCTCTCGGACATGCTGAAGAACGCGGAGTGCGCTTCCATCATCCAGGTGATCGGCGCGGGTTCCGGTCGTTCCTTCGCAATCGATCAGGCCAGGTACGGCAAGGTGATCTTGATGTCGGACGCTGACGTCGACGGCGCTCACATTCGATGCCTCCTCCTCACGCTCATCCACTCCTACCTGCGGCCCCTGCTCGACGCCGGCCGGGTCTTCGCGGCCGTGCCACCGCTCCACCGCGTCGAGATCGTCAACGCAGGCAGCAAGGCCAACGAGGTGATCTACACCTACTCCGATGCCGAGATGAAGGCCGTTCTCGCCGACGCGCACAAGCGCGGTCGGAAGGTGAAGGACCCAGTGCAGCGCTACAAGGGCCTCGGCGAGATGGACGCCTCCCAACTGCGCGAGACAACGATGGATCCTGCATATCGGACCCTTCGGCGAATCACGATGCGGGATGCCGAGTCCGCCCGTGAGGTGTTCGACTTGCTCATGGGCAACGATGTCGCCCCGCGCAAGGAGTTCATCGTCGAAGGGGCGTCGGGCCTGGACCGCGATCGCATCGACGCCTGACGAATCCTCGCCAATGCCACGAACGGGCCCAATCGCGACCGCGATGGCCTCCCGCTAGCCTTCATCAATGCCGATATTCAACGTGAACGAACTTGGAGTGTTTCCCAGGGACGAGTTCGAGGACGTGCTTACCTCGAATGACGAGTACGTGAAGTCCTTCGCTGACGAGGGACTCACGGGAACCGCCGCTTCCGGTCTGGCCGTCATCACTTGCATGGACTCGCGGATCGACCCGCTCGGAGTCCTCGGCAAGAAGCCGGGCGACGTGAAGATCCTGCGGAACGCAGGCGCACGGGTGACCGACGACATGCTGCGAACGCTGATCCTGGCCACCTACCTCCTGGGGGTCACGCGGGTTCTCGTCATGCCGCACACGAACTGCCGCATGGCCGGCGGCTCCGAATCGCAGATCCACGCGGCCATCCTCGCGGAGCATGGCATCGACACCCGCAGCGTCGAGTTCCGCACGGTCGATGATCAGGAGGCGGCACTGCGCACCGACCTCGTCCGGATCCGCTCGCACCCGCTCCTCCCGCCAGGGCTCGTCGTCGGCGGCGTCATTTTCGACGTCCACACCGGGGCAATCCGCCCCGTCGACGCGTGACCGCTCGACCATCCAACGCACCACGCACCACTCACCACCAACCCGACCCTGATCCGCGCCGGGTCCCCGCCGGTCCCCGCCGAGTGCCTCGGCCGTTGCATCGGTGAGCCCCTTGATGAGGTCGTGCTTCAGCCCGATGGTTCGGCCCTCGAGCATCGTGATCTGGACGCACGGCAGGAGCCCTCCCTCATTGACGTGCGTGGAGGGTAGCGATCGAGTGAACCTGCGCACCTCGCAACTGCGGCAGATGAGCGGGGCACTACATTTACGCGGTATTCCACCTGAACGACGACTGCTTCAATCACGACACGAGGAGTGACGAATGACACGTCCGCTGCGCATCGCGGTTATCGGCTCGGGACCATCAGGAATGTATGCGGCAGACGCCCTGGCGAGCCAGTCCGATGTCGAGGTGTCGGTCGATGTCATCGACCGGCTTCCAGTGCCGTTCGGGCTCGTGCGCTACGGCGTCGCGCCGGACCACCTGAGCATCCGTTCGGTGCGCGATACCCTCGACAAGGTGCTCGACAAGCCGGGCGTGCGCTTCATCGGCAACGTCGAGGTGGGCCGCGACATCTCCCTCGCCGAGCTCCATGACTACTTCGACGGCGTCATCCTCACCTACGGCGCATCACGCGATCGCCGGCTGGAGATCGAGGGCGAGGACCTCGATGGCAGCGTCGCCGCAACGGATTTCGTCGCCTGGTACTGCGGGCACCCGGATGCGGACAGGGCGACCTTCGAACGGCTCATCCCGTCGAGCACCTCGGTGGCGGTTGTCGGGGTCGGCAATGTCGCGATCGACGTCACGAGAGTCCTCGCCAAGACGGTCGCTGAGCTCGACGACACCGACATGCCGCAGCACGTGCTCGACACCCTCGGGACCTCGCGCATCACGGACATCCACCTCCTCGGCCGACGCGGCCCGGCGCAGGCAACCTTCACGACGAAGGAACTGCGCGAGCTCGGCGAGCTCCTCGATGCCGACGTCATCGTTGATCCGGCGGACCTTGCGTTCGACGCGGCGAGCGACGAGGTGATCAGGACGGACAAGGCCATCGCGAGGAACGTCGAGGTGATCAAGGAGTGGTCGACCAGGGTGCCGGCCGGACGCAGCCGCCGGGTGCATGTGCACTTCCTCGCGCGTCCGGTCGAATTGCGCGGCGACGATCGCGTGCGCGAGGTGGTCGTCGAGCGGACGGCGCTCGACGGGTCCGGGGGAGTCACCGGCACGGGCGAGCTCACGATCATCGCCGCCGACTTCGTTGTTCGAAGCGTCGGATACCGGGGCACCGGCCTCGATGACGTGCCCTTCGACGCGAAGCGCGGTGTCATCCCCAATGCCGAGGGCAGGGTCGAGCGGGACGGGAAGGCGGTTCCGGGCGAATACGTGGCGGGGTGGATCAAGCGCGGGCCGACCGGCATCATCGGGACGAACAAGAAGGACGCGAACGCGACCGTCGCATCCCTCATGGCCGACGCCGAGTCAGGAGCCCTGCCGAGCGCGAGTGCGGGTAGCGCACGTGAGTTCGACGACCTCCTGGCAAGCCGCGGCATCGCTGCCGTGTCGACCGCTGGGTGGAGGTCGATCGATGCGGCGGAGCGAGCCCTCGGCGCAACGGCGGGGCGGGCCAGGACCACCATTCATGAGACCGGTGCACTGCTGGCGGCCTCAGCGGACTAGGCCCAGCGGGTCGCCTGGCTGACCCCTGCGGTGCGCCAGACGAGGGCGTCGAGCTCCTCGCCCCCGCAGGACTCTGCACGCCGGGTGGCGAGGGCCTCGCGGCGCACGGTCACCTGCCACGCGCGCCCGTCGACGTGGCGGACTTCAAGCTGCAGGGCCGTGGTGTCCGGCAGCGACCCACCCGGCTTGACGGGTATTGCCCGGCCATCGCGGACGAGCAGCACGTCGAGGACGTCGCGATCAAGGACGCCGGCGATGTCTCGGACGGCGATCTCGGCGAGCTGCAGCGGCTGGGGGAAGGAAGACCGGCCGCGGTAGTTGAGGGTGGAGACGATGCGCCGGGCATCGTCCTCGCGAATGCGAAGGACATCGTCGATGCCGAGCCGGCCGTAGACGGCGCCCGAGGGCAGGCTGAGGGCGGTGGGTGCGAACCGATGGCCGCCGATATGGCTCACCTCCCAGACTGTGGCCCGCTCATGACCTGGGAGCCGGCCGAGAGCGGCCCCCAGCAGCGCGCGGCCGTGCACGGCGCAGCACTGGTCGCGCCCGCTGTGGGTGCAGATGAACAGGATGGAGTCCTTCACGGACACGCCGAATGGCGGCAGGCTGCCCCGGGCGATCGCGGACAAGTCCCAGGAGCCGATCTGGGACAGGTCGCCGGTAACCCCGTGGCGCATGCGGGTGTCGCCTGGCGCAGTGTGGGCGACCCAGATGTTGCGGACCGCGCCATCGGTGCGGTCGAGTGGCTCACGCGCGTGCAGATCGCCTCCTTGCGGATCGGCTCCCTGCAGGTCCCTCTCGAGCCGGTCCGGATGCCGGGCGAGGAGGACGGTGGTTCCCGACTCCGCGGAGGCCGCCTTCAGTGCTGCCCCGAGTTCCGGGTCGAGTCGACTGTCGGTGAGCGCCTGGCGGCCCCACGGACCGGGCTGCTCGATGATGATCCACGAATGGGCCAGGGGAGCGGTGCCGGCCATCGGCTCCGCCGCGGCGAGCGAGCCGGCTGAGCAGCTCAGGCTCACAGTCGGCCGCCCACCGAGCTCACCGGGCTGGTGAGGGGGATGCCCGCGGCGTCCCTCTTGCCGGGCTCGGATGGGAGATCGGCAGGCACACCCGAGGTGCTGGCCGCGCGGATCGGCCCATTGCCGACCCAGGCGAGGGTGATGAGGTCCTCGCCCGACCGGAAGCGATGGCATCGCACCCCGCCGGTTGCGCGGCCCTTGGCCGGGTACTCGGCGAGCGGCGTGATCTTCACGCTCCCGCCGTCGATGCCGGGCAGGGTGGAGGAGGACCCGGACAGTGTCAGGACGATGGCGTCAGCGGATGGGGTGAAGGCGCCGAAGAACACTACTCGGGCTCCGGGATTCAGCTTGATCCCCGCCATCCCCTGGGCGGCGCGGCCCTGCGGTCGCACGGACGCCGCCGGGAAGCGGAGCAGTTGCGCGTCGGAGGTGACGAGGATGAGCTCGGCGGACTTCGCGGCGATGTCATCGAGTCGGGCGGCGCCGACGACGCGGTCGCCTTCGTCGAGCCGGACTATCTCCCAGCTGTCCTTGTTGCCGAGGCTGTCGGCGACCACGCGCTTCACGGTCCCGCCCGCCGTGGCGAGCGCGATGCCGCCGGTTTCGTCAAGGGTGGTGAGGCACAGGACCTGCTCATCGCCGGGCAGGTCGAGGAAGGCGCCGATGGGGGCCCCGGCAGAAAGAGCCGGAATTCCCATGACGGAGGGCATCGACGGCAGGTCGAGGACCGACAGTCGCAGCACTCGCCCCGCTGTCGTGACGAGGCCGATCTCGCCCCTCGTGGTGGCGGGCGCTGAGCTCACGATCACGTCGTGCGCTGCGCGGGCGACCTCCGCCAGCGGATCGAAGGCGGAATCGGAGCAGCGGGCGAGGAGCCCGGTGCTCGACATGAGGACGACGCAGGGCTCGTCGTGCACCTCGAGGGGGACGGCGGCGCTCACCGGAGCCGCATTGCCCTCGAGCAGGAGGGTGCGACGCGGCGTCGCGTGCTGCTGGGCGACGGCGGCGAGCTCGTCGGAGACGACATTGCGCAGGATGCCGTCGTCGTCGAGGATCGCGGTGAGCTCCTCGATCTCGCGCTTGAGGACGTCGGACTCCTTCTCGAGCTCGAGCCGGGAGAACTTCGTCAGGCGCCGAAGCGGCATGTCGAGGATGTAGTTGGCCTGCGCGTCGCTGAGGTCGAAGATCGTCATGAGACGGTCCTTGGCCGCGGGGGCATCATCGGACTCGCGGATGACCTGGATCACCTCGTCGATGTCGAGGATGGCGATGAGGAGGCCCTCGACGAGGTGCAGCCGATCCATGGCCTTCTGGCGCCTGAAGGTGCTGCGGCGCCGGACGACGTCGAACCGGTGGCCGAGGAACACGTGGAGCATCTGGAGGATGCCGAGGGTCTGCGGCTGGCCGTCGACTAGGGCGACAGCGTTGATATTCACCTGGTCCTCGAGGGGGGTCAGCTTGAACAGCGACTCCAGGACCGCCTCCGGATGGAACCCGTTCTTCACCTCGATGACGAGGTTGAGCCCTGAGTCGCCGTCGGTGAGATCGATGACGTCGGCGATGCCCTGGAGCTTCTTGCTCAGCACGAGGTCCTTGATGCGCTCGGTGACCTTCTCGGGACCGACGCTCATCGGCAGTTCGGTCACGACGATGCCCCTGCGGCGGGGGCTGACCTGCTCGACCCGGGTTCGCGCCCGGACCTTGAAGGTGCCGCGGCCGGTCTCGTAGGCGTCGCGAACTCCGTCGAGGCCGATGATGACTCCGCCGCCGGGGAGGTCCGGCCCCGGGATGAAGCGCATGACGTCAGCGAGCGAGGCGTCCGGGTGCCTCACGAGGTGACGTGCTGCGCCGATGACCTCGCCGAGGTTGTGCGGGACGAGATTGGTGGCCATGCCGACGGCGATGCCTGCGGCGCCGTTGACAAGCAGGTTGGGGATCGCTGCGGGGAGGACGGCGGGCTCGGTCTCGCGGCCGTCGTAGTTCGGGTTGAAGTCGACGACGTCCTCATCGAGGCTTGCGGTCATGCTGAGGGCGGCGGCGGCGAGCCGGGCCTCGGTGTAGCGCATCGCCGCCGGGCCGTCGTCGGGCGAGCCGAAGTTGCCGTGGCCATCGACCATGGGCAGGCGCAGGGAGAAGGACTGCGCCATGCGCACGAGGGCGTCGTAGATCGCGGTGTCGCCATGCGGGTGGAGCCGGCCCATCACCTCGCCCACGACGCGGGCGCTCTTCACGTGCCCGCGGTCTGGACGCAGGCCCATCTGCGCCATCTGGAACAGGATCCGGCGCTGCACCGGCTTGAGTCCATCGCGTGCATCGGGAAGCGCTCGCGCGTAGATCACCGAGTAGGCGTACTCGAGGAACGAGGATCGCATCTCGTCTGAGACGTCGATATCGACGATCCTGCCGTCGCCGGGCGACGCTGATGCGGTCCGCGAGGAGCGCCTGGCCATGATGGTCCTTCCGTGGGGGTGGTGGGCCTATTGTCCCGGGGACGCGGAGCCGGGCCCTGCTCCGACACGGGCCACCGCACGCGCGGCGGACAGCGATGCCCGTCCGAGGCACTGTGCGAGGTCCAGTCCGAGAATCCAGGGCGGTAGGAACCCCGCGGCGAAGGCGTCGCCGGCGCCGGTGGTGTCGACGACCGTGACGGGGACGGCATCGGTCTGGCTCCGGACCCCGGCGCGCTGGGCGATCGAGCCGAGATGCCCGCGCTTGACGACGACGGTGGGCACCCGTCCGGCGAGTGAGGCTAGCGCGAGGTCGGGGTCGGTGATTCCGGTGAGGATCGATGCCTCTGCGTCATTCGCGATGAGCAGGTCGATGACGAGGAGTGCGGGGTCGAGTACTGCGGGATCATGCGAGAGCGGGGCGGCCGATGCCGGGTCGAGGCTGGTGGTCATGCCTGCCTCGCGTGCCCGGTGAAGGGCGCTCATCCCGACGGCACGGGTGGCAGCGTTCAGGAGGGTGTACCCGGACAGGTGCAGGTGGTCGCCGACCCGAAAGGACGAGATGGGCAGGTCTTCGACGGTGAGTCGGGCGTTTGCGCCGGGGTCCGGCAGCATCGTGCGCTCGCCTCGCTCATCGACGATGATGATGCAGGCTCCGGTGGGCGATCCCTCGAGCGTCGCCAGCGCACTGCTCACCCTGACCGCTTCGAGATCCGCCTTAACGAGGGCTCCGAACGGATCGTTGCCGATGGCCCCGATGAGGGTGGCGTCCTGTCCGTCATGGGCGAGCCAGCGGGCAGTGTTGGCCGCTGCGCCGCCGGGCTGGATGCTCACCTTGGCGGGGGTGTCGCTCGCGTAGTTGATCGGCTCGCCCACGATCGCCGTGACGTCGACCATCACGTCGCCGAGGAGGAAGAACCGCGCGGTCATGCGGAGCGTGCGCTCCGAGCGACGGCGATCTGCGCGGCGAGGTCGGCGTTGTGGACGATGATGCGCTCATTGGCGATGAGGCTCGCGCCGTGGGTGGCCCGGTGGAAATGATCGAGGAGGAAGGGCGTGACGCCCTTGCCGACGATGTTTCTGGCGGACGCGAGCCGCAGCCCCTCGTGCAGTACCCGGTCGTGCAGGTCGGGGTCGAGCTGATCGGACTCGGCGAGGGGATACGCGACGACGAGGGCAGACTCGATGCCGAACTCTCGACGCGCGTGCATGATCGCGGCGACCTCGTCCGGGGTCGACACCGCCCAGTCGACCAGGTGGCCGCTGTCGCTCAGGTAGAAGCCCGGGAAGACGTTCGTCCCGTAGCCGAGCACTCCGACGTTCAAGGTCTCGAGGCGCTCGAGGGTGGCGCCGACATCGAGGATGGACTTCACGCCGGCGCAGATGATCGTCATGGGCGTCGTGCCCATGGTCGTGAGGTCGGCGGACTCGTCCCAGCTCTCGCGGGCTTCGCGATGGACGCCTCCGAGGCCGCCGGTGGCGAACACCTCGATGCCCACCCGGGCCGCGATCTGGCTTGTCGCTGCGACGGTGGTCGCGCCGTTGCCGCCTCGAGCCGCCACGGTTGCGATGTCGCGGACCGACACCTTTACGACGTCGTCGCGATTGGCGACCTGCTCGAGCAGGTCTGGCGACAGGCCGACGTGGACGACGCCGGAGAGCATCGCGATGGTGGCTGGCACGGCACCGCCGGCCCGGACGATGTCCTCGACCTCGATGGCGACGCGCAGGTTCTCCGGCCTGGGCAGGCCGTGGCTGATGATCGTTGACTCGAGCGCGACGACGGGCCTGGACTCCGCAAGGGCGGTGGCGACCTCGTCGGCGACTCGGATGAATTGGGTCACAGGCCCCACCGTAATCGCTGGGAACGGAGCGCGGGACGAGGAGGGACCCCTGCCCGGGCGAGATTGGGCGATGGTAGGCGGTGCCCCCGCCGGTGCAGGTGACAGGATGGGCGCATGGCAGAGCTTGACGAGCAGTTGCGTGGCGACATTCAGCGAAGTGGGTACTACCCGGACCTGGTTGCCGATGCACTGAACACGTCCTTGGCTGGCGAGCCGCTCAAGTCCTACCTCGTCCATCATGAGGCGACCTTCGACCATGATGAGCTCCGCCGGCATGTCACCGTCCTTGCCCTCACGCCGACCCGCCTCATCGTCGGCCACACCGACGAGCACGGGATCGACGAGACAACGCCCGTCCCCTTCGCGACCGCCTCCACCGAGGCTGTCCGGCTCGAACGCGTCGACTCGGTCGTCGTGACCCGTGTGGTGAGCGATCCCGCGAAGCACGAGCCCGGCGGCCGGACCGCCGAGGTGGTCATCACGATCGGCTGGGGCGCGGTGAGCCGGATCGATCTTGAACCGGCTACGTGCGGCGACCCCCAGTGCGACGCAGACCACGGCTACACCGGGACCTCGAGCAACGACGACCTGTCGGTGCGCGTCTCGGAGGTCGCCGACGGGGCCGAAGTCGTGGGCCAGGCCCTTGCATTCGCGTCGGCACTCTCGCAGGCAACCGCAGCGCGACTGCGCTAGCGGCACGTCAGTCCCGGAGCATGACCCATCAGGCAGGACTCGTTGACGTCTTGGGCTCGGCGGCCGCTGGCCTGGGCGTCCGCGGCTTCACGGACACCCTCGGCTTCGGAGACGTCCAGCACGCAGTCATCTGCCTGCTCGACGGACTCGGCTGGCGACTGCTCCAGGAGCATGGCGAGCATGCCCCGACGCTGACAGCGGCACCCGGTCGTTCGATCGACTCTGTCTTTCCGACCACGACCCCGTCCGCGCTCGGGTCGATGGGAACCGGGCTCCTTCCCGGCGCGCACGGCCTCGTCGGCGCTTCGTTCTTCCTGCCGGAGACCGAGCAGGTGCTTTCGCCACTCCACTGGGATGCCGCCACGTCCCCGATCGCGGTGCAGCCCGAACCGACGATCTTCGAGGTCGTCGGACGCCAGGGTGTCGCGGTCTCGAGTATCGGGCCGGTCGCGTACGGCGAGTCCGGGCTCACGCGCGCCGTCCTGCGAGGAGCGCAGTACCGGCCGGCCGAGGACATCCCCCAGCGCGTTCAGGCGCTTCAGTCGGCGACGAGCGGGACGGGTCGCACGCTCACCTACGTGTACTGGGCCGAGGTCGATCGTGTCGGCCACGCGAGCGGAGTGGGCAGCAAGGCGTGGCACGAGGCAGTGCGCCGCGCGGACGACCTCGTTGCCGGCCTTCAGTCCATCCTGCCGCGCGACTGCGCCATGCTCGTCACGGCGGATCACGGAATGGTGAACTGCCCGCCCTCGAGCCGGATCGCCATCGAATCCCATCCCGATCTCGTCGCGGACGTCCTGACGATCGCGGGCGAGCCTCGCGTGCGTCATGTCTACGCGCGGCCCATGCATGTGGGCGATGTCGCAGCGCGTTGGGCGGCCCGCCTCGGTGAGCATGCGCGCGTCTTCACGAGGGACGAGATCGTGGCCGAAGGTCTCTACGGACCGACGGACGATGCACTCGCCGAGCGGATCGGCGATGTGGTCGCGGTGGCACAGGGGAGCACCTCGATGACGAGCCGTCGGGACACCCGCGTATCGTCGCTCATCGGCCAGCATGGCGCTCTCACGGCCGCCGAGTGGCAGATACCTGCGGTGATGTTCCGCGGTGAGGCACCGGGCTGAACCGGCATGGGAGGAGGGGGCGTGGCGGAGCTTGTCTTCTACGCCGGGACGATGGACTGCGGAAAGTCCACACTCGCGCTGCAGACCGACCATAACCACTCGTCACGGGGTCGCCGTGGGATCGTCTTCACCCGGCTCGACCGCGCGGGGGACTCGGTCCTGTCCAGCCGCCTCGGCCTTGAAGTGCCCGCGATCGAGGTGACCGACAAGCTCGACTTCCGGCAGTTCGTCGTCGACAGGCTGTCCGCAGGAGGCGCACTCGACTATCTCATCTGCGATGAGGCGCAGTTCTACTCCGCCGAGCAGGTGGAGCAGCTCGCGGCGGTTGTCGACGACCTCCGCATCGATGTCTACGCGTTCGGGATCATGACCGACTTCAGGACCAGGCTGTTCCCCGGATCGGGCCGGCTGGTCGAACTGTCCGACCGAGTGCAGGTGCTGCAGGTCGAGGCACTGTGCTGGTGCGGGGCCCGAGCAACGCACAACGCTCGCACCGTCGCAGGGTCGATGGTCGTGGAGGGTGATCAGGTGTTGGTGGGGGATACCGGCGCAACGGCCGTGTCGAGCGCCGTGGCCTACGAGGTGCTGTGCCGGCGTCACTACCGGGCGAGACGAACGGCCGCGACGGCCGGGCAGGAGCACATGTCATCGCAGACCCTGCCGTTCACCACCGCTACCGACTAGCTCTCGTCGCCTCTCGTCGCACCGAAGAGGATCTCATCCCAGCTCGGCACGCTCGCCCGCCGGGATTTCGGCTTGGGCTTCGGCTTGCCGCCTGAGTTCGGGGGCTCCTCGCGCGTGAGGGCGACCGTTGGCTGATGAGCCGCGCCGCGGTACTCGACGGCGTCCGAAGCCGACTGGCGGGTCTGCTGCTCACGGGCCTGCACCTCGCGGGCCTGCTGCTCGCGCAGCTCGAACTCGCGCTCGCGCAGTTCCTGCTCGCGACGCTGGTGCTCACGCAGCTCGTGCTCGCGCAGTTCATGCTCACGACGCTGATGCTCTCTCAGTTCGTGCTCGCGAAGCTCGCGCTCACGTATCTGCTGCTCGCGAAGCTCATGTTCGCGCAGCTCGTACTCGCGGCGCTCCTGCTCGAGGAGGCGCTCCTCCTGCTCGAGCCGGCTCTCGACGGCCTCGCGGTCGAAGAAGGGATCGGCGTCGAGCTCGGGTGCGGTTGGCAGGGACACCAGGTGGGGGCGAACCTCGCTGGGACCGGCACGGGTGCCGGCATCCTGGACGTCGTGGACCGATGTCAATCCGGGGGTCGGGCTTCGCACCTCGTCCACTGGCTCGAAACCAACCCCCATGAGCCGGCGGGCGGCCTCGTCGATGGGGTGCAGGTTTCGTCCGGCATTGTCATAGGTCCACGAGGCCTGGACTGGTCCGCGGGAGGTGGTGAATGACGCCGTCACGATCCACTTGCCGTCATCGCGGCGCCGGGCATCCCAGGCGACGGAAGCGCGGATCATTCCCTCGTCCCACAGCACCCGGGCCACGGTGTCTGCGAGCGTGACGCCTACTCCGGTCACTGTGCCGCCTGATCGTCTGACCTCTACCGCCTGTGCGAGTTGCGCCACGTAGGCACGCTCAGCGAGTAGGGGGCCCGCGTAGCGCTCCACCTTGTCGAGCGGCCAGCCCGTCTCCGCTGCGACTGCCTCCGCGGAGGAACCGGCGCGAACTCGCGCCTGAATCTCCTTGGGGCTCAGCGGTTCCAGGACGATCTCCAGCCATTTTCGGCACCCGGGTCCACCGAGCGCGTGGCACGCCCCTTGCGTACCGCCCATAACGTACCGCTTCTAGCCGTTCAACCGGGGGACATCAGCGGGCGTCGTCGCGAAAGGCTCCGGGTGCCGGGCCCGGGATGGGGTCGGCGTTGAGGGGTGCTCCGGGCGGACCCTCGTGGTAAGGCTGGACGGACGCGATGAGGAGCCGCCGAGTGGAGGCAAAGACGATGACGGCCATGGCCGCGCCGGCGATGGGAAGGACGAACGCCATCGTCGTGCCGGAGCTGTCGATGGCGATGCCGGCGAGCGCCGTGCCGGCGGAGAACCCGAGGGCCAGCCCCGAGTTGCTCCAGGTGAGCCCCTCGGTGAGCAGGGTCGCGGGGACGAGGCGTTCGGCGAGCGTGAAGCCGGAGATGAGTGCGGGTGCGACGGCCGCCCCGGAGATGAAGGTTGCGATGGCGAGCGCCGGGACCGACCTGATGAACGGCATGGGAATGAGGACGAGGGCAAGGACGAGGCAGCAGAGCATGGCCTGGGTCGGCAGCCGGATTCGCCAGTGGCGGGAGCCGAACCAAAGGCCGCCGACGAGGGATCCGAGGGCCCAGATCGCAAGGACGTAGCCACCCGCGGCAGGCGTGCCGGCGCGCACGGTGAAGGCGATCGCGGAAACCTCGAACGATCCGAAGACGAAGCCGGTGCCCATCGCTCCGAGGACGACGGGGAGCAGGCCCGGAAGCTTGATGGCGGAGCCGCGGTGCTCGGTTGCGCGGGGCAGGGTCGATGAGGCGGGCGGCTCGGTGGCCCGTTGCGCAGACAGGAGCAGGCCGCCGATGACCGTGAGGGCTGCCGCGAGCACGAGGGGCGAGGCGAGCGAGAGGCGAACGGCCAGGGTGGCGACGAGGAGTGGCCCGATCGTGAAGATGAGTTCGTCGACGATGCTCTCGACAGCGAAGGCGCTTCGGAGCATCGGCGAGGATTGCTGGCCGAGTCGGCCGATCGTGTACGCCCAGCGTGCGCGCACGATCGCGCCGATGGCCGGTTGGCTCGCGCCGGCGACGGCGACCGCAAGGGCCTGGACGATGACAGGGAGCCCGGACTCGACGGTGAGGATGAACGCGATGAGCCCGATGGCGTGGACGGTGACGAGGATGGGGATGACGCGGTGCTGGCCGTGGCGGTCGACGAGCCGGCTCGTCCACAGGGCGCAGCCCGCCGCCGGAAGCTGGAAGGCCGCCGCGAGGAGCCCGGCCACGGCGTACGAGCCGGTGACGCCCGAGATGTAGACGACGATCCCCAGGCCGATTATCGACAGTGGGAGTCGCGCGACGAATCCGGCGGCCGAGAACCGGAAGGCACCCGGGATGCGGAGGACCTCGCGGTATGTGGTGAGCACGAATGTGCACGGTACTCCCTCGCCTCTGCGGGTGCCGGACAGTGCCCTCCCGCCGGGCGGAACAGTGCCCTCCCGCCGGGCGGAACAGTGCCCTCCCGCCGGGCGGAAGAATGCCGTCATGACGCCCGTTCCCCTCGCTGACCTGCTCGCCCGGCATCGCCTGCTCGACCTGGCATGGAAGGCGGCAAACGCAGCAGCGGCGTACCTCCATGACGAGCGCCCCGATGCCCTCGTCGTCGACACGAAATCATCGCCGACCGATGCGGTCACCGAGATGGACCGCGGGGCGGAGGCGCGGCTCATCGAGATACTGCTGGGCGCCCGGCCAGCGGACGGGCTCCTCGGCGAGGAGGGCGGTGAGCGACCGGGAACCTCCGGCGTGCGATGGGTCGTCGATCCGCTGGACGGAACAGTGAATTACCTCTATCGGATCCCGTCCTGGGCGGTGTCGGTCGCGGCCGAGGCGGAGGGGGAGAGCGAGATCGGTGTCGTGGTGGCGCCAGCGCTTGGCGAGGCCTACATCGGCATTCGCGGAGGCGGTGCATGGAGCATCCAGGGTGATCGTGCGCGGCCGATCGCAGTCCGGGAGTGCTCGAGCCTGGCGAATGCCCTCGTCTCCACCGGGTTCGGGTATTCAGCTGAGCGACGGGTGGAACAGGCTGCAGTGGTGCTGGGACTCGCGCCGCTCGTGCGGGATTTCCGTCGGGGCGGGGCGGCGGTCGTCGACCTGTGCTGGCTGGCCTGCGGCCGGATCGACGGGCACTATGAGCGGGGGCTCAACAGGTGGGACATCGCGGCGGGCGGGCTCATCGCCCTGGAGGCCGGGGCGATGGTCGGCGGGTTGCGGTCAGCGGATCCCTACGAGGGCACGTTTGTGGCCGCGGTTCCCGGCATCGACGTCGAGCTTCGCTCAGCGCTGGGTGCAGTTGGGGCCGGGACCTAGGAGTTGCCCCATTGGGAGATGCCCCTCTAGGAGATCTTGCGGAGGTCTGCGTTGTACCAGTGCGAGTTGTGGACGTAAATCGCGACGGCCTCCGCGAATGCGTTGTCGGGGATTGCGTGCTCGGTGACCTTCGCCGGGACGCCGAGGGCACGGGCGTTGCGCGGGACGGTCATGCCGCCCGGTACGAGGGCACTTGCCCCGACGAGGGCATGGGGTCCGATGGTGACGGCGTGGAGGACGACCGAGCCCGATCCGATGAGAGAGTCGTCGAGCACGGTGCACCCCTCGAGATGGACGTTGTGCCCGACGACGCAGCGGTCGCCGACGACGGTGTCGTGCTCTGCCGTGCAGTGGATGATCGTTCCGTCCTGGACCGAGGTCTGGGCCCCGATCCTGATCGCGCCGTGATCGCCGCGGAGCACCGCTGTCGGCCAGATGCTCGACTCGGGCCCGATGCGGACGTCGCCGATGATGACGGCGTCGGGGTGGACGAATGCCGATGGGTCGATGACCGGAATCCTGTCGCCAAGCGCGTATACGGGCATGTCCGAAGGCTAGTACGCCGCCGCGGTGCAACGCCGCCCCGGATGGTGCACAATTTTCGGTCACGGCATGTGCTTGGCCAGGCGCGCGGTGGGTGAGCCTGCGGAAGGGTTGACTGCGGAAGGGTTGCGGGGGAATGCATCCCGCGTCTTCTGCGTTCCACGGCATGTGCACGTCACCACTTGGGGAGGAACTCACGATGGCAACCGACTACGACACGCCCCGCAAGACTGATGAGGAACTGGCGGAGGACAGCATCGAGGACCTCAAGGCACGTCGTGCTGAGAAGTCGTCCGCCATGCTCGACGTTGACGAAGCGGAATTGGCCGAGACCCTCGAGTTGCCCGGGGCAGACCTGTCGGATGAGCGGCTCACCGTCGAGGTGCTGCCACGGCAGGCCGACGAGTTCACTTGTACGAAGTGCTTCCTCGTGCACCACCGCAGTCAACTCGACCACGAGGACGCCGTCGGCTTAGTGTGCACGGAGTGCTCCTAGGAGCACGGGGCGGTGGTTCGAGTGCTCCTAGGAGCACGGTGGCAGTGATGCCCGCGGTCAGCCGGTGTGGGTGGGGCGATTCGTGATGCGGAAGACGGCGACCTCGACGGCAGTTGCGGCGGCTGCGGTGACGACGGACCACAGGAGGATCCGACCGATGCTCACGCCGGGATCGCGCGGTCCAGGGGCATCAGAGCCGGTCGCCCTGCGGTATCCGGCGTTGAGGGCCTTGCGCACGATCATGGTTGCGCCGATCGCCACGATCGGCGCCACGAGGTGAAGGAGCGGGCTGGGCTCTGCTTCCTCCGGCTGGACCTGCTTCACATCCGAGGTGTTCACGATCGCTCCCATTGCTCGTGCGCACGCGGTGCGGTGCGACTTCGGCCTGTCCTCACTGTAGCGCCCGGACGAGTCGGTCAGGGTGCTTGCTCGTGAGCAGCCAGGCCGGATGCGGGTCGCTCGGATCGTCGAGGGTCACGAGGACGGCCGTCGCCGCTCGCCATGGGCGCAGGAGGACGAAGGTGCGGGCATCCGCGGTCGGCCCCCGGTGGGCCTTCGCCTGCGGGCCGTCGAGCTCGATGGCCCCGGCGATCGATGAGCGGGGGAGTCTGGCGCGCCCTGCCAAGAGCGATGTGTCCGTGACCTCGATGACGGGGGAGGCGATCCACAGCAGCCATGACACGGCGAGGCCGCCGCATCCGAACGTGATCCAGCCGAACCAGGGATCGAGGGCCGCTCCGTAGGCGATCGCCACCATCGAGACGAGGGCAAGGGAAATGCCGAAAGCCCACCACCGGGGCAGGAGTCGCTCGCGGAACCCTGATGCCTGCTTCACGTGGACCACCGTAATCTGGATGCCCGCGGGCGGGCGACCTCGGTAGGGTCTGCCCCATGCCTGCGATCGCCCCTCCGCCCGGTGCGACCCTCCCGGATCGGCCTGCGCATGCCCCGGCCCCGGGCGAGGCCATCCCCTCGCACTACCGGTGGTGCTTCGGGTGCGGCGTCGATCATCCGACCGGCCTCCACATGCGCATCACTGCGGGCGATGGCCTTCGGGTGACCGGGGCCTTCACCGTCACCGAGCACCATCAGGGTGCGCCCGGCCTGGCGCACGGTGGCCTGCTCACCGTGGCCTTCGATGAGGTGCTCGGCTCCTTGAATTGGCTGCTCGGCGATCCCGTCGTGACCGCGAAGATTCAGACCGAATTCAGGCGGCCGGTCCCGGTCGGATCGACCCTCATCATCGATGCAGAGGTCGTCGGCGTGCACGGCCGCAAGGTGTTCACGGCGGCGGTCGGCCGACTAGGGGGCTCCAAGGGGCTCGTCGCCGTCACGGCTTCGGCGCTGTTCATCCGCGTCCCGATCGAGCACTTCATGGAGCATGGCAATCCGGAGCAGATCGGCAGGGCCATCATCGATCGGGCGAGTGGCGGGCCGGCGTGGCGCACCGGCGGCCATGACGTCGAGGTGAACCCGTGATGAGCGGCGAAGGGTTCGGAGGCGGCACATGAGCCCGGTCGAGGTCCTCGTGCAGCGACTAGACCCGGGGCTGCCGCTTCCGGCCTACGAGCATCCAGGCGATGCGGGCATGGACCTGCGAAGCCGCGTCGATGTGATCATCGAGCCGGGCGGCAGGTGCCTGGTGCCGACCGGCATCGCGATCGCCCTGCGGCCGGGTTTCGCGGCGTTCGTGCACCCGCGAAGCGGTATCGCGATCCGGCACGGGGTGACGATCCTCAATGCCCCGGGGACCATCGATGCCGGGTACCGCGGGGAGATCAGCGTCATCCTCGTGAACCATGACCCGGCTGCGTCGTTCTCGATCGCCCGCGGCGACCGGATCGCCCAACTCGTCATCACCTCGGTCGAGTCTGCGGTCATGGTTGAGGTGAGCGAACTGCCCGGCTCCCACCGCGGCGGCGGCGGCTTTGGCAGCACGGGTGGGTTCATCGGTACGGTTGTCCCGTGACCGATGATGTGCAAGCACAGGGCCCGTGGGATGAATCGGATGTCGACTTCGGGGACGGAGTCGATCGCGTTGACCTCGGCGCGCTTCTCGTTCCGTCGACCGAGGGCATGGACCTGCAGGTTCAGGTGGACGAGCAGTCGGGGAACATCGTCCAGGTGACCCTCGCGATGCTCGGCTCGGCCGTGCAGGTGCAGCCCTATGCGGCGCCGCGATCAGGTGGCATGTGGGACGACGTCCGCGTGCAGATCAAGAAGTCGATCAGTGCCTCGGGTGGCCTCGTCGAGGAGGCTGACGGTCCCTTCGGTGTTGAACTGCGGGCGCAGGTCAAGCCATCCGATGGCGGCACGACCCTCCAGCCGGCGCGGTTTGTCGGCGCCGAGGGCCCGCGCTGGTTCCTCCGGGCGGTCTTCCTCGGCAAGTCGGCCCGGCCCGGGCCGGAGGCGACAGCGCTCGAAGGCATCGTGCGCGGTCTCGTCGTCGTTCGCGGCGGCGAGGCCATGCCCGTCGGGGCTCCCATCGCCATGCGGCTTCCCGAGGCCATCGAGCAGGCGGGGCCCGGTGGCCGTCCGCCGGTCAACCCATTCGAGCGAGGACCGGAGCTGACCGAGATCCGATAGGGGTAACCTGAGTCCGTGGGCATCGCACTGTGGGACCGACTGATGACAAGCCGCGCCGATCAGGAGGCCAGCGAGCTCCAGCGTGAGAGCGAAGGCCGGGAATGCGGCAGGATTTGCGATTGCTCCCCGGGCGATACGGTCACCATTGCGGGAACCGTCCGGTCTATCACCTTCCGGCCGCGCACTGAATTGCCATCCCTCGAAATCGACCTCTACGACGGCACCGGGTGCATTCGGGTCATCTGGCTCGGACGCAGGCGGATCCTGGGCATCAGCGCGGGCCGCAGGCTCGTCGTCACCGGTCGGCTGAACCAGGTCGCGGGCGAGCCGGTCGTGTACAACCCCCGTTATGAGCTCAAGCCGATGGTGGCCTGACATGTCCGCAGACCAGCCGGTCGATCCGGCACGGCCGAACGAATCAGATGGGCCGGCGGCGCACGAGCACCTGGCCCACGAGAACAAGCAAGACATCCGAGCGGAGTCACTCCTCCTCGAACGCGCGATCGGCGGCTGGCGGGGCATCATCGACTCGGGCCTGCCGACAGCAGTGTTCGTCATCTCGTTCATCGTGACATTGCAGAACCTTCGCTCATCGATCATTGCGGCGATCATCGCCGGAATGATCATCGTGATCTGGCGCCTCATCCGGCGGGAGAAGCTCGGGCAGGTGGCCGCCGGGTTCGTCGGTCTTGCGATCTCCGCTTGGTGGGCCTCGCGCAACGACAACGCATCGGACATCTACCTGCCCGGGATGCTCACGAACCTCGGCTACGGCTCGGCCTTCCTCATCTCGATCATCCTTCGCTGGCCACTGCTCGGCATCGTCATGGGATTCCTCACCGGCGAGGGCACGAAATGGCGCCGCGACCCCGCACTGCGCCGTGTCTACGCGGCAGCGTCCTGGATCTGGGTTGTGCTGTTCTTCAGCCGGCTCATCGTCCAGACGCCGATGTACCTCGCCGGCTGGGTCGAGATCCAGGGAATCGTGAAGATCGTCATGGGCTACCCGCTCTTCCTCGGGGCGGCATACTGGACGTATCGCGTGCTAGCCCCGGTGCTGTCGAGAAAGCGCGCAGAACGCGAGCAGGCAGCGCGCCGGGAGATCGACGGGCCTGACGCTCAGAGGTGACCGAGCATTCGCTGGAGTTCGGGCTCCTGGTCCGGGGCGGCGACGAAGAGCAATTCGTCTCCCGCTTCGAGCGGGTCATCAGCTGACGGGGCGATGACCCTCGGGCCTCTGACGATTGCCACGAGTGCGGTGTCCGTGGGCCAGGACTGGTCTCCGACGCGCTGGCCGACCACGGGTGAGTCGGTCGAGAGGGTGATCTCGACGAGGTTGGCATCGCCCTGGCGGAAGGTGAACAGGCGGACGAGATCGCCGACGCTCACCGCTTCCTCGACGAGGGCCGAGAGCATGCGTGGGGTCGACACCGCGACGTCAACACCCCACGTCTCGTCGAACATCCACTCGTTCTTCGGGTGGTTGACGCGCGCGACGACCCGGGGCACGCCGTACTCGGTCTTTG
>WLOY01000199.1 GCA_009699015.1 Actinomycetota bacterium | reverse complement strand
GAAGTACCCCGGCACCGTCATCGCCATCACCCATGATCGCTACTTCCTCGACAACGTCGCCCAGTGGATCCTCGAGCTCGACCGCGGCCGCGCCTACCCCTACGAGGGCAACTACTCCACCTACCTCGACACCAAGGCCACCCGACTCAAGGTCGAGGGCCAAAAGGACGTGAAGCTGCAGCGCCGCCTCACGGACGAGCTCCAGTGGGTCCGCTCGAACGCCAAGGCACGACAGACCAAGAGCCGCGCCCGCCTCGACCGCTACGAGGAGATGGCTGCGGCTGCCGACAAGACCCGCAAGTTCGACATGGAGGAGATCCAGATCCCCCCGGGCCCGCGACTTGGCAGCGTCGTTGTCGAGGCGTCACACCTCACGAAGGGGTTCGGCGACCGTCTCCTCCTCGACAACCTCAGTTTCACGCTGCCGCGCAACGGCATCGTCGGGGTCATCGGACCGAACGGCGTCGGCAAGACCACCCTGTTCAAGATGATCGTTGCCGCGGCGGAGGGCCGGACCGACGACAAGGATGATCTACCCACTGCTGGCGATCTGAAAATCGGTGAAACGGTCCTGCTCTCGTACGTCGATCAGTCGCGTTCCGGTCTCGACCCGACCAAGAACGTGTGGGAGGTGGTCTCCGACGGCCTCGACTGGATCAAGGTCGGCAACGTCGAACTCCCCTCACGCGCATACGTCTCGGTGTTCGGGTTCAAGGGCCCCGATCAGCAGAAGGCCGCCGGCGTGCTCTCAGGCGGGGAGCGCAACCGGCTCAACCTCGCGCTCACCTTGAAGATGGGCGGCAACCTGCTGTTGCTCGATGAGCCGACAAACGACCTCGACGTCGAGACCCTCGGCTCCCTGGAGAACGCGCTGCTCGAGTTCCCCGGCTGCGCTGTCATCACCTCGCATGATCGCTGGTTCCTCGATCGCGTCGCGACCCACATCCTCGCCTACGAGGGCGACTCCGAGTGGTTCTGGTTCGAGGGCAACTTCGACAGCTACGAGAAGAACAAGGTCGAGCGACTCGGAGCCGAGGCCGCGCGCCCGCATCGCGCGACCTACCGCAAGCTCACCCGGGACTGATTCGTGACCATCTTCCGCGTTCCCGTGCAACGCCGGTTCAGCGATATCGACCTGCTCGGGCACGTGAACAATGTCGTGTTCCACGACTACCTGCAGGAGGCGCGGGTCCACGTGATCCGCCAGGTGACCTCGGGGACGCACATCGGGTTCACCCATGTGATCGTCCGCCAGGAGATCAACCACCGACGCCCGCTCTATCTCAAGGCCGAGCCCGTCACCGTCGAGATCTGGATCCCCACCATCGGTGCCGCCTCCTACCAGTTCGCATACCGGATCCTCGATGATGACGGGGAGGTCGCAGCTGACGCCCTGAGCGTCATGGCCTACTTCAACCCCGAGACCAAGTCGGCGTCTCGGATACCGCCGGATGTCCGCGCGCTCCTCACCGAGGCGCTCGAGGCCGACCGTGCGATCGAGCCGCACCGAGCGGGAGCCCATGTCTGAGAGCAGGATCGATCTCGGCCCGGAGGAGATGCGCTCGCTTCTCGCCGTGACCCGCCGGCAGTTCATCTGGGATGCCCGGCTGCCCGTGCGCCTGGTCTCGACCACATCGGCGCTCGGCATCTACAGCGCACCGCCCCTCAATGTGCTCGCGTTCTTCGCGGTTCCGGCGGTCGTGTCGTCGCCGGACGGCACGCCGCTCGACCTCGTCGTCACCATCTCTTCCCTCGTCTCCGAACTCGAGTCGGCATCGGCGTCCTCGCGTCCCCTCGAACTCGAGCGGCTCGCAGCCGCGTCCGTCCCCGTGACGAGTGCGATGTCGGTTGCGCACCTCCCGCCGAGTGACGGGTGGCAGGTGCCGATCGCAGGTGTCGCGAGTGACCTGACGGCCCTCGTCGCCGAGGCCGTAGCGGAGTTCACTGCCCGGACAGCCGGGCTGAGCGAGACGGGCCAGCAGTCCATCGCCGACGAGATCTGGGAGCGCACCGCGTGGGCGGCGCTGCCCATGCGGGTCCTTCACGCGTCAAAGCGGCTTGGCATGCTCGGGAACGACAGCAGTCGAGTCTCGGCGGCGACATCGGGCCCCTGGAAGCGGTTCACGACGCAGCGCGGCAGCATCTTCACCAGGCCGGCAAGCACATCGCCGAAGGCCCGCCTGCGCCTCATCATCTGAGGATTTCGCGACCACTGGCCAAAGGTGCCTACGTTTGCGCGACCGGAGTCGTACCGGGAGGCAGCTCGTCGGGGATGTTCTGCATCGCATGCGCTGCGCCCACGAAGTAGTTCCACAGGGTCACTGCATCCTCCTGCGGAAGGCCTTGCTCGAGGAGTGCATCGTGCATATGGGCGAGCCAGTGCTCCCGGGCGACTGCATCGATCGCGAAGTCGGCGTGGCGCATGCGCAGCCTCGGATGCCCCCGCTCGTCGCTGTAGGTGGTGGGCCCGCCCCAGTACTGCTCGAGGAATAGCCGCAGCCGATCCTCGGCGGGTCCGAGGTCCTGGTCGGGGTACATCGGTCGCATGACCGGGTCGACCGCCACCCGGACGTAGAAGGCACGCACGAGGCGTACGAAGAACTCATGGCCCCCGAACTGCTCATAGGGGGTTGGACCTGCCGGGGCGCTGGAGTCGGTCACGACCCGATTCTGCCCGATGCCAATTCCCGGGCCTCGGCCCGCTCCACGATGTGCTGAGCCATCGGCGGGAAGACGAAGGCGTGGAATGGCGCGACCGACCACCAGTAGGCGTGACCGGCGAAGCTGCGCGGCCAGTAGACAGCGCGCTGCCGCAGCGTCGCGCCGCCGGCCTCGTCCGACTCGACAACGAACTCGAGCCACGCTCGGCCAGGCATCTTCATCTCGGCACGGAGCCGCATGAGGCCAGGGGGCAGGCGCTCCTCGACCCGCCAAAAGTCGACAGCCTCGCCCACACGCAGGGTGTTGGGGTCGCGGCGCCCCCGGCGCAGGCCCACACCCCCCGCCATCCGGTCGATAAACCCGCGGACCTCCCACAGCAGGCGCGCCGAATACCAGCCGTTGTCGCCGCCAATGCAATCGACGGCAGCCCAGAGATTCTCGGGCGACGCGGTCGTATGCAGCACCCGGATGTCCTCGTACAGGGTGCCGCCGGCCCATTGTGGATCGCTGGGGAGTGGGTCAGACGGACGCCCTGGGATGGCGGCGCCCGACCAGCGGGTCGCGACCTCGGCATCCTGGATCCGGGTCAGGGCCAGCCCGACTGCCTCGTCAAAGTTGATGAGACCCTCGGGCGGATCGGGAATCCACGCCTTGATGTCACTCTCGGTGCAGGTGGCCGGGTGGCTGAGCGAGCGCACGAGCGGCTTCGCGATCGCCTTGGGCACAGGCGTGACGAGGTTGACCCAGTGACTCGACAACTGGGGCGACAGCAGATTGATCGGAAGGATGACGCGCCTCGGCAGCCCGGCCACCTTGGCGTACCGCTGCATCATCTCCTGGTAGCTCATGACCTCCGGTCCACCGATGTCGAAAGACCGATTGAGCTCCGGAGGCAGCTCGGCGGCGAGAACGAGGTATCGCAGCACGTCGCGAACGGCGATCGGCTGGGTCTTCGTTCGAACCCACCGGGGGGTGATCATCGCTGGTAGCCGCTCGGTCAGGTAGCGCATCATCTCGAAGGATGCGGACCCTGAGCCGATGATGACGGCCGCGCGTAGCTCGATCGTCGGCACGCCTGACGCCTGGAGGATTCGTCCCACCTCTACGCGAGAGCGCATGTGCGGCGACATCTTCGCCATCGGGATGTTCGGCGCGAGGCCGCCGAGGTAGACGATGCGCTTCACACCCTGCTCGCGTGCGGCGGTCGCGAAGTTCTCGGCGATCTCGCGCTCGGCCTGCTCGAGGTTTCGCCCCTCCTGCAGGGAATGGAGGAGGTAGTAGGCGACGTCGATGCCGCGCATGGCCTCGGCCGTGGAGACGGGATCACCGGCATCGCCGGCCACGATCTCGACCTGCTCTGCCCAAGCGGAGTCGCGCACCTTCTCGGGCGAGCGCGCGAGCACCCGCACCCCATAGCCGTTCGCCAGGAGCTCGCGAACGAGCCGGCCGCCCACGTACCCAGTGGCTCCGGTGACCAGACAACGTTTCATACCCTGAGTCTGTGCCCAAAAGCCGAGGCATGCATCCGGAGGGCTTGTCGCCTAGCTCATGCCAGTTCAGGAGCCCAGCGTTCAATCCTGATTAAAGGACGCCAGCACTTTCCGGGTCGCAACCATCGCCCACACGCACTGAAGGCGCGACTGCATCGACGGCTCCCATGACTCGCATGGGTATCAACCCCCAGTCACCACCAACGTCCCGGAGTGGACGGCCGCAATTAGTCATTAGCGTCGGGGCTCGGCGGGCGGCGTCATCTGCTGGGGTGGCAGCACCGGGACGATGATGCCGGCTCGATCGAAGGAGAGCTTGATCCGCTCGCGGATCGTGCGCACGAGCTGGAGCTGCATCTCAGGCACGGCCTTGGCCGTCACTCGCACGACCACTGCATTGCCGCTCATCGACTCGACGCCCGCGAACACCGGCTGGCCCAGGAGCATGTCGTCGTAGGTCGGGTCCTCGTCCATGTCGATCGCGACCTTCTCGATGAGGTCGCGAACCCGGTCGAGGTCGGAGTCGTAGTCGACGGGAATGTCGACGATCGCGAGGGTCCAGCCCTGCGACCGGTTTGCGACCCGGAGGATCTCGCCGTTGCGGACGTACCAGACGACGCCCGACATGTCGCGCAGCCGCGTGTAGCGAAGGGAAACCTCCTCCACGGTACCCACGACCGGCCCCACGTCAACGATGTCGCCGACGCCGAACTGGTCCTCCAGGATGATGAAGATGCCTGACAGGTAGTCCTTGATGAGCGTCTGGGCACCGAACCCGAGGATCACCCCGATCACGCCCGCACTCGCGAGGAGCGGGGCGATATCGACATTGAGCGCCTCGAGGATGACGATGGTCGCGACGCCCCAGACGGTGATCGTGATGATGCTGCTGAGGAGGGAGCCGATGGCAGCGGCCCGCTGCTCGGTGCGCTGGGTGAGGAGGATGACGGAGAGCTCGGCGGTTCGGGTCGCCTTGCGGGCGTGCTCAAGCCGATCGCGGCGCGCCCGCTCGGAGGTGCGCACGACGACTCTCCTGATGATCCAGCCGAGCGTCGCCTGGATCACGTAGGCGATGACGAGCGTCGCGATGATCTGCAGGGGGGTCCCGATGATCCAGTCCCAGAGCGTCACCCACCAACCGTCGTCCTTCGCGGCAGCGACGTGCAGCGTCGCGACGATTGCCAGCATCCCCGCCACGTCCTACTCCAGACCCGTCCAGCGAGCGAGGAAGGCGAGCGTGTCGGCTGCCTCCTCGACCGACTTCGACATCGATCGCGCCCCGTGCCCGACATCGCCCTCGGCCCGGATCAGGATGGGCCGCGTGCCGCTCGTCGCGTGCTGGAGAGCGGCGCACATCTTACGTCCGTGCATCGGATCGGTGCGGGTGTCATTTT
>WLOY01000198.1 GCA_009699015.1 Actinomycetota bacterium | reverse complement strand
GACCCCGTTGCCGATGACCGGGATGACCTCCGGGGTGAGGATGCCGGATGGCAGGAGATGGAGGGCGAACTTCTGGTCGCCGATGACGACGGT
This sequence comes from Actinomycetota bacterium, assembly GCA_009699015.1. Taxonomy (GTDB): domain Bacteria; phylum Actinomycetota; class Actinomycetes; order S36-B12; family S36-B12; genus WLND01. The sequence goes on along the minus strand of WLOY01000198.1, from coordinate 5,474 downwards.
GTGGCCGGCGTTGTTGCCGCCTTGGTAGCGAACGACGTAGTCAACGCGACCGCCGAGAAGATCGGTCGCCTTGCCCTTGCCTTCATCGCCCCACTGCGACCCGACGAGAACGATTGCGGGCATGGGGAAAGGCTACAGGCGTGAGGACCCCGTCGGACGCGACTAGCGGGTGGCGGCTGATTCGTGCCGATCTGCAAGGGCCTCGCCGAGCAGGTGACCAGAGAGCCAGGCCGTCTCCACGCGCGGCCCATCGGACCACGCATCGCCTGCGAGTCCGAGTCCGATCACGGGGTCGAGGAAGAAGGGCTGCGGCGAGGCAGTGATCGGCTTGGCGTAGGTCCACCGCTTCGCATCGGCCCAGCTCGGGTGCTCCGAGATGCCGAGCACCCGTTGCAGGGCACCGAGCGCGGCCGGAAGCACCGCCGGCGGATCGGTCAGATGCCTGGCCGCCAGCACCGGCTGCACGTGGGCGACGAGCACCGGCGCGCCCGTGCCCCGGCGGCTGCCGTCATTCGCGATCCACGTGATGACCGGATCGTCGTTGACGAAGATGCCGTCGAACTCGCGCCAGGTTGCCTCGTCGAAGACCGCGGTGACAGCGATCACGGGCTCCCATGTCACCTCGTGGGTGGCCAGCAGTGCCGCTGCCAGTGCGGGTGAGCCCGAGTCGAGGAGCTGGCGTGCCTGCGGGCTCGGCATGCACACGGCAACCGCGTCAACCCCTTCGCCGCCGACCATCAGTGCGCCGTCCTCCACGGAGATTGGCCCGGCATCGCGCGCGGACAGGATCTCGGTGTCGGGCAGCTCGCCCGCGAGGTGCTCGACGATGGACCGGAGGCCGCCCGTGGACGTGTAGCGAACCGGACCCGTCTTGACGCCCCTGATTCCGTCGGACGACGCGACGTGGAAGGTGTCGGTCCAGGCGCACGCGATTCCGAGGCCCATGAGGCGCTCGACGACCGAGCGGAAACGATCGTCCTGCGCGGTGAAGTAGGACGCGCCGATATCGACGACGTGGCCATCGGATGGCGTGCCGGAGTCGCGGATCCGGCGAGAGGCCATGCGACCCCCGAGGACTCGGCCCTTGTCCAGCAAGGTCACCGCATGGCCGCGGTCGTTGAGCGCTGCTGCGCAGGCGATGCCACTGATGCCGCCGCCGACGACGATCGTGCGAGCCACGGTCTAGGTGCTGGGGATCGACGGATCGCAGTCGACGAGGAATGCCTCGATGCGCTGGGCCTCGTCGGACTCGCCGATCGCGCCGGAGGCGCGGCCGAGGGAGCGAAGGCAGCGAAGGAAGCCCTGGTTCGGCTCGTGACTCCACGGGACCGGCCCGTGGCCCTTCCAGCCGTTTCGGCGCAGGGCATCGAGTCCGCGGTGGTAGCCGACCCGGGCGAAGGCGTACGACTCGATGACCTGCCCGTCGCCCCACGCCTCATCGGCCAGGACGGCCCAGGCGAGCGAGCTCGTCGGGTGGTCGCGGACGACGTCATGAGCGTCGATGCCGTTCGCGAGAGCCGTCACGACGATGTCGTCGGCCGGGAGGAAGGTGGGAGGGGTGCCGCCGAGGAGATCTACGCCAATGGTCATGTCCGAACCCTCTCACTACCAGCGAGCCACCCAAACCACGCCCAGCCCACCCTCAGCCAGGAACCAGGTTGGGTTCGGGCGGGTAGATGTCGTTCCCCGACCCCGAATCGGGGTCCGGAGCGACATCAACCTGCCCAAACCGGCCGTAGGTTGGTGGGCTGGGGCTGGCGCTGGCGCTGGGGCTGGGTCGGTTGGCCGGGGCTTTGGGTGGGTGGTCCCTTACTTCAGTTTGGTTCCTGCTGAACGCAGGTCCTCGCACCCGCGAACGACCCGATCGGCCATGCCCTTCTCAGCCAGCTTGCCGTAGGCGCGCGGGTCGTACTGCTTCTTGTTGCCGACCTCGCCGTCGATCTTCAGCACGCCGTCGTAGTTCTTGAACATGTGATCGGCGATCGGCCGCGTGAAGGCGTACTGGGTGTCGGTGTCGATGTTCATCTTCACGACGCCGTAGTCGAGTGCCTCGCGGATCTCGCTGAGGAGCGAGCCCGAGCCGCCGTGGAAGACGAGGTCGAACGGCTTGTCCTTGCCGTACTTCGCGCCCACTGCACCTTGGATGTCGTTGAGGATGGACGGGGTCAGCACGACATTGCCGGGCTTGTAGACCCCGTGGACGTTGCCGAAGGTGGCCGCGACCATGTATCGACCCCGCTCGCCGAGGCCGAGTGCCTCCGCGGTGGCGATGCCGTCGTCGATCGTCGAGAAGAGCTTGGCATCATGCGTTGCCTCGATACCGTCCTCCTCGCCGCCGACAACACCAATCTCGATCTCGAGGATGATGTTGGCCTTGACGCAGGCATCGAGCATGCGTGAGGCGATGTCGAGGTTCTCCTTGAGCGGCACTGCCGAGCCGTCCCACATGTGCGACTGGAACAGCGGCTCGAGGCCCTTGGCGACGCGCTCCTGCGAGATCGCGATGAGCGGCTCCATGAAGCCAGCCAGCTTCTCCTGCGGGCAGTGGTCGGTGTGGAGGGCGATGTTGACGTCGTAATGCTTCGCGATCGAGTGGGTGAACTCGGCGAGGGCGGTTGCACCCGCGACCATGTCCTTGATCGTCTGGCCGGACGCGAACTCGGCGCCGCCCCACGAGATCTGGACGATGCCGTCGGACTCGGCCTCGGCAAAGCCACGGATTGCGGCGACGATGGACTGTGACGAGGTGCAGTTGATTGCCGGGTAGGCGAACTTGCCGGCCTTGGCTCGGTCGAGCATCTGGCCATAGACCTCGGGGGATGCGATGGGCATCGGTTGCTCCTGCTGTAAAGGATGAAGGACCCTCGAACAGGATCATCCTTCCATTAGGACAGGGCTTGCATTCCGGCAGGTTCGCTCGAGAGTTGCCGCACTGATCGGAAGAGCAGGGCGCCGAGAACCGCCGCGGCCGACACCCCGGCGGCGATGAGGAAGGCCGTCTTCGCCCCTACCCCGACGATGAGCGGGCCGGCGAGCGCCAATCCGATCGGGCCGAACATGAGCGACCCCATGGCGTCGTATGAGCTCACGCGCGACAGCGCCTCCCGGGGGATGTTCGTCTGCATCGCCGTGAACCACCAGACGGCGAAGAGCTCGAGGCTCACCCCGAAGGCGAAGGAGCCGACCGCGACCCAGCCGAGCGGCAGCTCCAATGCCAAGGTGATGAGCCAGAGCGGGAGCATCAGCGTCGCGAGCAGGCCAATGACAAGGGGCCGCCGCACCCGAAGCCGGCTCGCGACTATCGCCCCCAGGAGCAGTCCAATGGATTGGAAGGCCATGATCAGGGCCCACCCGGCCGCGCCGCCGTAGATCTCGCGGGCGAGCACCGGGCCCATGACCTCCTCGGCGCCCCGCCAGACCATCACGATGAAACTGAATGACCCGACGATGACCACGACCCACCGGTACGACCAGAACACGCGCCATCCGTGGGCCAGGTCCGTCAATGTCGACTCGCCGGACTTGTGGGGCTTGGAGACGTCGCGCATCGAGAACACGAGGGCGCCCGCGACGAGGAATGAAATGGAGTCGACGGCGATGGCCCAGCCCGAGCCGACGAGGGCGACGAGCAGGCCGCCGATGGCATTGCCGGCGATGAGACCGCCGTTCGATGCCACGCTCACGAAGGCGTTGGCGGGTTGAAGGTGCTCGTCCTCGACGACGTCGGGCACCAGCGCGCTCATCGCCGGCCACCACAGGGCATTGAGGCAGCCGGAGATCGCGCCGAGGATGGCGAGGAGCGCAATCGTGGCGTTGCCGGTGAGAAACAGGACGGCGGTCGTCATGACGAACGCGCTCAGGATGATGTCGGTGACGGCGATGACCCTCGCGCGGCCGAGCCGGTCTGCGACGACCCCGCCGATCGGAAGGACGAGGACGAGCGGTACCGCCTGGGCGGCCAGGACGATGCTCAGCGAGGTGGGGGTGGCACCCGGGAGCGACAGCACGCCGAAGGCGATGGCGATCGGGGCCACGCCGTTGCCGATGTTGCTGATCGTCCGCGCGACGAACAGCCTGCGAAATCGAGGATTCGCGAGCAGCGCGCGGGTCGAGGACGATTCAGGCACGCCGCCACCCTAGGCGCGTCAGCCGACACGCCCTAGGAGGTAATCGCGACGTGCGAGGAGTACCTCGAGCGGAGCGGAGGCGGACGGTGGGCCGGGCACCGCCTTGCGCAACTCGACATGGACCTCGGCGTGGCTGCTGGTCGAGCGCGATGCCCACTGGCCGACGAGGCCGTGGACCTCGCGCCGGAGGGCGTCGACGTCGCGCCAGGTGGCGCCTTCGCCCGCCTCATCGGCCTCGAGGTCGTCGAACAAGGTGGCGGGGCCGCGCTTGCGCAGTTCGGCGTCGCGGGCAGCAAGCAGGGTGGCGGTCTGCTCAGCGGTAAGCAGGCCGGGCAGCCCGAGGAAATCCTCGTCGTCGGGGCTTACCTCGGCGGTGATTGCGCGCCCGCCCTGGAGAAGATGGGCGAACTCGGCCTCGGCATCGAGGGCGGTGAACTCTGCCAAACCGGGTTCGGGAGCCAGTCGCTCGATGACGAAGTCGCCGAGGCCCTCCTCGGCCGACGGCACCCGCACGACGTGATTGCGGACCTCCTCCATCTCAGCGGCGAGGGCGAGCAGGGGCTTAACGGCCGGCAGGAAGACGGTGGCGCTCTCCCTCGGGTTCCGTGCTCGCACGACGCGTCCGATCGCCTGCGAGAAGAACAGCGGCGTCCGATAGGAGGTGGTCCACAGGCATACGTTCAGCCGGACGATGTCGACGCCCTCGGAGACCTGCCGGACCGCCACCAGCCAGCGCTCCGTACCCGTGTTGAAGGCCTCGATCTTCTTGCTCGACCGAGGATCGTCGGAAAGGACGAGCACGGCGGCGTGCCCCGTCACCTTCTTCACGAGCTTCGCATACTCGCGCGCGGACTCCTGATCCGTGGCGAGCATGAGGGCGGCGGCATCGGGGGTTCCGGATTCCCGGAGGTCGGTGAGCCGCTGGTCGGCCGCGGCGATGACATGGGGGATCCAGTTGCCGCTCGGGTCAAGGGCAGTGCGCCAGGCGGCCTCCTCTAGGCGCTTGGACTCGTTTCCGGAAAGCGATGCGCTGAGCACCTCGCCGGCGGAGTTCATCCATCGACTCGTGCCGGAGTAGGCAGCGAAGACGACCGGTCGGACGACGCCGTCGGCAAGGGCCTCTGCGTAGCCGTAGGTGTAGTCGGCATCCGAGAGCAGTTCGCCATCGCCGGAATCCTGATAGCGGACGAACGGGATGCGCTCGTTCGGGTTCGTCCGAAATGGCGTGCCGGTGAGGCACAGGCGGCGGGCCGCGACGCTGAACGCCTCGACCACGGCATCGCCCCACGAGAGGCTGTCGCCCGCGTGGTGGATCTCGTCGAGGATGACGAGGGTTCGCTTCGCCTG
>WLOY01000197.1 GCA_009699015.1 Actinomycetota bacterium | reverse complement strand
TACCCAAAGGTACGGGACAAACGCGGATTCACGAAATCCAAATGAGCGTAGGGTGTCGCCTGTGAGTGACGTGGCGAGCCCGCCGAGGGAAAGCCGCAAGAAGGTCATCGTCACGACGATCATCGGCCTCGTCATCATGATCGCGATCTTCGCCTTCCTGTTCCCCCATCTCGCGGACTACAAGCAGGCCATCAAGCAACTCGCGGACATGCCGAATATCTGGATCGCCGCGCTTATCGGCGCGGGCATCATCAACATCGTCATCTACCCGATCACGGCCCTCGCGGCGATCCCTCACATCGGGTATCGGGCGGCCTTCGTCGAGCGACAGGCCGGGTTCCTCGTGAGCAACATCATCCCCGGCGGCGGGGCGGTGGCCGTTGGGACGCAGTACGCGATCCTCGCCCGATACGGAGTCTCAGCCGCCTCAGCTGCAGCGGCAGTTTCCGCCGATGCCGTATGGACCTATCTCCTCACCCTCGGGTTCCCGTCAATCGCGGTCGTCCTCCTCGTCCTCGAAGGACGCTCAACCGCGGGCTTCACCCTTGCGGCTGGTATCGGCCTCGCGGTCGTCATCGTCTCCCTCGTCGTCATCATCACGACCCTTCGGAGCGAGGAGGGCGCACTGCGGATTGCAAGATTCGCGCAGCGGCCGGTTTCCGCGATCTACCGCAAGTTCAAGCGCAACGCCCCGGAGCTGGCGACCGTCCTCCTGGATTTCCATCACCACGCCTCCACCATGGTCGCTACTCGTTGGCGCCAGCTCACGGTCACGAACCTGGCAGCGCAACTCACGCCGCTGCTCGTCTTGCTGTGCGCCCTCGCAGGGCTCGGCGCCTACCCCGATCCGCTGACCCTCGTCGAGATCTTCGCCGCCTACTCGGTCGCCCTGCTCCTCACCAGCTTCCCGATCACCCCCGGCGGCCTCGGCACGGTCGATGCCGCGCTCGTCGCCCTCCTCGTCGCTTTCGGCGTCGACTCGTCCACGGCGATCGCCGCCGACCTCGTCTGGCGCATCGTGTGGTTCCTTCCGCAACTCCTCGTCGGGCTTGGCGCCATGGGTATCTACTGGTGGGATCGGAGGAAGGATGCGAATCGAGTGCTGGTCTGATGTCGTGTGCCCGTGGTGCTATATCGGCAAGCGCCGACTCGACGAGGCTCTCGCTGCGTTTCCAGGACGTGACGACGTCGAGATCGTCCACCGAGCATTCCAGCTCGACCCGAGAGCGGTGAGCGAGGGCCGGCTCACCATCGAGGTCATCGCGGAGAAGTACGGCATGGATCAGGCCGGGGCAGCCACAATGATGAGCAACGTCAGCGAGGTGGCGGCCTCCGTCGGGCTCTCCTACCGTCTCGACGAGACCGTCAGCGGCAATACTCGAGACGCGCATCGACTGCTGCTCTGGGCGCAGGAGCAGGGGCAATCTGCCGACCTCCTCGAGGTGCTGTACTCCGGCTACTTCGAGTTCGGGCGCGATATCTTCGACATCGACTCGCTCTGCGATCTTGCATCCGAGGCAGGGCTGGACCCCCGCGCGGCGCGGGCAGTGCTCGCTGGCACCAGCTTCATTGACGACGTGGCCGCCGACCAGGCGCTGGCCGCCCAGTTCGGCGCGACCGGCGTCCCGTTCTTCGTCTTCGATCGCGCCTACGGAATCTCGGGGGCCCAGCCGCTGGAGGCCTTCGTGGCGACGCTCAGCAAGGCGGCCGAGGGCTCGACCGCGTGAGCGCTCGGATCTGGCTGATCCGGCACGGAGAGACCGAGTGGAGTCTCGCCGGACGTCACACCGGAAGAACCGACCTTCCCCTCACCGCGGCCGGCGAGGATCAGGCACGGACCGCGGGCTCGGGGTTGTCGCATGTCACGCCGGGGCTCGTTCTCTGCAGCCCGCTCAGCAGGGCGAGGCGCACCGCGGAGCTCGCCGGGCTCACTCCGGATGCCTTCGATGATGACCTCATGGAGTGGGACTACGGTGCCTGGGAGGGCCTCACCACCTCCGAGATCAGGGATCTGCGCGGCGACCCCGGCTGGCGGGTGTGGGACGAGCCGATCCCCCCGGGTACGACGCCAGGGTCGACGCGCGGTGAGCAGCTCGACGATGTCCAGAGCCGCGCTCACCGCGTGATCGAGCGTTGCACGCCGGTCCTCGACTCGGACCGAGACTGCATACTCGTCGCCCACGGTCACCTGCTCCGCATCCTCACCGCCACCTGGCTCGACCTGCCCCCGGGCGCAGCGCGGCTGTTCGCTCTCGAGCCCGCCAGTCGCTCATCCCTCGGGTTCGAGCGCGAGCAGCGCGTCATCACGAGCTGGAACGCCTGACGCGCCCCCATGTTCCCCTCATGAAAGACTCACGTTCCCCGGACCCGGAAGGCCCACTCAGTTGAGCGACGAACTCACGACCATCCCCGAGCACCTGGTGCGCCGCTTCCGCGAGCTTTCCGTCGACGTCGGATTCGGCATCGTCGGCGATTACGCCCTTCGGCTGTTCAGCGAGCTTGACGGTCTCGGCTTCCCCATCCTCGTGACCGCTGACGAGCAGGGTGCGGGGTTCGCCGCCGATGCCTTCGCACGCCTGCGGGGATTCGGCGTCGCCGCCTGCACCTACGGCGTCGGTGGGCTGAAGCTCGCGAACGCAGTCGCTAATGCCTGGGCTGAGCAGGTCCCCCTCCTCGTCATCTCGGGCGCCCCGGGGATGAAGGAGCGCGCGCCTGGCGCCCTGCTCCACCACCGGGTGAAGGACTTCGACACCCAGCTAAGGGTTTATCAGGACCTCACGATCGCGCAGGCCGTCCTTTCTGACCCGCGCATTGCCGCGAGCGAGATCGACCGTGTCATCGACCAGATTCTCACCACGCAGCGCCCCGGCTACCTCGAGATTCCCCGCGACCTCGTCGACACCCCCATCACCAACGTCAGCGGGCCGATCCCCCGGACTTCCGCCGCTGTCAATCCTGACAACCTCGCGGCAGCGGTCGCCGATGTCGTTGAGTCCCTCAACTCAGCGGGGACAACGGTGATCCAGGCGGGCGTCCTCGTGGCCCGCCGGGGGCTGGGCGACCACCTCGTCGGAATCGCCGAGCACCTCGGCCTGCCCGTTGCCACGAGCCCGCTTTCCAAGGGCGTCTTCCCGGAGCGTCATCCGCTGGCGATCGGTGTCTACCAGGGAGCGGTCAGCCCCATCGAAGTCGCAGAGCAAGTCGAGAGCGCCGCGCACATCATTCAGCTCGGCGTCCTGCCAACCGACATGAACCTCGGTGCCTACACGGCCCACCTCGCGCCCGACCACCTCATCGATTGCACCGATGACGACGTCACCGTCGGGCCGCGCACCTACCGAAATGTCCCGCTGGCCGCCTTCCTGCCGGCCCTTCACGCTGCCGTCGCAGGGGGTAGGGATGCGCCGATGCCGGCCGCCCACGAAGTTCCGACGTTCACGCCGGACGGCGCGGCGGAGATTCACGTCGAGCGGCTCATCCAAGCAGTCGCAGCGCACCTCGACGTGCGTCACGGAGTGCTTGTCGACCCGGGGGACTGCCTGTTCGCCTCGGTCGAGCTGCCGGTGCCGGCGTGGTCGCTCGCCAGTGCCTACTACGCAACCATGGGCTACGCGGTCCCGGCTTCGCTCGGCGCGGGCAAGGCCGATCCCGCCCATCGTCCGGTCGTTCTCACCGGCGACGGATCGTTCGCGATGTCGGGCCTTGAAGCCGGGTGGGCCGCCTTCAATGGCGTCTACCCGATCATCATCGTCATGGACAACAGCGGCTACGGGACCCAGCGTCCCATGCGTGACGGTCCATTCAACGACATCGCACCACTGAACATCTCCCGTCTTGTCGACGTCTTCGGCACTGGCCAGAGTTGGCGCGTGACGACCGAGGATGAGCTTGAATCAGCGCTCACCGACGCCTTCGCGAGCGATGGGCTCGCCCTCGTGCACGTCATCGTTCGCAAGGGATCGACCAGCCCCGCGCTCGCGAGGTTTGCCGCAGCACTGGCCAAGCGCGTCTGAGCCTGCCGCGATGTACAATCGAGGTTCTGCATGTACATGGGAGGACGAATGGCACTTCACATCGCGAACCCCACCGTCGTTTCCAAGGTCAACCGACTCGCGCACGACCTCGGCATGACGAAGACAGCCGTGATCGAGCAGGCAATCGACGAACTCGCTAAAACGGCAACGCCAACTGTCCAGGCGCTAGCCCGCCCATGGGATGCCGTCCTGGATGAATTCGACCGGGTCCCTGACCTCGGAAACTCGCGCGACCCACTCACCTGGGATGCCCACGGACTACCTGCGTGATCGTCGTCGATACGTCCGCAATCAGCGCGATCGCCTTCGGCGAACCCGAGCGTCAGGAGTTCGTCGATCTCATCACGGCAGCAGGCACTGCACTCGTGAGTGCCGCCACGGCTCTCGAGGCCCGGATCGTCATCCACGCCCGGCGCGGTTCGGCCGGAATCGTGCTCCTCGACTCAATGATCGGCCGCAATCCATTCGAGATTGCTCCGGTCAGCGAGCACGAGGCCCGGATCGCTTACGAGGCGTTCATCGTCTATGGCAAGGGAAACGGTCATCCGGCTCAACTGAACTTCGGAGACCTGTTCTCCTACGCACTCGCCAAGGACCGCGGTCTGCCACTGCTCTTCAAGGGCAACGATTTCTCGCAGACCGATGCCTTCGATGCGCGCGCACCGCTGCACCCGATCGACCGCGAGTCCTGACTGCCGGCAACCCGGCGCTCGCTCGCTTAGCCGCAGCGCTGGCCAAGCGGGTCTGAGCGGTCCCGCCGGCCGTTGTCGAGCGGGTACCGTCCTCGCATGACATTGGACGATTCCACGCGCCGGCAACTGAGATTCTCGCTGTTCCTTCAGGGAGCGGCCCTGCTCATGTTCGCGGTCGCGCTCATCGCGCAGATAGCGACCGGCGGCGCACCGGCCCTCATCATGGTGTTCGGCGTCGGCGTCATTCTCGTGGCGCTGGCCACGGCCTTCACGGTGCGCCGCCTCCGCTCGCCCCGTTGACGACACGCGTCAGGCACCCCTACCCTTTCGCTACTCACGAGAGAGCACCGAGCAACGGCTGGGGATTAACATATGGCAGGGATGAGCAGGCGTGGCTTCATCTCCACCGTCACCGGGCTTGCAGTAGGCCTAGGGCTCTCAACGGAGGCACTGGGCCAAGCGCTTGCTTCGGTCCCGCGGGCACGCGATGTCCGGACGAGCCTCCTCCAGAGCATCAAGTTCTCGTCCAGTCCAGTGCGCAATCAGTACCGCACCCTCGTAGCCGCCCCAGGTGAGGCAATCATCACCCGCCTAGACGTCCTTCGACGTGAGGCAAGCACTCAGCGGGCAGCGACACGTCGTTCGCTGTTCTACTTTGCGCACCTGTCCGACATCCATCTGATCGACGCCCAGACGCCGGCACGAATGGAGCCCATGGTCGGTCTCGCGAAGACGACCTTCTCTGACGCCTTCCGGCCGCAGGAGACACTCAGCACATATGTGCTCGCTGCCATGATGCATGCGGTGCGCAATGCGACGATGAGCCCGGTGACGGGCGCGCCCCTCGCT
>WLOY01000196.1 GCA_009699015.1 Actinomycetota bacterium | reverse complement strand
GGCATCCGAAACGAGCGCGGCAACGTGGTCGGCCTCATGCCGCACCCCGAGCACGCGGTCGAGCAGCTCACCGGCCCGACCACCGACGGGCTCCCCTTCTTCACGAGCATCCTCACGTCACTGGTGAACGCATGAGCATCGATACCGTCGGCGCCGCCGAGACATCCCCCGGCAATGAGCAGCCCTTCGCCGCCCTAGGCCTCAAGCCTGATGAGTACCAGCGCATTCGCGAGATCCTCGGCAGGCGTCCGACATCGTCGGAGCTCGCCATGTATTCGGTCATGTGGAGCGAGCACTGCTCCTACAAGTCGAGCAAGGTGCACCTCGCACAGTTCGGCGAGAAGAAGCCGCAGACAGATATTCTGCTCGTCGGCATCGGCGAGAATGCGGGAGTCGTCGATATCGGCCACGGCTGGGCGGTCACCTTCAAGGTCGAGAGCCATAATCATCCGTCCTATGTTGAGCCCTACCAAGGGGCAGCAACCGGCGTCGGCGGCATCGTCCGCGACATCCTCTCGATGGGCGCCCGACCCCTCGCCGTGATGGACCCGCTCCGCTTCGGTCCGGCTGACGCCCCCGACACCCGCCGGGTGCTACCCGGCATCGTCTCCGGCGTCGGCGGCTACGGCAACTGCCTTGGCCTGCCGAATATCGGCGGCGAGGTCGTGTTCGACGCAAGCTACGCCGGCAACCCGCTCGTCAACGCGCTGTGCGTCGGAGCGATGCGGCATGAGGATATCCACCTCGCGAGCGCGAAGGGCGTCGGCAATCTCGTCGTCCTGTACGGCGCCCGAACCGGCGGCGATGGCATCGGCGGTGTCTCGGTGCTGGCCTCCGAGACCTTCAGCGAGGGCGGCCCGACCAAGCGTCCGAGCGTGCAGGTCGGCGATCCCTTCATGGAGAAGCTCCTCATCGAGGCCACCCTCGAGGTGCTGCACGCCGGGCTTGTCGAGGGCATTCAGGATCTCGGCGGCGCTGGTATCTCGTGCGCTACCAGCGAGCTCGCCTCGAACGGCGACGGCGGCATGCACGTGTGGCTCGACCGCGTGCTGCTGCGCGACCAGTCGCTCTCGCCCGAGGAGATCCTCATGAGCGAGTCGCAGGAGCGCATGTGCGCAATCGTGACCCCGGCGAAGCTCGACGAATTCCTGCTCCGCTGCAACAAGTGGGACGTCGAGGCCGTGGTGATCGGCGAGGTCAATGCCTCCGGCAGGCTCACCGTCGACTGGCACGGCGAGCGCATCGTCGACGTCCCTCCGCGCACCGTCGCCCACGAGGGCCCGGTCTACGAGCGCCCCTTCGCCCGGCCCGCCTGGCAGAACTCCCTGCAGGCCGATGCCCCCACCGCCGAGCGCCTGCATCGTCCGTCCACGCCCGACGAGATCAAGGCGACCCTCCTCACCATGGTGGCCGCGCCGAACCTGGCCTCGAAGTCCTGGGTCACGAGCCAGTACGACCGATACGTGCTCGGCAACACGGTGCTCGCGCAGCCACAGGACGCCGGCATGATCCGCATCGACGAGGAGACGGGCCTGGGCATCGCCCTCGCCACCGACTGCAACGGCCGCTTCGCGAAGCTCGACCCGTACGCGGGGGCGCAACTGGCCCTCGCGGAGTCGTACCGCAATGTCGCCGCCTCGGGCGCCAGCCCGCTCGCCGTCACGAACTGCCTGAACTTCGGCTCGCCAGAGGACCCCGCGGTCATGTGGCAGTTCGCCGAGGCCACTCGCGGCCTCGCAGATGGCTGCCTGCAACTCGGCATCCCGGTCACCGGCGGCAACGTCTCGTTCTACAACCAGACCGGTGACACCGCGATCAACCCGACCCCGGTGGTCGGCGTGCTCGGGGTCATTGACGATGTGGCCCGTCGCACTCCCATTGCCTGGGGCCCGGCCGGCGATCTCATCTACGTCCTCGGCGATACCCGCGATGAGTTCGGCGGAAGCGAGTGGGCCCACCACGTGCACGGCCACCTCGGCGGCCTCCCGCCGGCCGTTGACCTCGAGCGCGAGCGCACGCTCGGCGAGGTTCTCGTGGCAGGCTCGCGCGATGGCCTGCTCACGGCCGCCCACGACGTCTCCGATGGCGGGATCGCGCAGGTCCTCGTCGAGATGGCGCTTGCCTCGAATGCTGGCGGACGTTGCTCAGTGCCCGAGGGCATCGACCCCTTCACGTTCCTGTTCAGCGAGTCGGCGGGGCGGGCCGTGGTCGTGGTGCCTGCGGAGCACGAGGGCCGCTTCGTCGACCTGTACACAGCGCGCGGCCTACCGGCTGCTTGGATCGGGGTCGTCGACGGGGGCGAGGAGTTGGAGTTCGCGGGCCTGTTCTCCCTTGCACTGGCCGAGCTCCGCGAGGCGCACGAGGGCACGTTGCCGCGCCTGTTCGGGTGAGCGGAGCCGTTCCGGTGAGCATGGCCGCCATCAACCTCCTTGACCGCATCGATGGGGGGCAGGAGCCCTCTCGGGAGGAGTTGAAGGCAGCCGTCAAGGAGTCACTCGCGCACCTCGTCGAGATCGCGCCGGGCCGGGCAGTAGAAGTCCGCATCCCGCCATTCGCCGCTGTTCAAGCGGTCGAGGGGCGCTCCCATCGCCGGGGCACGCCTTCCGCGGTCGTCGAGACGGATGCCGTCACCTGGCTGAGCCTCGTGGTCGGCCGCCTGTCGTGGCAGGACGCGGTTGCCAGCGGACGCCTGCAGGCGAGCGGTGAGCGCTCGGATCTGTCGCCCTTGCTACCGCTGCTGTCCGCCCCGTGGTCACGTGGATTGATGAATAGGTAAGGTAAGCCTTACCTAACCGAAAGGATTCACCTCATGTCCCGCTTTCGCATCACCGCAACCCTCGCGGTCGCTGCACTCGCACTCGCTGCCTGCTCCGGTGGGCAATCAGCCACCTCCGAATCTGCCGGCGCCTCGACGGGCCCCGCAGAGAGCCTGACCGTCTACTCAGGCCGCAGCGAGGAACTGATCGCCCCCCTTTTCGCGAAGTTCACTGAGGAGACCGGCATCGAGCTCGCCGCCCGATACGGCGACAGTGCCGAGCTCGCCGCCCAGCTCGTCGAGGAGGGCGACGCCTCACCCGCCGCCGTGTTCTTCTCCCAGGACGCCGGAGCCCTCGGCGCGGTCGACGCTGCGGGCCTGCTCGCGCCACTGCCCGCCGGCGCGGCCGATGCCGTCCCTCCCGCCTACCGCGCGCCCAATGGCCACTGGACAGGTGTCACCGGTCGGGGCCGCGTCATCGCCTACGACGGTGAGCAGCTCACCGCCGCCGAGGTGCCCACCTCGGTCTTCGACCTCACTGACCCAGCCTGGAAGGACCAGGTCGGCATCGCGCCCACCAATGCGTCATTCCAGTCATTCGTCACCGCGATGAGGCTGACCGCAGGCGACACCGCGACGAAGGCCTGGCTCGAGGGCCTCGTCGCCAATGGCGTGAAGAAGTACGAGAAGAACGGGTTGATCCTCGACGCCGTCGATGCCGGCCAGATCAAGCTCGGACTCGTCAACCACTACTACTGGTACGAGAAGGCCGCCGAAGTGGGCGCGGAGAACATGCGAGCCCAGGTGGCGTTCACCGCCCCCGCGGACCCGGGGACCCTCGTCAACGTCGCCGGCGTCGGCATCCTCTCCGGCGCGGCAGACAACCCCGCGGCCCAGCAGTTCGTCTCGTGGCTGCTTTCCCCTTCGGCGCAGCAGTGGTTCGTCGAGAACACCTACGAGTACGCACTCGTCCCGGGCGTGGCACAGGCCGAGGGGCTCCCCGCACTCGATTCGCTACGCGGGCCCGACGTCCCGCTGGCCGAACTCGCCGACCTCCCCGGCACGCTCATGATGCTGCAGGATGTCGGATTGCTGTGAGCAGGCCGGGCCAGGCATCGAGGACCCTCGTTGCCCTCAGTGGAGTCACCGCGCTCGTCGCGGTGACTCCACTGGCCTATCTCCTCATACGGGTCCTCGATGCCGGACCGGAGAAGATCGCCTCGTCCCTGCTGCGGTCCCGCACGCTCACGACGACCGTGACGAGCATCGAACTGGTCCTGGTCGTCGTCGCCGCGTGCCTCATCATCGGGGTCCCAGTCGCCTGGCTGCTGGCCCGTGCCCGCCTGCCGCTCAAGGGACTGTGGATCGTCCTCGCGGCCCTGCCGCTCGCGATGCCCTCGTACGTCGCCGCCTACGCCTGGATCGCCGAGTTCCCGGCGATGTCGGGGTTCTGGGCCGCAGCCCTCATTCTCGCGCTCGTCTCGATGCCGTACGTCATCATTCCGACGACCGCGGCCCTCCGCAGCATCGATCCGGCGATGGAGGAGGTCGCTCGGTCCCTCGGCCGCAAGCCCTGGTCCGCCTTCTGGTTCGCGGCGATGCCCCAGGCCTGGCCCGCGGCAGCCGCCGGATCCCTCCTCGTCGGGCTCTACGTCCTCTCGGACTTCGGCGCCGTAGCCCTCTTCCGCGTCGATGCCTTCACCAGGGTCATCTACACGTCCTATCGCGCCAGCTTCGACCGCACCTCGGCTGCAGTCCTCGCCGTCGTCCTCGTCCTGCTCGCAGCAATCCTCATCTACGCCGAGCGCCGGGTCCGTGGCCGCACGGCCCGGTGGCGCACCGGCAGCGGCTCGGCCCGCCGAGCCACCGAAATCGACCTCACTTCCCGGCAGCGGGTCATGGCCGTGCTCGCGCTCACGGGCCTGGCGATCCTGGGCCTTGGCGTCCCGGCGTTCTCCCTCCTTCGTCGGCTCAGCGAGGGCACCCGGCGTCCCCTCGATCTCGTCGAGCTCGCAACCGCCACCGCCAGCTCATTCGGAGTCTCACTCCTCGGCTCATTGCTGGCCGTAGGGCTGGCACTGTCGGTCGGAGTACTGGCCGCGAGGTATCGGACGAGGTCCTCCCGCGCGCTCGAGGCTGTCTCCTACTCGGGGCATGCGCTGCCCGGCGTGGTCGTCGGACTCTCGCTCGTCTCGCTCACCCTCGTCGTGCTGCCCGCCATGTACCAGACGGTTGCGGCACTCGCGCTCGCCTACGCCGTGCTATTCCTGCCCAAGTCCATCGGCGCCACGCGCACCTCCGTCGCAATGGTGCCACCTGTCCTTGAGCAGACGGCCCGAACACTCGGCAGGGGTCCGCTTCGAGCCTGGCTCGAAACCACCTTTCGGCTTTCCCTGCCCGGGATCGCCGCCGGCGGGCTGCTCGTGCTCCTCACCGCCATGAAGGAACTCCCAGCCACCTTGATGCTCCGCCCCACCGGCCTCGACACCCTCGCCACCGAACTGTGGAGCCGAACGGAGATTGCCGCGTACGGAGCGGCCGCGCCGTACGCACTGACCCTCATTGCGGTCGCGGCGATCCCGGCCTGGCTGCTCACCCGAGCGTCGGATCGGGCGTCCCGGTCGGCCGATGGCGGCACGGAAGCCCCTGCGCGATCACCCCTCAGTACGGTGGGAACATGACCGCCGTCGGCGTGAGCGCCCTAGAGGCGGGCTACGGTGCGGTGCCCGTGCTGTTCGACCTCAACCTGCAGGTGCCGAGCGGGCTCTTCCTCGCGGTCCTCGGTACCAGCGGCTCGGGCAAGACGACACTGCTCCGCGCCCTCGCCGGCTTCATCAGACCAACGAGCGGTTCGATCACCTTCGGCGACACCGTCGTGGCGGGCCCCGCCTCTTGGGTTCCGCCGGAGCGCCGGCGGGTGGGAATCGTCCCGCAGGAGGGCGCCCTCTTCCCGCACCTCGACGTCTTCGGGAATGTCGCCTTCGGACTGCGGGG
>WLOY01000195.1 GCA_009699015.1 Actinomycetota bacterium | reverse complement strand
ACATTGACCAGCACATCGACCGACGGCAAACTCTCGCACACCGCACCGAAGGCGTTTCGATCAGAGACATCAATGCCGAACCCCAGAACGGTCGATGTGGCACTGGTGAATTCGGCCGCAACCTCCTCAATACCCGACCCGGGTAGATCGACGATGGCCAGTGGCCCAACGCCCGCATCTAGCAGTTGTCGAACTGTCTGCCTGCCAATCGCTCCCGCCGCTCCGGTCACGATTGCTGTTCGTCCGTCCAACGACGCCATGATTTAGCCTTCCTTTCCCCATGTGGCAAATGACTTCAACGTCATCCCGTGCTCCTCATCACATGGACGTCCGATCTACTCTTGAATCCGTCCTTCAACGCTGCACCGAGACCGGGCCTGGTCGGGAATGTCGCTTGGCCGCGGTGAATCGGCAACCGCGAATCAAGAACTTCCTCGTAGTAGCCGTCGACAAACCCGCGAACCGTCTCCGTCGTGATGATGTTCGTCTTCGCCGCGCATAGGTGCAGGTTTGCAAACGCCGTGACAGGCCCAGTGCAATCGTGCGGAGCGACCGGCAGATGGTATGTGTCGGCGAGGTCACAAATGCGAGCGGATTCCGTTATGCCGCCGGTCCAGGCGACGTCGAGCATGACGATGCGAGCTGCATTCATCTCAAGAACGTCCCGGTAGGCATACCTGGTGAAGAGCCGCTCGCTCACGGCCTGCGGTACCCTCGACTCCTGAGCAAGTCTGCGCAAATCCCCAACGCTGTCGGGCTGGATGATGTCCTCGACCCACAGGATGTCGTATGGCTCAAGGGCATGGAGGATGCGCAGGGCGGCATTGACATCCCACCGAGAATGACCCTCGATGATGATCTCCATCTCATTGCCGACAGCGTCGCGAATCTGCTGAATCCCCGCTATACCGGCCTCGAGGTTTCTCGCTGAGATGTAGCTTCCAGGCGGCCCCATCGCCGACCATCCTGCCGGACCGGTCACGAAACCCGCATCGATCTGTGGTGCGAAGCGATCAAAGGGCCAGATTTTCATCGCCGTGATCCCACCCGCGAGGAGTTCACGCGCCAGCCCTGCCGGGTCCTCCCACGACCGCGTGGAGTCCTCGTACATGCCGGCATCCGCACACGAACTGTAGATCGCGATCGAGTCGCGAACACGGCCACCGAGGAGCGCGTGAATCGGGCGCGAGAGGAGTTGCCCAGCGATATCCCAAAGGGCAATGTCGATTGCGCTGAAGGCTCGCATCTCTGCTCCGGCATAGCCCGAGAAGTTCGCACATGCGAAAAGGTTCCATGCGTGTTTGTTCCGCAGTTCAGCCGACTCATTGATGAGGAGTTTCGCGACCATGTCATGGATGACGGACTCGACTGCTCGCGCTTGGTAGAAGGTCTCACCCAGGCCGACGATCCCGGATGCAGTCTCGACCTCTACCCACAGGCAGTTCGGCTGTTCGTCCCAGCGGTAGGTCCTGATCTCGGTAATTCGCCCTGCATCAGCCAATCCCGCATCGGCCAATCCAGCATCAGCAAGGCCTGCCGCAGCACCGCCATCGTGAACGTCCGTGCTCATCTCGACTCCTCGATTTTTCCACCTCAGGACTCATGCTCGCTGCCATTACTGAACATCGGCCAGCGCATTGGCCCAGACCTCGTCACCCGCCCGCACGTAGTGGGTTCGCTGGAATCCCTCAATGGTGGCGGCACCTTTGCCTGGAACGGTGTCGCAGACGAGCGCATACGGTCGGTTGGACACAGCCCGGGTGGTCGCCAACGCCGCTCTCAGTGCCGGCACGTCGTTGGCATCGACACGAAGGGTCGACCAGCCGAATGCCTCAAGCTTGGCCTCGATCGGTTCCACATTCATGATCTCAACGGTGTCGCCGTCGGCCTGCATGCGGTTGTTGTCGACCAGGAGGACGAGGGAGCCCAGCCTGAAATGGCCGCCGGACATGATCGCCTCCCATGTCTGCCCCTCCTGCAGTTCACCATCGCTGATGAGGCAGAAGGTTCGCGCCTCGGAACCACGGATTCGATCACCGATCGCAAAGCCCACCGCCTGCGAGAGTCCCTGACCAAGGGACCCACCAGTGACGAGAAATCCCGGGAGCCCGGCAAGGGGGCTCTCCTCGATCCGCGACCGGTCCATCCCATAGGTAGCGAGCTCGTCGTCCGTGTACTCGCCCAACTCGCCGAGCACCGAGTAGAGCGCGATTGCACTGTGGCCGGTGGAGAGGACCAACCTGTCGATCAATTCCGCACCGCCATCGCGGCGCATCTCATCGAAGTACAAGATGGCCATCAAGTCGGCGAGGGCGAGGCCCTGCCCGACGTAGCCCTGCCCTCGGCCTCGGCACATCATGATGCACCGTCGCCTCAGGGATCTTGCGATGTCCACGATCTCCGCATCTGACTTCATCATGAACTCACCACATTCTTGATGCCACCGGAGATACTCTCGACGCCACCAGCGATATTCATGATGCGCCCAGCGATCGCCACCCCGGTGAGATCAAGTTCTGATCGCACGAAATCAATCGAGCCCGCCGGCGCCCACGCATCCGGAACTCCCATCGGTACCACCCTGACCCCTAGTCCCTCTGAGGTGACGACTTCAGAAACCGCCGAGGCAAGCCCCCCAATTGTGGAGTGGTTCTCAACAGTAAAGATGGTTCGATGCCTGCTCGCCATAGCGAGAATGGCGCCGCTGTCGATCGGTTTCAGCGTCGGCACGTGGAGTACCGAGTAACTCATCCCCTGCCGCGCAAGTTCGTTCTGCGCATCTAGGGCCCAGGAGGTCCCCAGACCGGTGCCCACTATCAACCCATCCGGTCCGTGCCGGAGCAGATTTGCCTGTCCGATTCGAAACTCGAAGTCCGTCGGATCGAAGATCTGTTCTACGAGGCCGCGAAGTCCGCGCATGTAGACCGGTCCATCGTGTCTCGCTGCGGCAGCGAGCGCTGCGTCCTGCTCCGTCGAGTCGGCCGGATCGAGCACGACCATCCGTGGGATCTCGCGCATGAGCGCGAGATCTTCCGTGGCCTGGTGGGTGGCCCGAAAGGGGGTCGTGATTCCCGGCAGGAAGGCGACCACGATGGCCGGACCCGTCTTCCCCGTCGCCAGAGCCATCGCAACCTGATCGAAGGCACGTCTCGTGGCAAAGACGCCGTAGGTGACCGCAATCGGCAAAAATCCCGATTTGGCCAGGCCCCCGGCGATTCCGAACATGTTCTGCTCTGCCATCCCGACCTGTACGAAACGCTCAGGGAACTCCGCACGAAAGGGGGTGAGGTCGGTGTACTTGCTGAGGTCCGCACTCAGCACAACGACGTCGTCGCGGGCCCGGCCGAGGGCCAAGAGCGACTCACCGAATGGAGCCTGCCGGGTGATTCCGGTCGTCATCGTAGGCATGCGGGCAACCAAGGCGTCAATGTCGGTCTGCCGAACACCTGAGCGCTCGGCTCCCCCACCTGTCATACAGCTAAGGCTAGACATCCGATACTCCCCCTGTCAACGACGCACTCCACCTCGTCAATCTGTCAGTGACGAGGCAGTCGGTCCACGCGGTCGAGTGGTTCCAAACCAGCGGCCACCCGGTCTAGGTTCGCAAGCGCCCCAGCCGCGCGACGCCGCGCAGTCCCATCGGTAACCCCAGCAGTGTGCGGGGTTACGACGATGCCCGGGGTGTTCAGGAGCGCCGACCCCGGATTCGGTGGCTCCTCTACGGCCACGTCGGTCCCTGCCCCAGCGATGCGGCCTTCTCGCACAGCCGCGACCATGGCATCCTCATCGACGAGGGCACCCCTGGCTACATTCACGATGATTGACGTCGGCTTCATCATTGCGATCCGGCGCGCATCGAGTGTGTGTCGGGTCTGAGGCGTCACATGCAGGTGCAGCGAGATGACATCCGCTTGCGGAATGAGGTCGTCAAGGCTGTCTGCCGGGTAGACCTCGTCCGCTCCCCATTCTGCCCGCTCAGTGTCGCTGACCGGGATGATATCGGTGGCAATCACTCGCATGCCAAAGGCTTTGGCCCGCCGGGACAACTCACGCGCGCTCGCGCCAAAGCCAATGCATAGCAGTGTCTGCCCAGCCAACTCGAGACCTAATGGTTGGTACATCACCCCGCCTGCGAGGTTGCGCATCTGCTGCACATAATCGCGCCGAACGAGCATCATCAGGAGCATCGCATGCTCCGCCAGGGGGATCGCCGACATCGGCCCCGGGCAGTTGGAGATCAGCACAGGACGGCTCGCCCAGTAATCCAGATCGAAGTGCTCAATTCCTGTCCCCAGGATCTGCCAGAACCGCACCTGCGGCGCCGCATCTAGTTGCGCCCGGTTGCCCCACGAGCCGCCCAGATCCACCACCGCGTCCACGTCGGCGAACTGGGGCTCCAAGGGCTGAGCCTCGTCATAGATCCGCAAGTCGTGCTGAGGGCCAATCGCCGCGACCACCTCGCGCTGCCAGGCCGGCATAGACCCGCGGCCGGGCAGATAGATGACCTTCAACCGATTTGCCATAATCATGACCCTTCCGTGGCGAATGAACTACTATTGTTGATTGTAAACAGTATTCATAGCACACGAGGCTGGGTTCAACCAGCGTTTGGAGAAACCATGTTGCGATCCTTGGAGAAGTCGAGGCGCTTGAAGGAGCGGATCGCCGCCGGCGAGCCCGTGCTCGGGACCCAACTGGCCATGCAGGACCCGGCATCCATGGAAATCTTCGGCCGCGCCGGCTTCGACTGGGCGTCAGTTGACACCGAGCACTCCGCGCAAACGCTGCTGACCGTGCAGGCAATGATGCAGGCCGCCCTCGGCTGGGACATCGTCCCCTTCGTTCGTCCGCTTATCTTGGACCACGACGAAATCCGGCGCTTCCTCGACATCGGTGCGAGCGGTCTGCTGTGCCCCTTCATCGAAACTGCCGAGCAGGCAAGCCAACTCGTCGACGCCTGTCGTTACCCCCCGCACGGCAAGAGGGGATGGAACCCCCTTCGGGCAAGCGTCTACCACCTCGCTGATGATGAGTACATGGAGGCGTATAACGAGTCCCTCATCATCCTCGTCATCATCGAATCCAAACTCGGAGCTGAGAATGCCGAGGCGATTCTTGCGGTTGACGGCATCGACGGTGTGACCGTAGGACCGATGGACCTGTCCATGGACCTTGGGGTCTTTCGCCAGTGGGACGCACCCTCCTACCTCGAAGCCGTCGAGCAGATTCGAGCCGGCGCCCTGGCTACCGGCAAGGGCTTCGGTACCGGTGTCTATGACGAGGCAAGCGCTCGACGAGCCATCGCGAACAAGGAGACCCTCCTGCTCTCTCTCGGTGACGTCAACGTCTTGGCAAACGGTGCCGCTCGACTGGCTACGGACCTGCGCTCCGCGATCGAGGCGAACCCGTGAGCGGAGGTCGCGTCCTCGTCATGGACTATGCGTGGCCAGACCTCTCAATAGAGTCCGCGATCCTTGCAGAAGCCGGTTACGAGTTGGTCTCCGTCTCAGACGATGGGCGCCCAGCGATCGATCTCGTCGATGGCTGCATCGCGATCATGACGTGCTGGGCGCTCGTGCCGGCGGATTTGCTTCAGGCAGGCCGTGACCTGCGCATGGTCGCCCGATTCGGAGTTGGCACTGACAACATCGACGTCGCTGAAGCCCGCCGGCTCGGTCTGGAGGTGACGTATGTGCCGGACTACTGCATGGAGGAGGTGTCCGACCACGCGCTCGCATTGGCGCTCGCCTGGTTCCGAGGCATCGTGCACCTGGACCGCCTAATCCGAGCTGGCGATT
>WLOY01000194.1 GCA_009699015.1 Actinomycetota bacterium | reverse complement strand
CCCCACCACAGGGCCCTGCGGTTGAGGTCGGTCCACCGTTCCACGCTGGCGTCGAAGGGTGACCGGAAGGAATACATGACGGCGTACTGGGTGTCATCAAGTGCGGCGACATTGACCGTGCTGACCGCCGCGCACTCGGACGTTCGGACCCAACGGTTCCCCCACGCCACTCCATCGAGGAGCAGATTCTCTGGGAGGTGGTCAAGTTGATGCCAGGCGTTGTATTCGCGATGACGAGCCGGGTCGGTCAGATGGGTGAGCGTGAGGAACATCCGGTCTTCAGCCATAAGTCACTCCCTGGTCCTAGGTGATCACTCGAGCGGAACGGAGGTCGTCGACTTCGTCTACTGCGAGCCATTCCTCGAGCACCTCGTCGGTGTGCTGGCCGATGTACGGTGCAGGCTGAAGAGGGCCGGGTCGCCATGCCGTTGACTGAGCGACAGGTCCAGGCACCGGGTAGGTGCCGATGCCAGGCTGATCAACGAGTTGAAAGACGGCACTCTTTGCGACAAGGCCGTCAGGTGCGTTGACCATCTCGTTCACCGTGCGGTAGTCCCCCCAAAGCACGTGACTTGCGTCGAGTGCACGGGCCACCGATTCCCGTGGTTGGCGAAGGAACCAAGGGGCCAGGAGCGCGGTGAGGAGGCTGCGATGTTGGTAGCGATCCTCCTCCAGGCTGAAGTCCACTCCGAGGGCCTTTTGGAGGACTTCCACGACGGCCTGGGTCCCGGTTAGGTCGACGAGGCTTCGCCAATGGCGGGCGGTCAGAGCAACGACCATCACGCGCTTGTCGTCCGAGGTGGGGAAGTCGCATCCGAAACTACCGAAAAGATGATTTCCGTCGCGCAGGCGTTCGCTCCCATTGAGGGCCACGTCGGCGATGAACCCCAGGTGGCCCATAATGGACGCTGCAATATCGGCGAGGCTCACCGTGATGGATTGACCCTCACCGGTGAGCGCACGTGTGCGCTCAGCAACCAGGACCGACAACGCGGCGTGCTGACCTGCGATGAGGTCCCATGCCGGTAACACGTGGTTGACGGGTGTCGCTGAGTTGGCGGGACCTGTGAGCCAGGGGAGGCCGACCTCCGGGTTGATCGTGTAATCAACGGCCGGACTCCCATCTGAGCGACCCAAGATCTGGACATGTATGACATCGGGCCGAATAGACCGAAGTGATTCATAGCTCAGCCAGTCGAAGGCGAGAGCATTGGTGACGACTATTCCACGGCCAGGCCCGGGGCGGGTGATGAGGTCCTGCACGAGGCGCTGTCCACGCACGTTGCGGGTATCCACGCTGAGAGACCTCTTGCACTTGTTGAGGCCCGCCCAGTACAGGCTCCGACCGTCTGTGCTTAGTGGAAGCCGTTTGGTGTCGGTCGCTCCACCGGGCGGATCAACTCTCACGACATTCGCGCCCAGTTGGGCCAGAGTCATCGTTGCGGACGGGCCAGCAACGTAGGTTGAAATATCAACGATGTGGAGGCCGCTGAGTGGACCGGAGGATTGCGCCATGGCGGGCTTGCTCGCACGGTCGATCACTGGAAGGGCGACAGGTAGTCGATGCCATGGGCGGCTGCGGCATCGGCGATCCATCCGCCGATTTCGTCGGCGATCTCGCCGGCTACGAGCTCGATCCACATCCCGGGCGACTCAGGGCTGTAGTGGAAAGCGGCGCGTGCAATATTGCCGTCGTGGTCGACTCCTGACAATTCCCGGCGAAAGCCCCGTTCCTCCAGTTCTCGCGAGCTGGCCTCGAGATCATCGGTGTAGTAGCCGAGGTGATGGACATGACGACCACCGGTGAGGTTGATGTAAGGAGCCGGGTTCACCTGCTCAAGGAGTTCGATGAAGTGTGGCCCCTGTAGCGAGTAGGTGAACCGAACGTCTCGCTCAAGGACACCATCGGGGCAGAGCATGGGGCTCGTTGCTCCGCGCGGAGGTGCCCATTTGAGGTCCAGAGCCGCGCTCCACGACTCCATTGCGGCGGCGAGATCGTCAACGATGATCCCGGTGTGATACAGGCTCAGCTTTGGCTTGCGTGGCATGTGGCCTCCCGGCTCATCGGTCTGAACGGAAACTACTACACAACGTTAATGAATAGTTGGCATTCCAGGTGGTTGACGCCAGCTCTGCGGTCGGTAGCGGCGCTTGGAAATATAACGAATTGGTAACGCTTCGCGATACACCTATCCCCGGATGCGCAGATGTCCCATGATCGCCCTACATCGTTAACACGGCTAACTGTTAGCGGCTCACGGATCAACTCACGATAGGAGCACACATGAAGTCAACCAAGCGAATCATCGCGCTTGGCGCCGCGTTGAGCATCTCGATGCTCTCCGTTTCGGGCGTCGCCGGGGCTGCGCCAGCGCCGACCCCAGTGCAGCAGGCACTCGGGCTAGCAGCCCAGCGCATGGTCGTGCCGACCAAGATCCTCCAAACGGTTCCATTGAAGTCGAAGCCTCCAACAGGCCTGAATGTTGTTTTTATGAACAACGGCACGGCATCCACTCAGCTCATCGCGCAGGGTGTCGAAGAAGGTGCCAAGGCACTTGGTTGGACGTACCAGTCAATGTCCTACAGCGGTTCCAATCTTGCGACCCTGCAGGCGGCGATGATGAATGCTCTGGCAACGCGTCCCGCGGGTGTCATGCTCGCAGGAGTGAACTCAGGCGCCTGGGGCGAATCGGTTACCCAGGCCTATGCAGAAGCAAAGGTCCCGATCATCATCGGCTCGACCTGTCCGGCGGCACCAGTCGGTCCGATCTTTCCCGGCGGCAGCACCTGCGCAAATAACGGGCCCATTGGCAAGGCGCTGGCTGACTGGTTCATTGCAGACTCGGGTGGCAAGGGCCACATCCTCATCGAAAGCATGCCCTTCTACGCGGTCTATGTCGTCTGGCTTGACGCCTTCAAGGCCGAAGTTGCTCGTCTCTGCCCGGACTGCAAGATCGACGTGATCGAGGTTACTCCCGCTCAGTTCGCGGCGGGCCAGATCACAGGCCAGCTTGTCAGCAAGCTGAGGAGTGACCCGTCGATCACCTACTTGTTCTACGACAATGCGGCGTGGTCCGCGGGCATCCTGCCGGCGCTCGACTCTGCGGGCATCCTTGACCGTGTCAAGGTTGGTGGTCAGGCGCTCGACGCCAACTCCCTGGCAGCGCTGAAGAACCATCAGGAAGTGGTCTGGAGCGCAAATGCATACCCGATTTACGGCTACGCGGACATTGACTCGCTGGCGCGGATCCTCACCAAGTCATCGGGAATGACGAAGAACAGCGCCATGCCGTTCCAGCTCGTGACCTCGGTCAACGCGGGATCGGTAACCCTGCCCTACACCGAGCCAGCCAACGCGTTGGAGCAGTACAAGAAGATGTGGAAAGTCTCCTAGTCGTCTGACAAGGAGCAACAGCAAGGCAATCGATTCGAAGGCAACTACGAAAGGGACCTGCCCAGGTGAACGAGTTTGACGAACCACCTCTGGGTAGCCCGGTCCTGCAGGGTGGTGGCGCCGCTAGCGCCACCACCTCGCGGGTGCCGGCACTGCTCGCGGAGGGCTTGGCTAAGACATTCAACGGACGTACGGTCCTGCATCCCTTCACCCTGCGGGTGATGCCCGGCGAGATTCATGCCCTCATCGGTCAGAACGGTTCCGGGAAATCCACCCTGATAAAGATTCTCTCCGGCTTCCACACCCCGGACCCAGGCGGCAACTGCCATATATCCGGAGAGCCGTTGGAGTTCGGAAACCCGCACGCATCGACGCAGATCGGGCTGCGCTTCGTGCATCAGGAGCTTGGCTTAATTGGCTCGGTCTCCATCCTCGACAATCTCGCGTTCACGCGAGGTTTCGAGACGCGCATGGGCACCATTTGCCGAAGCGAGGAGAACGAGCGCGCCAAGCGCGCATTGGCCACGGTCGGAATGGACACGGATCCTCGGGTACTCGTGGCCTCCCTGACCCCAGCACAGCGGACGGGCGTTGCGGTCGCCCGGGCGATTCAATCAATCGGCGGGCAGGCTGCTGTCCTCGTTCTCGATGAACCGACTGCAACCCTTCCGACCGAGGAAGTAGAGCACCTGCATGCGATGCTGCGTCGCGCGGCGACCGAGGGCGTCGGCATCCTCTACGTGACGCACCATCTCGATGAGGTCTTTCAGTTGGCGAGCCAGGTCAGCGTTCTCCGAGATGGTTTCCTGGTTGAGTCCTGCTCCGTGCACGAGATTGACCGCGCGACGATCGTCCACCGTCTCGTTGGCAGCGAGTTGGAGGCGGTTCAGCGCGTGCCTCACGAGTCACTCGACGGGCGGAATCAAAGCTCGGCGCTGAAGGTGGAGGCACTGGAGACAGATTTCATCCACGGCGTCACGCTCGAAGTCAACTCCGGTGAAATTGTCGGGGTGTACGGACTCACCGGGTCTGGCCGGGAGTCGCTGCTCGGTGCGGTCTTCGGTGCATTGCCGCGCTACTCGGGCACGGTCACTATCGACGGAACCACCGTCCCGGCTTACCGCCCGGCCGAGGCGATCAAGGCAGGAATCGGCTACTTGGCTCCTGACCGAAAGGCCAGCGGCGGATTCATGCACCTCAACGCGACAGAGAATCTCACCTTGGTCGACCTCAAGCCCTTCTGGAAGAGGGGCTTCCTGAGGAACAGGCCCGAGGTCGCCGTCGCGCGAGAATGGTTCGCGCGGCTGCAGGTGCGTCCGGCCGAGGGTACCTCCGCCATCCTGTCGAGTTTCAGCGGTGGCAACCAGCAGAAGATCATCCTTGGCAAGTGGCTGAGAACTTCGCCCAAGGCCCTTCTGCTTGACGAACCTACTCAGGGAGTCGACGTCGGCGCTAAAGCCGAACTCCATCGGCAGATCATCAAGGCTTGCGATGCGGGGGCGGCTATCGTCGTGAGCTCCTCCGACGTCGAGGAACTCGCCAGCCTCTGCGATCGCGTTCTCATCATGCGCAACGGCCGAATAGCCGTTGAACTCACTGGCGAGCACGTGAATGAAGTCGAGATCAATCGCAACTTCCTCGGTGTTGACGAAACTACTAGCGTGGAGCGGAACCTCTCATGAAATTCAACCTCGGATTCGACCGGTTCAGCGGCCTCTACCTGCTCGCCGTGTTCATCGTCGTGTTTTCGATCATGGCTCCCGCAACGTTCCCGACGATGTCAACAGTCCACATCCTCGCGTCAACGCAGTCCATCGCTGCGATCGCAGCGCTGGCACTGCTCATTCCAATGGTGACCGGGCAGTTTGACCTCTCGATTGGCGCCACGGCCGCACTCGCCGGCGTGAGCACGGTGCTCATCATCAACGCTGGGTGGCTTAGCGCTATCCCGGCAGTTATCGCGGGCGTTCTCATCGGCACGATCATCGGAGCTGTCAACGGCTTCATCGTCGTGAAGTTGCGCGTGAACTCATTCATTGCCACCCTGGGTATGACTTCAGTGCTGTCGGCGTTCCTCGTGATCTTCACGGATAACCTCGATGTCCCTCCCACGGATCCGGGTCTGTTCAACGACCTCACGCAGACGAAAATCTTTGGTTTTCAGTCGGTGTTCCTCTACCTCATCGTCATCGCCATCATCGTTTGGTGGGTGCTCGAGCGGACGCCTGTCGGACGCTACATGCATGCGACCGGTGGCAACCCCGAAGCGGCACGACTCACCGGTATCCGGGTCGACCGGTGGGCCTGGATCTCGCTCATAACATCTGGATCGCTGGCCGCGTTTGCGGGAGTCCTCTTCGTCTCCCTCACTGGCCCCTCGGTGGTCTTTGGTGAAACCCTCCTCCTGCCCGCGTTCGCTGCCGTCTTCCTCGGCTCAACCCAACTGTCTCCGGGCAAGATGAACGTCTGGGGCTCGTTGATCGCGATCTTTGTCCT
>WLOY01000193.1 GCA_009699015.1 Actinomycetota bacterium | reverse complement strand
GCCAACGTCTCGACGCGCAGGTTTCCATCTCCGGTCAGCACTTGGCTGACTGCGCTGCGCGACCGGCCCAAGCGCCGTGCCAATTCAGCCTGGCTGATTCCCGAGGCTTCCATCCCCTCATCTAGGGCACGAAGCACGTTTCGGCGAAGCCTTGCAGACGCAAGGGCCGCAGTTCCCCCATGCATCGACTCGACGATGGTGCGAAGGTTCATCTGGAGGCGTCCTCTCACTCCTCTTCTCCAAGTCGTGCGTCGCGTGTCTATTTGAGCATAAGGGGTTGGCATTCGTGTCGACTCAACCGCGTTCTGCGCCACGCTGATGCAACGACCGGTGATGACATGCCCGTCCTGCGACTCGCGTGGACTACCGTGACCCCTTGTGAGAAGCAAGGGCGTGCTCGTGGCGATCCCGGCCTGGAATGAGGAGGGGTCGATCGCCGACGTCATCGCGAAGGTTCGCGAGCATCGCCCGGACGCTGACATCCTCGTCGTGAACGACGGCTCCACCGATGCCACACCGCTGCGAGCCAGGGAGGCCGGCGCCGTGGTGGTCTCCCTTCCGTTCAATGTCGGCGTGGGCGGCGCCATGCGAACCGCGTTTCTTTTCGCAAAGCGCGAGGGATACGGCGCGCTCGTGCAGGTCGATGCCGATGGCCAGCATGACCCGGCGGACCTCAACCGCGTGCTTGATGGCCTTGACTCAGCCGATGTCGTGGTTGGCACGCGGTTCCATCCAGACTCCATGTACTTCGTCGGTGGTCCTCGACGGTGGGCGATGAAGTTGCTGTCCTTCAGCCTGAGCCGGATGAACAAGGGGGCCATCACCGACCCCACGTCCGGCTTTCGATCAGCCGGCCCACGCGCAATCGACCTCTTCGCCGTCGACTACCCGGCCGAGTACCTCGGTGACACCGTTGGCTCGCTTGCCATCGCGATCCGCAAGGGCCTCGTCATCCACGAAACCCCGGTGACGATGTACTTCCGCCAGACCGGACGCCCCAGCAAGAACGCCATCTGGTCGGCGCTCTACCTCGGCCGCGCGACCCTGGCCCTCATCGCCACCGGCCTGCAGGTCGGGCAGCGGGCGCGGAGGGATCAAGCATGACCCCGAATGTGCTCGCGGGCCTGGCGTCACTCGTCACCTTCGTGTTCGTGTTCAGCCTGCTTCGGCGCGGGGTGCTGCGCGAGCAGTACGCGGTTCTGTGGCTGCTGTTCTCCGCGACCGCGCTGTTCTTCGCGGTGTTCCCTGCGGCCCTCTACTGGGTGAGCCGGACCATCGGGGTCGCGACCCCGGCGAACCTGCTCTTCTTCGTGACCGTCGTGCTCCTTGTCCTCGTGAGCGTGCAGCTGAGCTTTGAGCTGAGCCGTCACGAGGCGCGAATCCGGCGACTCGCTGAAGACGTCGCGCTTCTCGACCAGCAGATCAGGGAGTTGCGAAAGGACCGTGACGGCAGCTGACGACGCCGTCCTGATCCTGGCATTCAACAGGCCCGATCATCTTCGGCGTCTCATCGAACGACTTCGCGAGGTTGCGCCCTCACGGGTCTACCTCGCTGTCGATGGTCCTCGGGCGGATCGAGTCGGTGAGCGGGAGGCGGTGATGGAGTGCCGGGCATTGGCGACGTCGATCGACTGGCCGTGCAGTGTTGAGACGCAATTCCAGGAGGAGAACCTCGGGTGCGGCCTTGGGGTGACCACAGCCATCACCTGGTTTTTCTCCCGCGAGGAGCGCGGCATCATCCTCGAGGACGACATCCTCCCGGATCCGTCCTTCTTCCCGTTCTGCACCGAACTGCTCGATCGATACGAGGACGATGCCCGGGTCTTCGCGATCTCGGGCTGCAACTATGTCCCGCCGGAGGCCATGGGCAGCGTCGGGGCCTACCGATTCTCCCGCGTGCCGCACATCTGGGGTTGGGCGACGTGGCGTCGCTCCTGGCAGTCGCACGCCTTGAACATCAAGGACTGGCGCACGCGCCTGCCACTGCGGGCCCTGTGGCAGGCGAGTGGCAGGTCGGTGGCCGGGATGGCCTACTGGACGAGCACCTTCGAACTGCTCGCCCGAAATCAGGTCGACACCTGGGATGGCCAGCTCGTGCTCGCCGGCATGGCGGCCGACCAATGGACTGCCACGTCGAACGTGAATCTCGTCGAGAACCTCGGGTTCGGCAGTGCCGCAACCCACACCGTCAGGCGTCCGGGATACCTCCGTGAGGTCGAGGCGATCCGGCTTCCGACCGACCCAGTGCCCGTCGAGATCGATGAACGGGCTGACGCCTGGACTCGGCGTTATCACTTCGGTGCAACCGTGCCGGGGTTCGCTGCTCAGGGGGCGCGCTACCTTAGGCGTCGTCTAGGGAGGACACAATGACGATCGCCAAGGGCCGGGCTCTCGTCACGGGTGGTGCCGGGTTCATCGGCTCCCACTTGTGCGAACAGTTGCTCTCCGACGGCTATGACGTCCTGTGCGTCGACAACTACTACTCGTCGACGAAGGACAACATCGCCCACCTGCTCGGCAACCCTCGCTTCGAGGTGATCCGGCACGATGTGACCTTCCCCCTCTACGTCGAAGTCGATGAGATCTACCACCTCGCCTGTCCTGCGAGCCCGATCCACTATCAGCGAGACCCGGTCCAGACGACGAAGACAGCCGTCCATGGCTCTATCAACATGCTGGGCCTGGCCAAGCGGACCGGGGCGAAAATCCTCATCACCTCGACCTCCGAGGTGTACGGCGACCCCCTCGTGCATCCGCAGACCGAGGACTACTGGGGCAACGTCAACCCAATCGGACCGCGCGCCTGCTACGACGAGGGCAAACGCGCTGCCGAGACCCTGTTCTTCGACTATCACCGCCAGCACCAGCTGAAGATCAAGGTGGTGCGGCTGTTCAACACCTACGGTCCGCGCATGCACCCTCATGACGGCCGGGTGGTCTCCAACTTCGTGGTGAGCGCGCTCACGGGCAAGCCGCTCACGATGTACGGGGAGGGCCAGCAGACGAGATCCTTCTGCTACGTCGACGATCTCATCCGGGGCCTTGTCCTCATGATGCAGAGCGATGACTCCGTCATCGGGCCGATCAACCTCGGCAACCCGGGCGAGTTCACGATCTCAGAGCTCGCGGCCGAGGTGATCAGGCAGGTCGGAACCGACCCCGGGATCACCTATCACCCGCTGCCAACAGATGACCCGGTCCGACGTCAGCCCGACATCACCCGGGCCAAGGCGACCCTCGGCTGGGAGCCGACGGTGCAACTTCGCGAGGGCCTGGCCACGACCATTGACTACTTCCGTGGTTCCCTGAACCTGTGATCCTCGGAGCGGGCCTAGTCCTTGTCACCTGGTCTGGGGCAATCGTCGTCCTCGTGGCACTGGGCCTTGCTCCGGCACTCATCGGTCGTGGGGCCCGGTCGTGGGCCTTGGTCCTGCGCATGTCGCTGTGGTGGGGCCTGCTCGTTGCCACCGGGGCAATCCTCACGATCAACCTACGGGTGCCCCTGCGGAGCGCGCCGGCGGCCTGGGCGTTCCTCCTGGCCGTTGCCTTCATGGTGGCAGCCGCGATCGGGGTCTATCGCAGGCAAGGCGGCCCCTCAGGGATCAACCTTGGCTGGCGAGGGCGCTGGTGGCTTGCACCCCTGTTCGTGGCCCTAGCGCTGTGCGCGGGGTTCCTGGCCGTCGCTGCGCTCGGTCCGGTCACCAACTACGACAGCGGGCTCTACCACCTCGGTGCGGTGAAGTACTCAGGGGACTTCGCCACCATCCCGGGCCTAGCGAACCTCTATGCCCCCTTCGGCTACAACAACTCGCTCTTCCCGCTGGCCGCGTTTCTCGGCAATGGACCGTGGGACGGCATCGGATACCGGCTCTTTAACGGGCTGATCATGATGCTCATGGCATCGGATCTCGTCCTGCGCCTGCTGCAGCGCAAGTACACCGTCGGCACGTTCGTCATGCTCATCGGACTCGTCGTCTCATGGGTACCGCTCATCGCGCTCTCGGACTACTGGGTGACGAGTCCGACATCTGATTCTGCGGTCATGGTGATGACCTTCGTGTCGCTCGCCTACCTCTGCGATGCACTGACGGTCCGAAGGGACTGGCAGTCTTCTGGAGCCGTTGCGGTCATTCTGGGCCTGCTCCTTTCGACCATGAGACCGATCATGGTGATCTTCGCCCTAGCGGTCATCGCTGTTATCGCCGTGAGGGTCGTGCGCTCGTCGCGGACGCAACCGGCGAGAACGCGGGTCGCAAGGGGGCTCTGGGTGCTTGTCGCCGTCTCAGGGCTGCTCCTCGCAATCATCCAGACGATTCGCGACTACATCCTCAGCGGGTGGGTGCAGTTTCCCCTTTCCATCTGGCCTTTTGACGTACCGTGGCTGGCCACTGATCCGGTGGTCCTGCGCACCTTGACCCTTGGGTCTGCCCGAGATCCAGCGAACTTCCGCGAGGTGGCGGATAACTGGAGCTGGGTTCCCACGTGGTTCAAGAGCCTCCCGGCGCTGTGGGAGTTCTACGAGCTCTGCCTGCTCGTCCTCGTTGCCGTCGTGGCGCTGATGATCGCGCGCAAGAGCGGTGCCCGACTGCGAACGAAGGTCCTGCTCGCCGCCATGGCGCCGAGCATCGTCACGGCGGTGATCTGGTTCGTTGCCGCACCGCCCACATTTCGAATGGCATGGGGGCCGGTGTTCAGCCTGGCCGTGATCCCGGCAGCCTGGGCGATTCATTCCGTCTATGCCCGCGGTGGGTTTTCTACCGCCGCTCGATCGCGGATCCCAGGAGGGCTCGCACTCGGCGCGTCCGGAGCCCTCATAGTCCTTGTTGCCTACTGCTCGGTGGCTCGCCTCGATGTGAGCTCGATGACCGAGCAGCGGACGATGGCACTTGGCCCCGTGCAACTCAACTACGCCGTGACGCCAATTCGCGTGCAGGCGATCTCGACCATCGAGCTTTCGTCCGGTGTGGTGGTGCTGTGGCCCGACGGGTCAGACCAATGCTGGGACAAATACCCGCTCTGCACTCCTTGG
Source organism: Actinomycetota bacterium (assembly GCA_009699015.1). Classification (GTDB taxonomy): domain Bacteria; phylum Actinomycetota; class Actinomycetes; order S36-B12; family S36-B12; genus WLND01. The sequence goes on along the minus strand of WLOY01000193.1, from coordinate 887 downwards.
CCGGAACCGAACCTAGCCCTGCTCGGGCCTGACCTTCAGGACGGTTTCCTGCTGAGCAAGTAGGGTCGACGCACGAGATCTTGGAGGAAGCTTGTCTTCACTACGAACCCGAGGCAGCAGCCTGTATCGCAGGGTGTTGCCCGATCACGCCTTCGCTGAAGGGGTTCTTTCCGACGAAGTCGAAAGCGGCTGGCGAGTCCTCGATGTCGGATGCGGCACGGGAGCGAAGCTTCTCGCTGCTGGGCTTTGCGCGAGGGTCGAGGTGCACGGAGTCGATGGCCATGTGCCGTCATTGGAGGCAGCGAAGCAGGCCGGCTATGCCTCGGTTACCTGCAGCGACCTGCTCGACTACCTGCGGCAGTGCCCGGACGGGGCCTTCGACTGCCTTATCTCCCTTGACGTGGTGGAGCATTTCCCCAAGGAGGCGGGCGCTGAGTTCCTCGATGAGATGTCACGGGTTGCGGCTCATCGGGTGATCGTGCTGACACCGACCGGATTCGTCCCCCAGCCCCCGGCACCGGACAACCCCTATCAGGAGCACTTGAGCGGCTGGTGGCCAAAGGACCTCGCCGAGCATGGCTTCCAGCGCTTCTACGGGCTCAATGGGTGGCGACCACTCCGTGGTGAATATGCGCACCCCACTGTCCGACCCGCCGTGATCGGTCTCGTGCTCTCCGAGGCGAGCCAGTTGGCCGTCATGAAGAGCCCGGACAAGGCCTACCAGTTCATTGGTGTTCGTGACATCGGCCCATTAGGGATTGACCGCGTCGCTAGATGAAGTGCCGGTGCCTCAGTTGCGCGGTGAGGCCGCGGCGCCCGACCTGGGCGGCGTCGAGCACCGGGGGCCGGCCCTTCTCGAAGCAGACGAGGCTGTCATAGAACCCGAT
>WLOY01000192.1 GCA_009699015.1 Actinomycetota bacterium | reverse complement strand
TCATCGGCGTCGCCGTCAGCCCGACGATGTGCGCGTCGAAGTACTCGACCACTCCCCGCCACAGGCCGTAGATCGACCGATGCGCCTCGTCGACGATGACGAAGTCGAACGTCTCCGGAGGCATCAGCGCGTTGTACTGGACCTCGACCGGGGCGTCGGGTATGAAGTCGTCGATGCCGGGGTCATCGCCCTCCGGGACCTCCTGTCCCTTCAGGACGCTCCACACCCTCTGGATGGTGGAGATGACGACCTTGCTCGACCCGACCGATCCCGACGAGGTGAGCGGGTCGACGTTGTACAACTCCGTGAACTTGCGGCCATCATCCGGGGTCGTCCAGTCCCGGAACTCCCGCAGCGTCTGGTCGGCGAGGTTGTTGCGATCGACGAGGAACAGGACCCGGTTGACCCCGCCGAACTTCAGCAGCCGGTAGCACTCACACACCGCCATGCGCGTCTTGCCAGCGCCGGTGGCCATTTGGACAAGGGAACGGGGCTTCCCCGCCGCCATGGACGCCTCAATGGCCACCACGGACCGCTCAGAGGCAGGACGCATGTCATAGCCCTGAAGGCTCGGCATTGAGCGGACCCGGCCACGCCACGTCGGAGCCAGCGGATTCGCCTGCGCATCCCTGATGAACCGGGCGAGGGTCTCCGGGCGCGGGAACGCGAACATCCGCCGCGATGCCGGGTCCGGGTCGAACACATTGGTGAAGACCGTCTCCGAGCCGCTCGCCTCAAACAGGAACGGCAGCCGGTCACCGGCCATGACCGCGCCCAGCCGCATCTCCGCGGGCACGCCTTGGGCATACCGGGCCGTCTGCCACTGCACACCCGTCAACGGCGTCCCCGCAGGCTTGGCCTCAATGACCCCGCACAACCGCCGCTCCACGTACAGGAGGTAATCAGCGCGCCCGGCCTCGCCAAGGTGCACCTCGCGAACCGCGACCCCCGAATGATTCACCAGATCCATCCCGGCGCGGTCGCACACCAGCCAACCGGACGCGGCGAGTTGCCGGTCGATGACCGCGCGGGCACGCTGCTCCGGCGTCAAGGCCTCACTCACCCCACACCTCCCCCCGGCTCGTCGACACTCCGAGCGTAGTCAGGCAGGAGCGGCCTCGAAGCGATCCGTCCTACGGCACGCAATCGCCGCGCTTACGTCACCGGAGCGTTCCACCCATCCATGGCGGACACGCTGCATCTGCGGAGTGCGAACCGAGTTACGTCGAAGCAGACTCGGTCCTCGCCTCGTCCGCGATCTCTATCACTTGGTCCTTCAGCCGCACGGACGCGAAAAGTAGCCGTGAGCCGACTTTCCCATGATCGCTTCGCCGCCTACTCCACTGCGCCGATAGCACTTAGTGCGTTTCGAACCTCAGCCTTGGCGATCTGACCGCCTTGCCACAGGGACGACATGTCCGCGCAAGTGGCAAGCGCGTTCTCGAAGATGCTCACTTCGCTGCAGCGCGCTGCAATCACGCCCGTCACGACGATGCATTTGTGGGTGGCGCTGGGGGCATCACCGCCTTTCGCGTGACTCTTCTGTGCGCCACCGCTGAGGAACTCCCGCGTCCAATCGACCATTACGGCGGGCTCCTCATCCGGCTCACCGGGAAGCTGCTCGATGAGCACTCGCGCCCCTTGACTTGTCAGAACCCTGCTAGGCCCCTGCTCCATCGCAGCACCCCTGAATGCGTTGAGCATCTCGTGGGCATTTTTTGATGACAGGACCAACTCATGCTTGAAGTCGCCACAACCGTCTCCACAGACGCTGAGCGTCACCCAGCCGGGCTGTACGACCATGAGGAGATCGCCATCGTCGACGGCCACCTCACCGCAGCCCTCAACCGTAACGCCGATCATCAACCCTTCGTCGCCATCCGCAGCAGTCGGGTTCACGTACCGGAGAACCTCTCGTCCGCAATGAGGACATGCTCGGGCTTGCCGGTGGATCTGCAAGAAGCACGACGGACAGAGACGCAGCGAGTCGCCTCCCATCCCCTTTTGGTTTGCGACCGCCTCAGCAATGGACTTCGCCAATGCATTGTCACGTCTCGACTGCTCGGCTACTGATGGTTCCATTGCGGCAATCGCTATCAAGCCGAAGATGCCGAAGAAGAGGCCGAAGGTGAAGCCCATGAGCCCTCGACCCTTCTCATCGCCGACAATGGTCGAAGCGACGATGGGGAGAATCCACAAGAGAAGGACCAGAACAGCTACCGCCGCTTCCACAGCACCCCCGATGTAGTGAGACCTAACAGCAACCAGCGATTCAATGATAGGTAGGGATGGCTGCCGCCTAGGCGACTTCCAAACTTTTACGTGTGTAGCCGCGTCAGCAGTTCTACGTGTTTAGCCGCGTCACCGCTTCTCGATTCTGATCCGTCATGCGGCACCGCACCCACCTCCATCACTCCCACGGGGCATTCCCCCGAAGATGCGACTCGTGATTGGTTTACATGCAGGCCATAACCTCAGCGTGGTGGGAAAAGCATGAGATCCAGAGTCTGGCTGTTCTCTTGCCGACGGTTTCCGCGACCGATCCGGCTAGGGTGGCAACGTGGCCGATCGCATTCGAGTGTCCGACCTGACGGACCCCAATTCGGTGCATATGGCGATGGAACGCTTTAACGCGTTGGGCCGCGACGCGGTGCTCCGCGAATATCGATTCGATCCTGCTCGGGAGTACTTCGTCGTCGACGGCGCTGGCAGGCGGTACGACTCCAAGCCCCTGTTCGCACTGGCGTACGGAATGCAGCACGGGCGGATACCGAGCAATGACCAGTTCTCCGGCGGGCTCAATGCGATTGTGAAGCGATTCGAGGATCTCGGTTTCGCGGTAGAGCGAAAGGCAAGCACAGCGGGCCGGCCTACGTCCACCGGCAAGCCCAGCATCTTTGGACATATCCCTGACTACCCCGTTGGTTCATTGTTTGACGACCGAATGGCAGTGAAGAGCGCGGGCCTTCATCGGCATGAGGTTGACGAAATCTCCGGACGTCCGTCGGACGGGGCTGACGCCATCGTGCTGAACGGTGGGTACCGCGAGGACTTCGACGAAGGAGATTACGTCCTCTACACGGGACAAGGCGGCCGCAAGAATGGGGCTACTCACCAGACCGAGGACCAGACACTGACTCGCGGCAATCTCGCCCTCGTCAAGTCTGAGACCGATGGGTTGCCCGTTCGAGTGATCCGAGGTCACAGGGGAGCAGAAGGCCTTTCGCCCGCTTCCGGTTACCGATACGACGGCCTCTACCGGGTCGAACGCCATTTCCACCAGCGCAGTACCGATGGCCCGTTCATCTACCGTTTCGAACTCCGGCACATCGAGGATGACGATCCGTCGGTGAAGCCGTTCAGCGTGACCGACGAGCCTCCCGACGGCGACGAGGCACCGGCGCGTGCGCACGGAACCACGCAGAGAATTGTTCGCAACACGCAGGTGACACAGTGGGTGAAGGACCTCTACGACGGGCGCTGCCAGATCTGCGGTGTCTCACTCCTCACGCCTACTGGGGTTTATTCGGAGGGAGCCCACGTCCGACCCCTTGGTCGTCCCCATGACGGGGCAGACATGGTGAGCAATGTCCTCTGCTTATGTCCAAACTGCCACGTCCTGCTGGACAAGGGGGCGATTCGGGTCGATCCCGAGACGTTCATGGTCCTCGATGTATTGACGGGAAGCGAGGTTGGCGTTTTGCGGCTCGCCGCGGGACATCCACTCGACGCTAAGTTCATCGACTACCACTCCACTCACATTGCCGACCAGCCCATGCGGCAACCGGGCGCGTAGCACCGAGGGGACTGATCACCTCAGGGCCGCCAGTACGCGGGCGGCAATTGCATCTCCAGTTTCGTTGATGGTCATTGACAGTTGTCGGAACCCCCGTGACTTCAGTGCCAGAGGCTCCAGTCCCGGCTCGCGCACGCGGATGACCTGCCAACCGTCGTCAAGGAACTTCCTGCTCTTCTTAACATCCCGATCGTGATTCTTGGCACCGTGATGCCAGTAGGAGCCGTCGTACTCCACGATGGATCGCGTCGCGGGAATGATGATGTCTGGTCGGGCTATCCCATCAGGGAGACGGATCGACTCCAGATGAGGGCATACAGCGACTCCTTCGCGGGCGAGGGCATCGGAGAGCTGTCGCTCACCGATGCTGCTCATGGTCGGCACCTGCAAATCCGACGTGCGAATGACCGTGAACGGTGATCGGCCGATACGGCGCTTGTCCGTCGTGGGGACGACCATTGCCATCTGCCAGTGGAATGGTTCGCCTCCCTTTTGGTCAAGGATGCTGCCAGCCGTCAACCCGCCGCCATGTCGTGCATCGAGCCAGCGGAAGGCTCTGCGAATCGGGATCGCCTCATCGACGCGGATCACATGCCCCGGCGGCATGAAAGCTGAGCCCGTCGTCGAACGGTACGCCGAATCATCCGTTCGCCTCCGTCGCTCATTGAACATCGTTCCCAGCACGCGCTTCGCGTGCGTGATCCGCCCGTGGTGCCTCAGCAGCACCCACGACTTGTGAGGCGTCAAGTAGTCGGTCGGCGCGGCAGCGAACAGGTTCGTGAAGTCGAGGTACTCCTGCAGAACGGCCTCTTGGGGAACGCCAACCATTAATGATGTGACCACGGGCTTGATCACCGGCACGCGGTCGAGGAGATAGATACCGGCCAGCGGGCCACCGAACTTGTCGATGAGTGGTACGCCCACGGCTGAGCACAAGCGCACGGTGCAGTGGGGTGCATCCAATCGCCTGAGAGCCACCGGCTCCTTGGGCTGCGACTTCTCATGGTTGGGCGTGGCTGGCATTCGTCCCCCGTTCATCGGGCCGTGAGGTCAACGGCCACGAAGCGCCGCCGATATTCGTTTCATCCTGAACCGTCATCAGGCAGAGCCTCGAACAACGTCCGTCATCGAAGGTTGACGGTGTCGAGGTTACCGGTGCCAGCACTTCGTCGGTGGAGGATCGACGATACGGCGATGATCACCATGGCCACTCCACCAGACGACGAGCGATTGTGATTCACGTCCCCCAAGGCCTACCTCTTTGAAGCCCTGAATCCGCTCGCCTCCGCAGCGGCAAGGTCGGCGAAGCAACCCTCCCCATCAGAGGAGTAGATCTTGGTCTCCTCGTAGTACTGTTGACCCGGAGAATGCGCGATCCGATCGCCCGACTTGTTGATGTTGCCTTTTATTGGGTACCCCGCCGGGCATGCACCACCCGCAAGTGGTGCCGTCGAGCCTTCGCTGGTCGGCGCTGCGACCGTGGACGGTGCGACGAGTGGCAACACGGCGGGGCTTTCGGACGACCCGGAGTTCACTGCCAGCATCACCCCAACCACCACGACGACTGTCGCGGCGGCAAGCCCAATCAAGAGCCCAATTGGCGACCGCCGGGTCGGGGCGCTGGCCTTATCCCCACTCGAAGGATCCGTATCTCCGGTCTGAGGAACTGGCTGTGCAATGTCCGTCGGCACTTGCGCGACCTTGGCTGCAACTGCTGCCGCGATCTGCGCCCGGCATGCGAGTGGCTCCTGCTGGACCTGAGCATTGGAGAAATGCAGCACCGTGAGCCCGCGGGTCTGGAGGGCGGCATCCCTGCGGTTTCTTCGCTCGACGTCAGACGCCGTGAGCGGCACGCCGTCCTTGGCGTAACCGTCGACCTCAATAACGAGACCTGCCTTCGGGACCGAGAAGTCAACCTTGTATGTCTCAGTGCCAACGCTGATATAGCCCTGCGGCTCAACGTCGTCCGACGATATCCCCGGCGTCGAGGCAAGCACCCTTCGAGCGAATGCCTGCTCCCAGAAGGATTCGAACACCCCCGTCCGCGCCCAGTCGTCGATGGCTCGAAGCCACTGCCGGTCACCCTCAGTCGACTCAGGGACGGCAGGCGCATCGCAAGTGACGCACGGACGTAAGCCGCCGGCGACCGCTGTCTCCAACGAGATAGCCAAGGTTCCGCTCGCGTTCTCAAGGCATCGCATGTCAGTGCTTGCGTGGTACCTCGAACCCGTCTGCGTCACGAACACCATCGCCATTGCC
>WLOY01000191.1 GCA_009699015.1 Actinomycetota bacterium | reverse complement strand
GATGCCGACGAAGCTGGCGATGAGGTCCTTCGGGGTAATGAGGACCGGCCCAATCTCCATGCCAGCCTGGCCGGCGAACTGATCGAACTGCCGTGTTTGTCCGCCGAACACGAACAGGAAGAAGTAGCGAATGAAGAACCCGAGGCCGATCGAGACGACGAGCGCTGCGATCAGGCCCGTCCCCCTCATCCTGAGCTGCTTCCACAGCACTCGATCTTGAACCCAGCCGCCAATGAACGCCGAAGCCAGGACGGCGACGATGATCGCGATCACGAGCGGGAGTCCGACGATCGAACTGAAGAAGAACGTGAGGAGGGCGCCGAGTGCGATGAGCTCGCCATGGGCGAAGTTCGTGAGCTTGGTGGTACCGAAAACGAGGCTGAGCCCGACGGCGGCGAGGGCGATCACGATTCCGAAGATGATCCCATCAACGGTGAGTTGTGGAATCTGGCTCCACTTGGACGCGGCCTCCGACCCGGGTACCGGGGCTGAGCCGTCACCGAGGGGGAAGAGGATCGTCTTTATCTGACCCGAGTAGGCATCAATCGACGTGGTTCCCCGCTCGGGGTCGGCGAGGCCGAGTCCAGAAGGAAGTGATGACGTGTCTAGGGAAACGGTGTAGGTGCCCTCGCCGGGTAGGGCGATGGTCCACTTGCCATCGGCCCCCGTTGTCGCGGACTCGCTGAACCCGTCGCCCTCGGCGCTGATGACGACTCCGGCGATCCCGACACCGCTGGCCGGGTCCTTGACGGTGCCCTTGAGCCCGGTGTCAGCAGCCATCGCCGGAGCGATGGCCATGAGCAGGGCTGCGAAGGCAGCGAGGGCGAACGCGACGCCGCGCCGCCAGCCTCGCTCGCTGCCCGACAGCGGCGTGCGATCAGGAATGACCGCCGGGTGCATGACGCCCCCGCCCTGCGGGCGAGCGTCCAGCCCAGTGTCCATGGGACCCCTGGCCACGACGCCATCGCTCGTGGATCCAGTCATCAACTGGAAGCCTCCTGGCACAGACCCCTCCTCGCAGCATTCGTGCTCATGGACGTCGTTCACCCCCGGTTTATTCGAGGATTTCGGCAGCATAGCCACAATCCACGATCGTGGGGCAGCAACGATGTTACTGGCTGGTTCTGTGCGCCGGTAGGGGGCGTACGAGACAGGTCAGGCGCGCGGTGCACACCGATCTGTCCTCCTCGTCAGCGATTCGAATCGCGTAGGTTGCGACGGTGCCCCCCTCGTGCAACGCAGTGGCGACGCCGGTCACCGTTCCGTGCCGGACCGCCCTGTGGTGGGTGCATGAGAGGTCGACGCCGACGATCATGCGGCTCGGGCCTGCGTGGATCGCGCCCGCGATCGACCCGATCGTCTCGGCGAGGGCGGCGCTCGCGCCGCCGTGCAGCAGGCCATAGGGCTGCGTGTTGCCCTCGACCGGCATGGTTGCCTCGACCCGTCCGGGCTCGGCGGCAGTGATGACGATGCCCATGCGCTGCGCGAGGCCGCCGGCACTGGCAGCGTTGAACCTGTCGACCAAGTCGTTGACCATCAGGACACTGTAGGGGAGGCATTTACGATGCTCGATGGGCATTGCCCGGCCGCGCCCTAGGATCGCCGGGTGACCCGCGTGCTGCTCCTCGATGGACATTCCCTCGCCTACCGGGCCTTCTTCGCCCTCCCCGTCGCCAATTTCTCGACCACCACGGGGCAGCCGACGAATGCGGTCTACGGCTTTACGTCGATGCTCATCAACATGCTGCGCGACGAGCAGCCAGACCAGATCGTCGTCGCCTTCGACGTGTCCCGAAAGACGTTCCGCAGCGAGGAGTTCCCGGAGTACAAGGCCAATAGATCATCGTCGCCCGATGAGTTCAAGGGGCAGGTGGCCCTCATCGAGGAGGTACTCAAGGCCCTGGGCATCAGGTCCGTCTCGTTCGACGGATTCGAGGCGGACGACATCATCGCGACGCTCACCCGTCAGGCGACGGAGGCGGGCACCGACGTCCTGATCGTCACTGGGGATCGCGATGCCTTCCAGCTCGTGACCGGCAACGTGACCGTCCTTTACCCGAAAAAGGGAGTGTCCGACCTCGCGCGCATGACTCCCGAATCGGTCGAGGAGCGCTACGGGCTCACGCCGACGCAGTACCCGGACTATGCGGCGCTCCGCGGCGACCCCAGCGACAACCTGCCGGGCATCCCGGGAGTGGGGGAGAAGACGGCAGCGAAGTGGATTCAGGAGTACGGGTCCCTCGACGGGCTCATCGATCGCGTCGGCGAGGTCAAGGGCAAGGCGGGCGAGGCACTGCGCGCCTGCCTCGACCAGGTGATGACGAACCGGCGCCTGACCCAGCTGAGGTCAGATGTCCCCATCGAGGTCGACCTCAGCGACTGCGCGCGAGGGCCCTGGGATATGCCCGCGGTCGACCAGCTCTTCGACACCCTGCAGTTCCGGGCCCTGCGGGAGCGACTCCTCGCGCAGGACCTCGGCGGCGCCCAGCCCATCATCGAGACCCCCTCGCTCGAGGCCCCGGTGATTGCGCACGCCGAGGTAGCCGGGTGGCTGGCCTCCCTCGATGATCCCTGCTCGATTGCCTTCGCTGGCAGATGGGGCCGGGGGACGGGCGAGTTGGACGCGGCATGCGTCATCGACGGACTCGGCGTCGCGGGCGTCATCGAGTGCGACGAGCCGTCGTCGGCGGCAGCCTTGCGCGACTGGCTGGCGAACCCCGATATTCCCAAGCAGGGGCACGACGTCAAGGGCCCTGCCCTAGCGGTCATCGCGGCGGGAGGAATCATCGCAGGGGTGGTGATGGACACGGCACTCGCGGCATACCTCGCAGCACCGGAGCAGCGCTCGTATGCACTCCCCGATGTCGTCCACCGGGTGCTCCACCGCTCGCTGACGGTCGAGGCCGTGGCGGATCAGCTCACCTTCGACGAGGGTTCCGAGGTCGCGCATCAGGAGTTGGCGCAGCAGGCGCTTGCGATCAGCGAGCTCGTCGGTGCACTTGGCGAGGTCATCGATGCGGAGGGCGTGCGGTCCTTGCTCGTCGACATGGAGATTCCCCTCACCGGGCTCCTCGCCCAGATGGAGCACCATGGGATCGCCGTCGACATGGCGGGCCTCCGCGGGCTTTCGGCGGAGTTCGGCGAGTCGATGCGGCAGGCCGAGGAGAAGGCCCACGAGCTCGTCGGCCGGCCGTTCAACCTCGGATCGCCGAAGCAACTCCAGGAGATCCTCTTCAATGAGCGGGGACTCCCGAAGACGAAGAAGATCAAGACCGGTTACACGACCGATGCCGATGCGCTCCAGTCGCTCTTCGCCCAGACCCGTGACCCGCTGCTCGAGCAACTGCTCCTGTGGCGCGATCGATCGAAGCTGCGCCAGACGGTGGAGGGACTCGTCCCGCTCGCGGATGCGAGCCATCGGATCCATACGACCTTCAATCAGACGGTCGCGGCAACCGGACGGCTATCGAGTGCCGACCCCAATCTCCAGAACATCCCCGTGCGCACCGACGAGGGCCGGCGCATCAGGGCCTGCTTCGTCGTGGGCGAGGGATTCGAGTCGCTCATGACCGCCGACTACAGCCAGATCGAGATGCGGATCATGGCGCACGCCTCGGCTGATGCGGGTCTCATCGCCGCATTCAACAGTGGCGAGGACCTGCACACGACGGTCGCGAGCCAAGTGTTCGGCGTTCCCGCCTCGGCTGTCGATGCCGAGATGCGCCGCCGGATCAAGGCCATGTCGTATGGCCTGGCCTATGGGCTGTCGGCCTACGGCCTGTCTCAGCAGCTCGGGATCTCGCCCGAGGAGGCCCGGCTCCTCATGGAGGAGTACTTCACGCGGTTCGGCGGGGTCCGCGACTACCTGGCAAACGTCGTGGCCGAGGCGCGCGGCACCGGGTATACGCAGACGATGTTCGGACGTCGCCGATACCTGCCCGACCTCAACAGCGATAACCGCCAGCGACGTGAGATGGCCGAGCGAATGGCCCTCAACGCCCCCATTCAGGGCACGGCTGCCGACATCATGAAGATCGCGATGCTCGGTGTCGAGGAGGGCATTGGCGCTGCCGGACTGCGCAGCCGGATCCTGCTGCAGGTCCACGATGAGCTCGTGCTCGAGGTGGCTGCGGGCGAGGCCGATCGACTCGAGGCGCTCGTGCGGTCGGCCATGGCGCGGGCCGGGAGCCTGACCGTCCCGCTCGATGTGTCGGTGGGCGTGGGATCGTCTTGGCACGAGGCCGCGCACTAGGCGTCGCGGATGCGGACGGACACGCACGGCCAAGAACGCCGGACGAATTGACCACAAGTACGGTCACCTGACCAATCCCCGAGCCATTTCGTCCAGATTCTGGACGAAATGGCTCGGGGGTGGAGGGGCCTGCTCACCCGGGATGACCGGTGAGGGGGCTTTGGCGTAGTCTTGGGAGGCCTCGCGACCGCGGAGCACTCCTCCTATCCATCGGATCCCCTACTCAATGACCGTAACTACGCGCGCAATTCCCGCTCAGGTCGCCATCAACGACATCGGCTCGGAGGAAGACTTCCTCGCCGCGATCGACGCGACCATCAAGTTCTTCAACGACGGCGACATCGTCGAGGGCACCATCGTCAAGGTGGACCGCGACGAGGTCCTCCTCGACATCGGCTACAAGACCGAGGGTGTCATCCCCTCTCGCGAACTGTCGATCAAGCATGATGTCGATCCCAGCCAGGTCGTCTCCGTGGGCGACCACGTCGAGGCCCTTGTCCTCCAGAAGGAGGACAAGGAAGGCCGGCTCATCCTGTCCAAGAAGCGCGCCCAGTACGAGCGCGCGTGGGGCACGATCGAGAAGGTCAAGGACGAGGACGGCGTCGTCGAGGGCATGGTCATCGAGGTCGTCAAGGGCGGCCTCATCATCGACATCGGCCTGCGCGGGTTCCTCCCGGCATCCCTCGTCGAGATGCGCCGGGTCCGCGACCTTCAGCCCTATGTCGGCAAGGTGCTCGAGGCGAAGATCATCGAGCTCGACAAGAACCGCAACAATGTCGTGCTCTCCCGCCGTGCGTGGCTCGAGCAGACCCAGAGCGAGGTGCGCAACACCTTCCTCAAGCAGCTCCAGAAGGGGCAGATCCGCACCGGCGTCGTCTCGTCCATCGTGAACTTCGGCGCCTTCGTCGACCTCGGTGGCGTTGACGGCCTCGTCCACGTCTCCGAGCTCTCCTGGAAGCACATCGATCACCCCTCAGAGGTGGTCGAGGTGGGCCAGGAAGTCACCGTCGAGGTTCTCGACGTCGACATGGACCGCGAGCGCGTGTCGCTTTCGCTCAAGGCGACGCAGGAGGATCCGTGGCAGCACTTCGCCCGGACCCACGCGATCAGCCAGGTCGTTCCCGGCAAGGTCACCAAGCTCGTGCCGTTCGGCGCGTTCGTGCGGGTCGACGAGGGCATCGAGGGCCTTGTCCACATCTCCGAGCTCGCCGAGCGTCACATCGAGCTGCCGGAGCAGATCGTCCAGGTCAACGACGACATCTTCGTCAAGGTCATCGACATCGACCTCGAGCGCCGGCGCATCTCGCTGTCGCTCAAGCAGGCGAACGACTCCTCCGATGCCCAGGCGGTCGAGGAGTTCGATCCCTACCTCTATGGCATGGCACCGGCATTCGACGAGGCCGGCGGCTACATCGGCCCGGAGGGCTTCGATCCGGAGACCGGCGAGTGGAAGGCCGAGTTCGAGGATCAGCGTGCGCAGTGGGAGAAGGAGTACTCCGAGGCGCACTCGCGCTGGGAGGCCCATCGCAAGCAGATCGAAGAGGCACGCAGCGCCGATCAGGCGGCAGCACTGGAGTCGGGCGAGAATGTGTCGTCGTACTCCAGCGAGTCGAATGATGGCGAGGGTGCCCTCGCCTCGGATGAGGCCCTTCAGGCCCTTCGCGACAAGCTCGCCGGGGACTAGTCCCCGGAGGGATCTTCACAAGGGCGGGCGCCGGCTTCGAGCCGGCGCCCGTTCATGCGTGAAGGGGGTCGCTTCGGTGAGTAGTGCCTCGCTGGGGTGAGTAGTGCCTCGCTAGGGTGAGTAG
>WLOY01000190.1 GCA_009699015.1 Actinomycetota bacterium | reverse complement strand
ACGTTGTTCGACCAGTTCTGGATGGTCGTGTAGCGGCAGCGGCCGCCCTTCTTCACGATGATCTCGACGACGGCCGAGTGCAGCGAGTCGGACGAGTAGATGGGCGCGGTGCAGCCCTCGACGTAGTGCACGTAGGCGCCCTCGTCGACGATGATGAGCGTCCGCTCGAACTGGCCCATGTTCTCGGTGTTGATGCGGAAGTAGGCCTGCAGCGGGATGTCGACGTGCACGCCCTTCGGCACATACACAAACGAACCGCCGGACCACACCGATGTGTTGAGCGCGGCGAACTTGTTGTCGCCCACCGGGATGACCGAGCCGAAGTACTCCTTGAAGACGTCTTCGTGCTCGCGCAGCGCGGTATCGGTGTCGAGGAAGATGACGCCCTGCTCCTCGAGGTCCTCGCGGATCTTGTGGTAGACGACCTCGGACTCGTACTGGGCCGCGACGCCCGAGACGAGGCGCTGCTTCTCCGCCTCCGGGATGCCGAGCCGGTCATACGTGTTCTTGATGTCGTCAGGGAGTTCATCCCAGCTCGTCGCCTGCTTCTCAGTCGACCGGACGAAGTACTTGATGTTGTCAAAATCGATGCCATTGAGGTCGGAACCCCAGGTCGGCATCGGCTTCTTGCCGAAGAGTCGTAGGCCTTTCAGCCGCAATTCGAGCATCCACTCCGGCTCGTTCTTGAGCGCGCTGATATTGCGCACAACGTCCTCGCTGAGTCCGCGCCTGGCCGTGGCGCCGGCACTGTCTGCGTCGTGCCAGCCGTACTCGTAACGGCCGAGTTCGTCGATCGTCGCGGCCTGCTGCTCCGCAGAGGTGAGCGCTGGCTCGGTCTCGGTCCGTGTGATGGTCTGATCGCTCATGCCATGGCCCTTCGATTGGAGTTGGTCTGGAGAATGCTCGTGGCTTGGGAGACGCCGGCCAACCGGCGCGCGTCGATCGGGATGACGGTTGTGCAGACGCCGTCGCCGTGTGCAATGGTCGCAAGACGTGTGACGTGAACGCCGAGCGCCTGGCCGAGAGCGGCAGTCTCCGCCTCGCAGAGCGCCGGAAACTCACCCGCCGCCTCGGCGACCGGGCAAGCATGCTGGCACAGCTGGACGGTCCTGGCGTCATCGCTCGCGATGTCGACGGAGGCCGCATAGCCGGCGGTGGTGAGGGTATCGGCCATCGACTGAACGGAGGCAGCGGAGGGGACGCCGTTCGCCGGGCCGATCCGCTGGACCAGCCGGTCAGCCCGCTCGGCCGCGAAAGCCTCAATGCCGGTGCGGCCCTGCGTGCGAGCGACGAACCTCAGGAGTTCGAGGGCGAGGTCCTCGGTCGCGTCGCTGAAGGCTGAACGCCCCGCCTGGGTGAGGCTGAACACCTGGCTCGGCCGACCCCTGCGCGGCGCCGGTGCGGGTCCGTACGGTGCCCGGTCGGAGGCGACGACGAGGTCCGAGTCGATGAGTGCGGCGAGGGGCCTTCGGATGGCGGTGGCGGTGAGTCCGAGCCGGTCAGCGAGGTCGGATGCGGTCCCCGGTCCGACATCGAGCAGCGATCGCGCAATGCGCGCCGCAGCCTCGCCGGGGAATTTCACAACACCATTGTTGCCTAAATCCCAGACGGCGCAAACCGGGGGTTCCCTACACTCATCCCGTGAGCCCAATCCCCGCACTGATGATCGAGGATCTGGTCGTCCGCTATGGCGATGTGGTCGCCGTCGACTGCGTGTCGATGACGGCAAACGCCTCACAGGTCACCGCGTTGCTCGGTCCAAACGGGGCCGGTAAAACAACGACCGTCGAGGTTGCCTGCGGGTTACGCGCCGCCACCAGCGGGACGGTTCGACTCCTTGGGGCCGCGCCGGGAACGCTGGCGGTCGCCGAGCGCATCGGCGTCATGCTCCAGCAGGGCGGCCTGTACCCGACGGCGAGGCCGCTCGAGTGGCTGCGCTACCTCGCACGCCTGTACCCCTCGCACGCCGACCCGGCCGAGCTCCTTGACCTCGTCGGCATCGATCCCTCGACCCGCACGACCACCCGACGCCTGTCCGGTGGGGAGCAGCAGCGAGTGAAATTGGCAGCCGCCCTCCTGCCGAACCCGCAGTTCCTCATCCTCGATGAGCCGACCGCCGGCCTCGATCCCCTCGCCCGTCGCAACCTCCTCGATGCAATTGCCCAGCGACGCGATGCGGGGATGAGCATCCTGCTCACCACGCACCAACTGAGCGATGTCGAGACACTCGCCGACCGCGTCATCGTCATCGCGGGCGGCCGGATCGTCGCCGAGGGAACCGTCGCCGACCTCATCGGCGCCAATGACGCGATGAGCTTCACCGGGCCCCCCCGCCTAGATCTCATCGGACTCGCAGCCTGCCTGCCGAACGCCTTTCGGGTGGAGGAGCCGCGCCCCGGCAGCTACATCGTGCACGGACCCCCGAGCCCCCAGGTCATGGCTGCCATCACCGCATGGTGCGCCCAGCAGGGGGTCATGGCAACCGACCTCGCCGTCGGCTGCCGTACGCTCGAGCAGATCGTCATCGATGCCGGATCGGAGCCGTCATGAGCGGCGTGACACGGGTACGCGCCCATGCTGGCTGGGAGCTCCGACTGCTGCTCCGCAATGGCGAGCAGATCCTCCTCATGTTCATCATCCCGATCGCCTTGCTCATCGCCCTCGACCTCATGCGGGGCGGCGAGATCGACGAACAGGTGCCCACCGTCCTGACCGTCAGCCTCATCGCGACCTGCTTCACCTCGCTGGCGATCGGCACCGGCTTCGAGCGGAGGGCTGGGGCCCTGAAGTTCCTCGCTACCACCCCCCTGTCGCGACTTGACCTCCTCCTCGGCAAGGCGCTCGCCACCGGCGCGCTTGCCGCGTTGTCGTTCGCCGCCCTGGCGATCGTCGCTGCATTCATGGGCTGGCGTCCCGGCATCGACTGGCTCGGGCTTGCCGCCTTCGTCATCCTGGGGGGCGGGGCGTTCGCCGCGCTTGCCGTCCTCCTCGCCGGCGCCCTGCGCGCCGAGGCGGTGCTCGCCCTGGCCAACGGGATCTTCGTGCTCCTCATCGTCTTCGGCGGGGTCGTCTTCGCCGCAGCCGACATGCCGCCCGCGATCGGGGCTGTCGTGGGGCTGCTCCCTTCTGCAGCGCTCGCCGATGGACTGAATGCGGCGCTCACGGGTGGCACCCTCCCCGCCGGCGCGCTTCTCGTCCTGCTCGTCTGGGGTGCGGCCGGTGCCCTGCTCGCCCGCCGCACGTTCACCTGGGACTGATCTGCAGCAAAACGTAATCGGCCTGCGGCCCCGGGCCGCACGAGGCCATCCTCGCTAGGGTGGGGATATGACCGAAACCGGGCGTTGCACGCCAGCCGTGCGCGGCGTCTTCATCGCGAACCTCGTCGCCCAGATGGCCATCGTCGTGACCGGTGCCGTCGTGCGGGTGACCGGATCAGGGCTCGGCTGCCCCACCTGGCCCGAATGCGTCGAGGGCTCCTACACCCCGACCGCCCGGCAGGAGGAGGAGTGGCACAAGTACGTCGAATTCGGCAACCGCCTGCTCACCTTCGCGCTCGTCATCCTCGCCGTAGCGGCGATCGTCGCGGCGATCATCGACCACCGACGCCGGTCGCGGCTGTCCCTACCGCCCCGCCGAGCCATCCTCGTGCTCGCCGCCATCCCCTTCATCGGCACGTTCGCCCAGGCCGCGCTCGGCGGCGTCACCGTCCTCACCGGGCTGCACCCCGCGACCGTTTCCGCCCACTTCCTGCTCTCCATGGCCATCATCGTGGCGTGCGTCGCGCTCGTAGCGCGGTCCGCCGACCTCGGGGACAGCCCCGCAGTTCTGCTCGTCCGCCGCGAATTGAGGCTCCTCACCTGGGGCATCGTGGCGATCGCCGGCCTCGTCGTCATCCTCGGAGTCCTCGTCACCGGCTCCGGCCCGCACAGCGGTGACGCCCAGAGCGAGAACCGGTTCAGCTTCGACCCGCGCACGCTTTCGTGGATTCATGCCGACGTGGTCCTGCTGTTCCTCGGCCTCCTCGCCGCCCTCCTGCTGGCACTGCGCCTCACCGATGCCCCGTCCCGCTGCCGGCGCGCGGCGTGGATCATCGCCGCGGTATCAGTGAGCCAGGGGGTTATCGGTTACGTCCAGTACTTCACCGGCCTGCCTGTCGTCGCAGTCATCGCCCACGTGACAGGCGCGGTCTGCGTATGGGCAGCGGTCCTGTTCCTGCCCTTCTCCCAGCGAACCCGTAACTAGCCGAGCCTCATCAGGATCGGCCGACCGACACTGTTCTCGTGAAGGAGTAGGCGGGATAGACGCCCCGCCGTTCGGCGCGCGCAGTGATCGACAGATTGAGCGGCGAGGTGCCGAAGGTTCTGATGGAGATCTTGCCACCGGGGCCGCGCTTGAGCCGGAAGTCTTGCGACGCTCCGCGGGCTGGGTTGGCGGCCGTGACACTGATGCGCAGGCGGTTTCCGGCGTTCGTCAGGCAGTCCCCGGGGAGGAGGACGGTCTCTCCCCTGGCCGCGATCTTCGTCGGTAGCGACCCGCAGTTGATCGGCAACTGCCGGGCTGAGGTGTGCATCCGGCCGATGGTGTTATTGCCCTGGTAGTTCGTGAACCAGATATGGCCGTCGGAGCCCAGCGCCACGCCAAATGGGTTGCTGCTCGCACCGGTATCGAATAGCTCGACCGCACCGGTCGGTGTCATGCGACCCATGACCTGCGTTCCACCCGGCCCGCTGTTGCCGCCGCCGAACCACATGTTGCCGTCAGCTCCGAGGGCGATGCCGTAGGGCCCAGCCGTGGGCCCCAGGCCTGTCGGATACTCGGTGATCAATCCCGCAGGAGTGATGCTGCCGATGTTGCCGCTGTCGTACAGGGTGAACCACATATTGCCGTCAGGACCGAGCGCGATGCCTGCGGGCCGGGAGCCTGCCACGGGCAGCGGGTACTCCGTAACGACGCCGGCGGCCGTGATCTTGGCAATCTGGTTGCCGTCGGCTTCGGTGAACCACATATTCCCTGATCCATCGGCTGCGATCGATGATGGCCCGGAGCCCGGCGTGATGCCCGTCGTGTACTCGGTGATGACGCCCGAGGTCGTGATCTTCGCGACAGCGCCGGTGTTGCCGGGGGCGGGGGTGTTCGGCTGCTGGGTGAACCAGAGGTCGCCATTCGAGCTCACCGGCAGGCCCCCGTTGATCCAGGACGGATTGGATGCGGCGGTAGGAATCGGAAACTCCGAAATCACGCCGATCGACGGACTCGCGTTCGCCGGCGCACTGCCGGTCACTCCGATGACTGCCGCCACTGCGCACGCCGCGAACAGCCCCGCTCGCGACATCGACCGATTCTGCGCCCGGGAATTGCGAACACTCCGAACGGGAACTTTCATCCCCCTGATCATTCGATGGATGGTACCGGAATCGGTCGACAGGCCGGCATTGCGCTGCTGCGCGTTTCGCGCACTGATGGACCCCCGTCTCGCGTTCTAGGCCCATGAACAGACGCTGCCGCAGCGCGAGGCCACGAGCTCGGACTAGACCTTCTTCACCACGCTCGACTTCAACATCATCGGACCGAATCCGTCGACCTTGCAGTCGATGTCGTGGTCGCCTGAACCGTAGACGAGTCGGATGTTGCGCACCTTCGTGCCGACCTTGATATCACTCGGATTCCCCTTCACCTTCAAGGTCTTGACGATCGTCACGGTGTCGCCGTCGGCGAGGGCATTGCCGACCGAGTCCTTGATGACCGGGTCGTCCGGCAATCCAAATCCCGAGTCGCCGTCAGATGCACCAGCGATGGAGGACCACTCATGAGCGCACAGTGAGCACACCAGGAGGTCGCCCATCTCGTAGGTGAACTCGCTCGCGCATTCGGGACACACTGGTATCTGGCTCATGCCGTCAGGGTAGCGACCTCATGCGGCCGGCCCCACCGTCCAGTCACTTGGGCGAGATGAACGAATTCACCGTCGATCGACGCGATTTGCTTCATCTGCCCCGGAATCCGGGTCAAATGACGGGAGGGGGGGGTGGGGTGGGTCGGGAGGGGAGGGTCGGGTGGGGTGGGGTGGGGTGGGGT
>WLOY01000019.1 GCA_009699015.1 Actinomycetota bacterium | reverse complement strand
GTGGCGTCGTCGCGGCCTCGAGTGGGATTGAGCTGATACATCATGGGCCTTGAAGAGAGCCTGCCGTCCGGCGTCCTGCTCACCACGGTCGAGAAGTTCGCCGGCTACGCCCGCAAGGGCTCGCTGTGGCCAGCGACCTTCGGCCTGGCCTGCTGCGCAATCGAGATGATGACGACCGGCGGCGCGCGATATGACCTCGCGCGCTTCGGCATGGAGGTCTTCCGGGCGTCGCCTCGCCAGGCCGACCTCATGATCGTCGCGGGCCGGGTGAGCCAGAAGATGGCGCCGGTGCTCCGCCAGATCTACGACCAGATGCCCGGTCCGAAGTGGGTCCTCGCCATGGGTGTCTGCGCCTCCAGCGGCGGCATGTTCAACAACTACGCGATCGTCCAGGGGGTCGACCACGTGGTCCCGGTCGACATCTACCTTCCGGGATGCCCGCCGAGGCCCGAGATGCTCATCGACGCGATCTTGAATCTGCACGACCAGATCCAGGACATGAAGCTCGGCCCGCACCGCAAGCAGGAGGTCATCGCGCTCGAGGCAGAGGCGCTGACGGCGGCGCCGACGATCGAGATGCGGGGCCTGCTCCGATGACCGACATGACCGCCCCGCTCCCGGTCATTCCGCCCGGCGTCACGAACCTCGAACTCCTCGATGCCCGCGACGGCGCCTTCGGAGTGAAAGGCTCGGGCGACACGAGCGGTTTCGGCGGGCTCGTCGATCCCCGCGTCATGCCGGGAGCCTCGCAGGCACCTTTCGGCGGCTGGTTTGACGAGGTGGCCGAGGAGATCGAGCTCTCGCTCGCCGAGCAGGGCCTGCCATTCGCGTCGGCCACCGAGAAGGTCGTCGTCGACCGGGGAGAGATCACCTTCTTCGTCCGGCGCGAGCACCTCGTGGCCTTCGTCCGGGTCCTGCGCGACGAGCCGGGGCTGCGCTTCGAGATGTGCAGCGGCGTGAGCGGCGTCCACTACCCGAGCGATGCCGGCCGAGAACTCCATGCCGTCTACCACTTCCTGTCGATCACCCACAATCGGCGGATCAGGGTCGAGGTGACCGCTGCCGATGCCGATCCGCATATCCCGTCCATCGTCGCGGTCTACCCGACCTGCGACTGGCATGAGCGCGAGACCTGGGACTTCTTCGGGATCGTGTTCGACGGCCACCCGGCGCTCACCCGCATTGCCATGCCCGATGACTGGCCCGGGCATCCGCAGCGCAAGGACTACCCACTCGGCGGGATCCCGGTCGAGTACAAGGGCGCCACGATTCCCCCACCGGATCAGCGGAGGTCGTACAACTAATGTCCACCGACCACGTGACCTACGGGAGCGCCGGCACTGAGTCGACCGGCCCCGGAGCCGAAGACCCCTTCGCCCCGGGATACGACACGACCGAAGGCCGTATCTTCAACGTCTCCGGCGGCGACTGGGACACCATCTCAGCCGCACCCGAGGGTGAGAAGGAACGCATCGTCGTGAACATGGGTCCCCAGCACCCATCGACCCATGGCGTGCTGCGGCTCATCCTCGAACTCGATGGCGAGACCGTCACGGAGGCCCGATGCGGCATCGGCTACCTGCACACGGGCATCGAGAAGAACATGGAGTTCCGCTCCTGGGTGCAGGGCGTCACCTTCGTCACCCGCATGGACTACCTCGCCCCGCTGTTCAACGAGACGGCATACTGCCTCGCGGTCGAGAAGCTCCTCGGCATCACCGATGACATCCCCGAGCGGGCAAGCACCATCCGCGTCATGATGATGGAGCTCAACCGCGTCTCCTCGCACCTCGTCGCCCTCGCGACAGGCGGCATGGAGCTCGGCGCCCTTTCGGCCATGATCTACGGCTTCCGCGACCGTGAGCTCATCCTCGACATCTTCGAGATGGTCACCGGCCTGCGCATGAACAACGCCTACATCCGGCCGGGCGGAGTGGCCCAGGACCTGCCGGACGGCGCTGAGGAGAAGATCCGCGACACCGTCAAGCTCCTGCGCAAGCGCCTCAAGGACACGACGAACCTTCTCGTGGACAACAGCATCTGGATGGGCCGCACGGTCGGCATCGGCTACCTCGACCTCACCGGATGCATGGCGCTGGGCATCACCGGGCCCGTGCTGCGCTCGACTGGCCTGCCCCACGACCTGCGCAAGTCGCAGCCGTACTGCGGGTACGAGAACTACGATTTCGAGGTCGTCACCGAGACCACGTGCGATGTGTACGGCCGCTTCCTCATCCGGGTGAACGAGATGGAGCAGTCGCTGCGAATCGTCGAGCAGGCACTCGACCGCCTCAAGCCGGGTCCGGTCATGGTCGCCGACAAGAAGATCGCCTGGCCCTCGAAGCTCTCCGTCGGCAGTGACGGCCAGGGCAACTCGGCCGAGCACATCAAGGAGATCATGTCGGAGTCGATGGAGGCCCTCATCCATCACTTCAAGCTCGTCACCGAGGGTTTCAAGGTCGAGCCTGGGCAGGCGTACGTCGCGATCGAGTCACCGCGCGGCGAGCTCGGCTGCCATGTCGTCAGCTCGGGCGGAACCCGGCCGTATCGCGTGCACTTCCGCGATCCGTCGTTCACCAACCTGCAGGCGGTCGCGGCGATGGGGGAGGGCGGCCAGGTCGCCGACATCATCGGAGCCGTTGCCAGCATCGATCCCGTCATGGGCGGTGTTGACCGCTAGGCGGTCAGCACAGACGAGAAGGAACTGAGAGAACATGGCCATCAGCGAAGCGGTGCGGGATGAGATGCGGCAGCTCGCTGCGCTCTATCCGCGATCGCGTTCCGCACTCCTGCCGATGCTGCACCTCGTGCAGAGCGAGGAAGGCGACGTGACGATTGACGGAATCAACGCCTGCGCGGAGGTGCTCGGCATCACCTCGGCCGAGGTAACCGCTGTCTCGACCTTCTACACGATGTATAAGCGTCAGAAGGTGGGGCAGCATCACATCGGCGTCTGCATCAACACGCTGTGCGGACTCCTCGGCGGCGATGCCGTCTATGCCGCACTCGCGGAGCGCCTCGGCACGACCCATGACTCGCCGAGCGAGGACTCCAGCTTCTGGCTCGAGCGCATCGAGTGCCAGGCGGCATGCACGCACGCGCCCGTCATGACCGTCGACTGGGAGTTCATGGACGACGTCACTCCGGTCTCGGCAGTCGATGTCATCGACCGGCTTGCGCGCGGCGAGGTCGTCCAATCGACCAGAGGACCGGCGATCCGCGACTTTGCGGCGACCGAGCGCACCCTCGCCTTCCCGAATGACGGACTCGCAGACGAGGGCGTGAGCGTCGACGAGAAGATGCTCGCCGGCCTGCGCATCGCCAAGGAGCGCGGCATGAGTGCGCCGCCTATTCCGGCATCCACCGCAGCAGCAAGCACGACGGAGGGCTGATCCCATGACACTGACTCCCGTCATCACCGAGCACTGGGACTCCCCTGACCTCTATACGCTTGAGGGCTACCGCCGATTCGGCGGCTATGGCGCACTCGCCTCAGCCCTGAAGCAGGATCCTGACTCGATTATCCAGGTGGTCAAGGATTCGGGGCTGCGCGGACGAGGCGGCGCGGGCTTCCCGACCGGGATGAAGTGGGGCTTCGTTCCGCAGAATGACGGCAAGGCGCATTACCTCGTCGTCAATGCCGATGAGTCCGAGCCGGGGGCGTGCAAGGACATCCCCATCATGATGGCGAACCCGCACGCACTCGTCGAGGGTGTGATCATCGCGAGCTACGCGATCCGGGCGAGCCACGCGTTCATCTACATCCGCGGCGAGGTCCCCAACGCACTTCGCAAGGTCGCGAATGCAGTCGGGCAGGCACGCGCGGCTGGGTTCGTGGGCAAGAACATCCTCGGCACCGATTTCTCGCTCGACATCGTCGTGCATGCAGGGGCCGGCGCCTATATCTGCGGCGAGGAGACAGCGCTCCTCGACTCGCTCGAGGGCTACCGCGGCCAGCCGCGCCTCAAGCCCCCATTCCCTGCGGTCGCCGGGCTGTATGCGTCGCCGACCGTGATCAACAACGTCGAGACGATCGCGAACATCCCTTACATCATCGAGCGCGGCGCAGCGTGGCTGCGTCAGTTCGGCACCGAGAAGTCTCCTGGCTTCAAGGTGTTCGCGGTGTCCGGACACGTGAATCGCCCCGGGATCTTCGAGGCACCGCTCGGCATCACCATGCGTGAGCTGCTCGACTACGCGGGTGGCATGCGCGATGGCCGCAAGCTGAAGTTCTGGATCCCCGGGGGCTCATCGGTCCCGATGCTCGTCGAGGAGCACCTCGACCTGCCGCTCACCTACGAGGACATGGCGGGTGCCGGCACGATGCTCGGCACGGGCACGCCGATGGTCTTCGACGAGACGGTGAGCGTCGTCAAGGCGGTCACCCGCTGGCTGGAGTTCTACAAGCACGAGTCATGCGGCAAGTGCACCCCGTGCCGTGAGGGCACCTACTGGATCACCGGGATGCTCGAGCGCTTTGAGCACGGTCATGGGCATGAGGCCGATGTCGAGAAGATCGCCCACGTATGCACGCAGATCGCCGGCCGCTCGTTCTGCGCCCTCGGCGACGCTGCTGCCACCCCTTATCCGGCGGCCCTGAAGTACTTCCGCGACGAGTTCCTCGCCGCGACCCACACCTCGGCCGACGAGCAATTCGACCCGGTCGCGTCATATCTCTTCGCAGGGGCAACACGATGACGATGACGAGCAATGCCGGATCCGATCTCGCTGCGGTCGACATGGTGAGCGTGACCGTCGATGGCGTGACCATCGAGGTCCCCAAGGGCACGCTTGCGATCCGGGCGGCAGAGCTTCTGGGGGTCGAGATTCCCAGGTTCTGCGATCACCCGCTCCTCGACCCGGTTGCGGCCTGCCGTGCGTGCCTCATCGAGGTCGAGGGCATGCCGAAGCCCGCGCCGGCATGCGCCCAGGTCGTCACCGACGGCATGAGCATCCGAACGCAAATGTCCTCGCCGGTTGCCCGAGAGGCGCAGGAGGGCGTGCTCGAGTTCCTGCTGCTCAACCATCCCCTCGACTGCCCGGTGTGCGACAAGGGTGGCGAATGCCCGCTGCAGAACCAAGCGATGTCGGTCGGGCGCCCAGAGTCTCGGTTCGACGGAGAGAAGCGGGTCTTCGACAAGCCGATCAACGTGAGCGCCGAGATCCTCCTCGATCGGGAGCGCTGCGTTTCATGCGCGCGCTGCACCCGGTTCGCAGACCAGATCGCCGGTGATCCAATGCTCGAACTGCTCGAGCGCGGAGCCAAGCAGCAGGTCGGGACCGCGGCGGATCAGCCCTTCGACTCCTACTTCTCCGGCAACACCGTGCAGATCTGCCCGGTCGGTGCGCTCACGAGCGCTGCCTACCGCTTCCGGGCCAGGCCCTTCGACCTGGTGTCCGTTCCCACCACCTGCGAGCACTGCGCATCGGGATGCTCCCTTCGCACTGACTACCGCAGGGGTACGGTCACCCGCCGCCTGGCCTGGGATGACCCGGATGTGAACGAGGAGTGGAACTGCGACAAGGGAAGGTTCGCTTTCCCCTACCTTCGCGAGGGCCGCATCTCCAGCCCAATGGTCCGCGAGGATGGCGAACTACGGCCGGCATCGTGGCCCGAGGCGCTCGACGCTGCCGCGCGAGGGCTTGCCGCGGCCGGCTCAGCGACCGGTGTGCTCGTCGGCGGTCGGTCGACCGTCGA
This sequence comes from Actinomycetota bacterium, assembly GCA_009699015.1. Taxonomy (GTDB): domain Bacteria; phylum Actinomycetota; class Actinomycetes; order S36-B12; family S36-B12; genus WLND01. The sequence continues at coordinate 29,300 of WLOY01000019.1, read as the reverse complement.
AGATGCCTACGCCTACGCGCGCTTCACGCGGGTGGTGCTCGGCAGTGACAACATCGACTTCAGGGTCCGCGAGAGTTCGGGTGAGGAGGCAGTGTTCCTCGCAGCCGTCATCGCCGGCTCCCCAGTGACGACCACCTATGCGTCGCTCGAGCAAGCGCCGATCGTCCTGACCGTCGCACTTGAGCCGGAGGATGAGTCCCCGATTGTGTTCCTCCGCCTTCGCAAGGCGGCCCGGGCCGGTCGAACCAGGATCGTGAGCGTCGGGGCAGTCGCGACCAAGGGACTTGCCAAGGTGCGCGGTGAGCTCATCTCGGCACTGCCCGGCGCCGAGGCGCAAGCTATTCAGACACTTCCCGCCGATATCAAGAGCGCCCTCGGACAGCCGGGGGCGATCATCCTCGTCGGTGAGCGGATCGCGGCGGTGTCAGGCGGGCCATCCGCGGTAGCTGCCCTGGCAGCCGAAACCGGTGCTTCGCTGGCATGGGTTCCTCGCCGTGCGGGGGAGAGGAGCGCTCTTGACGCGGGTGCGCTTGCCGGCCTGCTCCCGGGCGGACGCCAACTCCTCGATCCCACCGCACGAACCGAGGTTGCTGCGGCGTGGGGGATCGACCCAGATGAGCTGCCGACCGGCATCGGCCTCGCCGGCGAGCAGTTGCTGATGGCGGCGCGAGAGGGACGCCTTGCGGCCCTCATCACAGGCGGGGTCGAGCTTGCCGACTACCCGGACCATGAGCTTGCCGAGGCAGCCATCGCCGGGGCAGGCTTCATCATCGCCCTCGAAAACCACCATTCGGCGATAACCGAGCGTGCCGATGTCGTGTTCCCCGTCGCCGTCGTCACCGAGAAGTCCGGAACCTTCCTTGACTGGGAGGGAAGACCCCGCCCCTTCGGCCAGGTCTTCCGCGACTCCCTAGCTCAAAGCGACGCGATGGTGCTCGGCATGATCGCGACCACGATGGAGCGTCGTCTGGGCGTCCATGACGTTGCTGGCATTCGCCGCGAACTCGGCGCACTTGGCCCGTGGGGCGGCCAGCGAAACCTGGCCCCCGCATACGGGGCCTGGAGTGCACCGGTCGCGAGTGCACCGCGAGATGGTGCGCTCCTCGCGCTTGTGGCCTGGCGCGCCCTCATCGATGCGGGCGTCATGCAGGAAGGCGAGCCCTTCCTCGCGGCAACCGCGCGGCCCGTCGTCGCAGCGATGTCCGCCCGCACCGCGGCCTCGATCGGCAATCCTGCCGCCGTGATGGTGACGGGACCCAAGGGCAGCGTCGAAGTGCCGGTTCAGGTCGGTGAGGTCATCGATGGCGTCGTGGTCCTGCCGCTCAACTCGCCCGGCTGCTCGGTCTACCGGGATCTCGGGGTTCGCATCGGTGATGCCGTGAGCGTCCGAGCCGCCGAGGCACGCGAAGGAGGAAGGTCATGACCGATCCGACGTTCGGCCCCTTCGGCCTGGACCCTTGGTGGCTCGTCCTTGTGAAGGTGCTCGGCATCTTCGTCATGCTTGTCCTCCTCACCCTCTTCACCATCTGGTGGGAGCGACGGGTGGTCGCGCGCATGCAGCACCGTGTGGGGCCCAACCGCGTCGGCCCCTTCGGACTCCTGCAGTCCCTCATGGACGGCATCAAGCTGGCGCTCAAGGAGGAGATCATCCCGAAGGGGGCGCATCTCGCCGTCTACTGGATCGCCCCGGTCATTTCGGCCACCACCGCGTTCATCGCGTTCGCCGTCATCCCCTTCGGTCCGACGGTGTCCATCTTCGGCGTCGAGACCCCGCTCCAGCTGACCGACTTCCCGGTGTCGGTGCTCTACGTGCTCGCGATCGCCTCCATCGGCATCTACGGAATCGTCCTCGCGGGATGGGCGTCGGGCTCGACCTACCCGCTGCTCGGCGGACTGCGCTCAAGCGCCCAGATGATCTCGTACGAGATCGCCATGGGACTGTCCTTCGTCGCGGTGTTCCTGTACGCAGGGTCGATGTCGACCTCGGCGATCGTCATCGCCCAGGAGCCGATCTGGTACGCGGTGATCCTGCTGCCGTCCTTCCTCATCTACGTCACCGCCATGGTCGGCGAAACGAACCGGGCACCCTTCGACCTGCCCGAGGCCGAGGGCGAACTCGTCGGAGGATTCCACACCGAGTACTCGAGCCTGAAGTTCGCGCTCTTCTTCCTCGCCGAGTACATCAACATGGTGACCGTCTCCGCATTGGCCACGACGCTCTTCCTCGGCGGCTACATCGCGCCATGGCCGCTGTCCCTCTGGGACGGCGCCATGACCGGCTGGTGGCCGATGCTGTGGTGGCTCATCAAGGTGCAGGTCTTCATCTTCATGTTCATCTGGCTGCGCGCGACCCTGCCACGCATGCGCTACGACCAGTTCATGAGGTTCGGCTGGAAGGTGCTCATTCCGGTCTCGATCGTGTGGATCCTCATCGTGGCAACCGCCCGGGTGCTCCGTGACGACGTCGTCCTCACGAACCGTGAATTGCTTATCGGTGGTGCCGCGACGATCGCGATCCTGCTCATCGTCTCGTGGGCATTCCAGTCGCGCTCCGACCGCCGCGCTGCGGCCAGGGCGGCCCGGGAGGAGGCCGAGGCGAACCTCGCCTTCGACCCGATGGCAGGCGGCTACCCCGTGCCACCCTTGCCAGGCCAGCAGGCGGTGGGCACGTCGCGCCGCGCCCGCGCCGGCGTCACCATCGTGCAGGACCGAAGCGACGTCACCCAGGAGGCCATCGATGGCTGAACTACCCCAGGCCGCCCGCGGCTTCGGGGTCACCTTCTTCACGATGTTCAAGAAGGTGGTCACCGAGCAGTATCCCGAGGACCGGGACAAGTACCCGCCGAAGCCGCGATTCCATGGTCGTCACCAACTCAATCGGTGGGCCGACGGCCTCGAGAAGTGCATCGGCTGCGAATTGTGCGCATGGGCGTGCCCGGCGGATGCCATCTTCGTCGAGGGCGCCTCGAACAGCGAGGAGGAGCGATTCTCCCCCGGTGAGCGCTACGGGCGGGTGTACCAGATCAACTACCTGCGCTGCATTTTCTGCGGCCTGTGCATCGAGGCGTGCCCGACCCGCGCCCTCACGATGACGAACGACTACGAGCTTGCCGACTCGAGCCGTGCCTCGCTCATCTACGAGAAGGTCGATCTGCTCGGGCCGATGCTGCCGGGCATGCTGCCCGCGCCGCACCCGATGGTGCCTGGCCTCACCGACACTGATTACTACGCAGGCAAGGTCAAGGGCTCGGTTCCGGCGCAGGCCGCCGGCCGGCCGGACGCCGACGTCACTGAGGCAACCTCGTGAGCGGCGAGGACTGGGTGTTCTGGATCAGCGGCACGTTCGCCGTCATCGGCGCACTCGGGCTCGTGCTCTCGCGCAAGGCAGTGCACAGCGCGCTTTGGGTCGCGTTCACGATGATCAACCTCGCAGTCCTCTACATCGCGAATGCGGCGCCCTTCCTCGGCATGGTGCAGGTCATCGTCTACACGGGCGCGGTGATGATGCTCTTCCTCTTCGTGCTCATGGTCGTCGGAGTCGACTCGTCCGATTCGCTCATCGAAACCCTCAAGGGCCAGCGGATCCCGGCGATCGTGCTCGGCCTCGGCCTCGCAGTGCTGCTCGTCGTGGGAGTGGGCAACGGACTCGTCAACGCCGAGACTGTCGGGCTCGTCGAGGCGAACAGCGTCGACGGCGGCAATGTCGAGGGCATTGCCCGGCTCATCTTCACCGACTACCTCATCGCATTTGAGGCGACCTCGGCCCTGCTCATCACCGCGGCACTCGGAGCCATGATGCTTGCCCATCGCGAGCGCTGGATACCCCGAGCGACGCAGGAGGAACTGTCGAAGGCGCGCTTCCGGTCGGGGGTGCATCCCGGTAACCTCCCGACCCCGGGCGTGTACGCACGACACAATGCGGTCGACACCCCGGCGCTGCTTCCAGACGGTTCGATCAGCGAGGAGAGCATCCCCCGTCCCCTTCAGGCGCGAGGCGATGCCCGAGCGGTCGATCACCACGAGGTCAACGAGATCAAGGAGGTCGACTCACAGTGAATCCGTCCAATGTCGTCATCCTTTCCGCGATCCTGTTCTCGATCGGCGCCGTCGGCGTGCTCGTTCGGCGCAACGCGATCATCGTCTTCATGTGCGTCGAGCTCATGCTCAATGCAGCGAACCTCGCCTTCGTGGCGTTCGCGCGAATGAATGGCAACCTTGATGGCCAGGTCGTCGCATTCTTCGTCATGGTCGTTGCAGCGGCCGAGGTTGTCGTCGGGCTCGCCATCATCGTCACCATCTTCCGAACCCGGCGATCGGCATCGATCGACGAGCCCAACCTGCTCAAGTACTAACGAACACAGCGCGGGAACAGAACACCGCCCGGGAGCATCCGGGGCACTCGACAACGGATAGGACATGAACGTGACGAACGAGGAGGCGCGGTGATCAACGCCGGCGCTGTCGTCTGGGCGGAAGGCGCACCCACGCTTCAGGAGATCATGCCCGCAGAGGGCGTGTTTTCGCTGATCTGGCTGCTTATTGCGCTGCCGCTGCTCGGTGCGGCCGTGCTCCTGCTCGGCGGGCGGCGAACGAACAGGTGGGGCCCGTACCTTGCTGTTCTCACCGTAACGGCATCCGCCTGCCTCGGCATTCTCATGGTCGTGGGTCTCATGGGCCGCGGTGCCGAGGAGCGCTCGATCGGGCAGAGCCTGTTCACCTGGGTGTTCGCCGGCCAGTTCGAGGCGGACATGGCCTTCCAGCTCGATCAGCTCTCGATGGTGTTCGTGCTCCTCATCACCATCGTCGGAGCACTCATCCATGTCTACTCGCTCGGCTACATGGAGCACGACCCGAACCGGCGCAAGTTCTTCGGGTACCTCAACCTCTTCGTCGCGGCGATGCTGCTCCTCGTCCTCGCGAACAACTACCTGCTCCTGTACGTCGGATGGGAGGGCGTCGGACTGGCGAGCTACCTGCTCATCGGGTTCTGGCAGCACAAGCCCAGCGCCGCGGCTGCAGCGAAGAAGGCATTCATCATCAACCGCGTTGGCGACGTCGGACTCAGCATCGCGATCATGGTCATCTTCGTCACGTTTGGATCGGTGACCTTCGATGATGTGTTCGGGCAGGCAAGCGAGGTCAATGAGGGAACCCTCACCGCGATCGGCCTGCTCCTGCTGCTCGCAGCCGCGGGCAAGTCTGCGCAGTTCCCGCTGCAAGCGTGGCTGCTCGATGCCATGGAGGGCCCCACTCCGGTCTCGGCCCTCATCCACGCCGCCACCATGGTCACCGCGGGGGTCTACCTCATCGCCCGAAGCAACGCGATCTACGATCGCGCAGTCTGGGCGGCAACCGCCGTCGTCGTCGTCGGCCTCATCACGATCTTCATGGGCGCGATCATCGGTTCGGCCAAGGACGACATCAAGAAGTCGCTGGCGGGCTCGACGATGAGCCAGATCGGCTACATGATCATGGCCGTAGGCCTCGGGCCCATCGGCTACGTGTTTGCGATCTTCCACCTCCTCACCCACGGAGTCTTCAAGGCCGGGCTCTTCCTTGGCGCGGGTTCGGTCATGCACGGCATGAACGACAACGTGAACATGCGACGGTACGGAGCCCTGCGGGCGGCGATGGTCGTCACGTTCATCACCTTCATGGCGGGCTATCTGGCGATCATCGGTATCCCGCCATTCTCCGGATTCTGGTCTAAGGACGAGATAATCCACGCGGCCTTCGAACGTAGCCCGATCATCGGCAGCCTTGCGATCCTCGCGGCTGGAATCACCGGTTTCTACATGACCCGAATGGTCGCGATGACGTTCTTCGGCAAGGCCCGCTGGGAGGATGATGCCCACCCGCACGAGTCACCGAAGGTCATGACCATCCCGCTCATCATCTTGGCAATCGGATCGACATTCCTCGGCATGGCGCTCCTGTTCTGGGGCAATATCGAAACCTGGCTGGAACCGGTCGTCGGGTACTCGACCGAGCCCTCGCCGCTGTCGACCTCGGCAGTCATCGCCATCTCGCTTGCGTTCGTCATCGTCGGATCGGTCATCGGCTGGATCAGCTACGCACGTCGAGAGGTGCCGATCGTCGCGCCGCGCGGGTCACTGCTGACCCGTGCTGCCCGCGCTGATCTCTATGGCGATGCAGTGAACGAGGGGCTCATCGTGCGACCCTCGTACTTGCTCTCCAGGGTGCTCATCTGGTTCGACGGCCGCGTGGTCGATGGATTGGTGAACGGGAGTGCTGCGCTTGTTGGTGGCGCGTCCGGGCGCATGCGCCGGTATCAGTCCGGATTCGCCCGCTCCTACGCCCTTTCCATGGTCGGCGGCACTGTCCTTGTCCTGCTCGCACTGGTCCTGGTGAGGCTCTCGTGAACACGTTCCCCTGGCTGACCGCACTCGGCGTGCTGCCCCTCATCGGCAGCGTCGTCGTTGCACTGCTCCCCAAGTCACGGCCCAGCCTGGCCAAGCAGGTCGCGCTCGTCATCGCTCTTGCCACATTGGTGCTCACCATTCTCATGGCGCTCTCGTTCGACGGCGCGTCGACGGAGCAGTTCCAATTCGTAGAGAACTATCCGTGGATCCCCGCCTTCGGCATCTCGTACGCCGTGGGCATCGACGGTATCGGTCTGGTGATGGTGGCGCTCGCCGCGACCCTCGTGCCGGTCGTCATCCTCGCCGGCTGGCACGACGTCGATGACGCGGCCTCGCGCACGACGGGAAGCGTCAAGGGCTACTTCGCCCTCATCCTCGTCCTCGAGACACTCATGATCGGCGTGTTCTCCTCGATCGACCTGTTCTTGTTCTACGTCTTCTTCGAGGCCATGCTCATCCCCGTCTACTTCATGATCGGCCGCTACGGCGGCCCGCAGCGGTCCTACGCTGCGGTGAAGTTCCTGCTGTACAGCCTCGTCGGCGGCTTGTTCATGCTCGCGGCACTCATCGGGCTGTACGTAGTATCGGCGAACCTCACCGGCACGGGCACCTTCGACTACCTCACCCTCGTGGGGCTGGACATCGATCCTGGAATGCAGAAGGTCCTGTTCCTGGGATTCTTCCTCGCCTTCGCTATCAAGGCACCGCTGTGGCCCTTCCACACCTGGCTTCCCGATGCCGCCGCGCAGTCCAAGGCCGGCACGTCAGTACTCCTCATCGGCGTGCTGGACAAGGTCGGCACGTTCGGCATGATCCGCTACTGCCTGCCGATCTTTCCGGCGGCGAGCGAGTTCTATGCCCCGGTCGTCATCACGATGGCGCTCATCGGCATCTTCTACGGCGCCTTTGTCGCCCTAGGCCAACACGACATGAAGCGCCTCTTCGCCTACTCGTCAATGTCGCACTTCGGCTTCATCGCCCTGGGCATCTTCGTGTTCACGACGACAGGCGAGAGCGGCTCTGTGGTCTACATGGTCGCGCATGGCCTCTCCACCGCTGCGCTCTTCCTCACCGCCGGCTTCCTCATGGAGCGCCGCGGGGGATCGAGCCTTATCTCGGATTACTCGGGGGTGAACAAGGCAGCACCGGTCCTCGCCGGGTTCTTCCTCTTCGCCGCCCTCTCGTCGCTTGCACTGCCTGGCCTCGTGTCGTTCGTCGGGGAGTTCATGGTCCTCCTGGGTGCCTTCCAGAAGTACATGTTCGTCGGCGCCCTCGCGACCTTCGGGATTGTCATCACCGCCGCCTACGTGCTTCGGCTCTACCAGAAGTCCATGACGGGTCCGTTGCTCCCGGCGCTCGAGGGGATGAAGGACCTCAAGGGTCGCGAGATCGCCGCGCTCATGCCGATCGCCGCGATCACGCTCGTGCTCGGGCTCTTCCCGGCACCAATCCTCAATGTCATCAACCCGGCCGTCGACACGCTCATGACGACCATCGGCGTCACCGATCCACCAACGACGCTGAACCCGAGCACCACCGCTGAAGGGACTCAGGAGTGAACGCGGCAAGTACCAGCGTGCCGGCCCTCGTCGGACGCTTCGCCAGCGAGACCCCGTTCGAGTTGCCCGTCATCGACTACCGGTTGATCCTGCCGATCGTCATCGTTCTCACCGCCGGCGTGCTGTCGGTGCTCTTCGAGGCCTTTGCGCCGCGACGAGCCCGCCGTCCCCTTCAGCTCGTGCTCGTCTTCGTGAGCATCATCGCGGCGTTCATCGCTGTGATCGACCTTGCCAAGACGCAGGCGGTCACAGCAGGTGGGTCGATCGCGGTCGACGGTCCCGCGCTCGTGATGCAGGGCACCCTGCTCATCCTCGCGCTGCTCGGCGCCATGCTCATGGCCGAGCGCACCCTCGATCCGAGTGGTGATGCGTTCGCGCCGCGAGCCTCGGCGCTACCGGGCTCCGAGGACGAGAAGCAGTTCGCCGCACGCGGATACCTCCAGACTGAAGTCTGGTCGCTCTTCCTGTTCGCGGTGGGAGGCATGCTTCTCTTCACCGTCGCCAATGACCTGCTCATCATGTTCGTCGCGCTCGAGGTCATGTCGCTCCCGCTCTACCTGCTCGCTGGGCTGGCGCGTCGTCGACGCCTGCTCTCGCAGGAGGCCGCGATGAAGTACTTCATCCTCGGGGCGTTCTCATCCGCGTTCTTCCTGTACGGGGCCGCCCTCATCTACGGGTACGCCGGATCAATCGACCTCCCGGCCATTGCCGATGCACTGAGCGGCAAGCCGAGCGAGAGCAGCCTCATGCTCATCGGCCTGGGCATGCTGCTCGTCGGACTGCTCTTCAAGATCGGGGCGGTGCCGTTCCACCAGTGGACCCCCGACGTCTACCAGGGCGCGCCGACCCCGGTGACCGGATTCATGGCCGCAACCGTGAAGATCGCGGCTTTCGCCGCCCTGTTCCGGGTCCTCTACGTGGGGTTCGGCGGCGTGCGCTGGGACTGGGAGCCGATGCTGTGGATCGTCGCGATCCTCACGATGCTCGTCGGATCGATAATCGCGGTCACTCAGACCGACATCAAGCGCATGCTCGCCTACTCCTCGATCGCCCAGGCTGGCTTCATCCTCGTTGGCGTCATCGCGGCGAGCCCCGAGGGGCTTGCTGGCGCCATGTTCTATCTCGTCGCATACGGCTTCACCACGATCGGGGCGTTCGCAGTCATCATGCTCGTACGCGATGGGAATGGAGAGGCGACCCACCTTTCGAAGTGGGCAGGTCTGGCGAAGAAGTCCCCGCTGGTCGCGACTCTCTTCGCGATCTTCATGCTTTCGCTGGCAGGCATCCCGCTCACGGGCGGCTTCATCGGAAAGTTCAGCGTGTTCACCGCAGCCATTGCCGCGGGCGACACGTGGCTGGTCCTCGTCGCTGTCGTGGCCTCACTCATCGCCGCCTTCTTCTACGTGCGCGTGATCGTCCTCATGTTCTTCTCAGAGCCCAATGAGCAGACCGCAGTCGTGGTGATACCGAGCGTCTTCACGACCGTCGCACTGGCTGCGGCAGCCACGATCACCGTCGTCCTCGGCGTCGTGCCGCAACCGCTGCTCGAGTTGGTCGCGAATGCCGATGTATTCGTGCGGTAGTACCGTGGTTCCATGAGTCACCAGTCGCTGGATCTGCTGTCACCGGATCCAGATCTCGAGGCTTCACTCGCGGCTGGCCTCGCCTTGGTCGAGCAGGAACTGCGGGCTTCGGTCCGGAGTTCTTCGCCATTCATTAACGAAGCCGCGGGGTACCTGGTTGATGCCGGCGGAAAGCGCTTCCGTCCGCTTCTTGTCTTGCTCGCGGCGCAGTTCGGTGACCCGAGCAGGCCAGAGGTCATCAAGTCAGCGGTCTCGGTCGAGCTCACTCACCTGGCGACGCTATATCACGACGACGTGATGGACGAGGCACCCCTGCGACGCGGCGCCTCGAGCGCGAATGCGCGGTGGGGCAACTCGGTCGCGATCCTCACCGGGGACTTCCTCTTCGCCCGCACCTCAGCGATTCTGGCCGACCTCGGTCCAGAAGCGGTTCGCATTCAGGCCCAGACCTTCGAGCGGCTGTGCATCGGCCAGATCCTCGAGACGGTTGGCCCCGAGGATGGTGTTGATCCCGTCAAGCATCACCTCGAGGTCCTGGCGGACAAGACCGGCTCCCTCATCGCGGCGTCAGGGCGCTACGGAGCGCTCATGTCAGGTGCTGATCCGGCAACCATCGAGCTGCTGGCCCGATTCGGTGAGTGCATCGGGGTCGCATTTCAGCTGGCCGATGACCTCGTCGACATCATGAGCGAGTCCGCGCAGACGGGCAAGACCCCCGGAACCGATCTTCGGGAGGGGGTTGCGACCCTGGCGGCGCTCATTGCCCTCGGTGGCTCCTCAGCCGATGATGGACGGTTGCGCGACCTGCTCTCACGACCGCTTGACGACGATGATGAGCACGCTGAGGCCCTCGGCCTCCTCCGCGCCCACTCGGCACTCGCAGAGGCCCGGCAGGAGGCCTGCAGGTGGGCTGACGAAGCACGCGCGGTGCTCGCGCCGCTCCCAGACGGTGGGGCGAAACAGACCCTCGAGCTCCTGTGCGATTACGTCGTGTCCCGTACCGGCTGAGAGACGAGCCATGTGATGACCGAGTACACGACGATGGTTGTCGAGCGTTCCAGCCCGCAGATCGTCATGGCTCGACTCAATCGCCCGGACCGGCTGAATGCCATGACCTTCGAGATGTTCGAAGAGTTCCTGACCCTGCAGCGTGAGGTCGATAGCGACCCCCTCGCACGCGTGCTTGTCCTCACGGGTTCCGGTCGTGCGTTCTGCGCGGGGCTTGACCTTGACCTGGCGGCGGGTTTGCCGGCCATGAATCCGGCCGAACTGCTCGTCGGACAGGAGTCGTGGGCGCGGTCGATCGCCGGCTTCCGGCACATGGACAAGCCGGTGATCGCAGCGGTGAATGGCGCGGCCGCCGGTGCGGGCATGGCGCTGGCACTCGCGGCAGATATCCGGCTCGCGGCGCCCGCGGCCCGGTTCAATGCGGCATTCATCCGGATCGGGCTCACCGGCGGCGATGTCGGCACCTCGTGGCTGCTGCCCCGCATCGTCGGGTTCGGCAGGGCGATGGAGATGCTCATGACCGGGCGCTTCGTCGATGCCGAGGAGGCGCTGCGGATCGGCATGGTGACCTCCGTCGTTCCGGTGGACGATCTTCTTGACCGGGCCATCGAGACGGCAGAGCTCATCTGCCGTAACAGCCCGTTCGGCGTCCGCATGACGAAGCAGGTTGTCCAGACGAATGTCGATGCGCCGTCCCTCGATGCCGCAATCGATCTTGAGAACCGCAACCAGGTCCTCGCGTTTCAGACCGAAGACATGCGGGAGGCATTGGAGGCGTTCCGCGAGAAGCGCGACCCCCGGTTCACCGGCCGCTAGATCAGTCCGGCTTCACAACCTCGAGGTCATCGATACGGGATGGGCTTTGCTGCCCCTTGACGGACCTGGAATGCCGAACGATGTCGAAGCCGAAGAGGCATAGGGCAAGCCACACGATAATGAACCCAACCCAACTGCCGGTCGTCATCGTCTCGTGGAAGATCGTGATCCCCATGATGAATTGCAGCGTGGGCGTGAGGAACTGCATGAGCCCCAGGCTCGAGAGCGGGATGCGAGTTGCTGCCGCGCCGAATGCGATGAGCGGGATCGCCGTGACCGGCCCGAGCATGATGAGAAGCGCGGTGGTGCCGGGCCCGTCATGAACCAATCCCGCGTGGCCTCCGCGGACCGCGATCAGGATGATCATGAGCGCGACTGGCGTCAGGACCAGTGTCTCGATGGCGAGGCTCGGAACCGAGCCAACTCCGACCACCTTCTTCAGCAGTCCGTAGATCCCGAATGATGTGGCGAGGACGAGGCTGATCCAAGGCGGATGCCCCATGGCGATCGCGAGAACGACGACTGCCACGACGGCCAGGCCGACGGCGGCCCATTGGAGGTGGCGCAGCCGTTCGCGAAGGATGACGACGCCGAGGCCGACGGAGACGAGCGGATTGATGAAGTAGCCGAGCGACGCCTGGACGACGTCATCGTTTTGGACGGCCCATACGTAGACGCCCCAGTTGATGCTGAGAAACACTGCGGCAAGGGCGAGCAGGCCGAATGTGCGGGTCGAACGCATGGTCCGAAACAGATTCCGCCAGCCCCGAATCACGAACAGTGCTACCGCAAGGAAGACGAGGGACCACACAACCCGATGCGCGACGACCTCGACGGGAGACACCGAATCAAGCAGGGCGAAGTACAGCGGAAACAAGCCCCAAAGACCATAGGCGACGGCGCCGTAGATAAGCCCGGTGGCCGCCTGCGAGCGCCCCGTCTGTTTCTCGATGACTATGAGACGTTCCACGTGTCATTGCCGTTCAGCAATGACTGCAGGTCTCCCTTGCCCTTCTTCTCGGTGACGCTGGCAACCTGCTCGCGCAGGAGACGGTCGTAACTCGGGCGCTCGACATCGCGGAAGACACCGATCGGGGTGTTCTGTAGCGTGCGCGGATTGGCGAGACGGGAGAGTGCGAAAGCCAATCCGGGGTCCTTCGCGTGCGCATCATGACGAAGAATGGCCTCCTCGCCGACCGAGGACACCTCGACGACCTTGATGTGGCCCTCGACTGCACGGGTGACACCGAATTGCATGTCCTTGCCAAATCGGATCGGCTGCCCATGGACGAGCCGCATCATGGTGTCATCGCGGGTGTCGCTGTCCTTGAGCGGCTCCCAGGCGCCGTCGTTGAAGATGTTGCAGTTCTGGTAAATCTCGATCAGCGCGGTGCCCTCGTGCGCGGCGGCAGCTGTGAGCACCTCGGTCAGGTGCTTGCGATCGGAGTCAATGGTCCGTGCAACGAAGGTCGCCTCGGCGCCGAGCGCGAGCGACACCGGGTTGAACGAGTAGTCCAATGAGCCCTCCGGTGTCGACTTCGTGATCTTGCCCTGCTCGGAGGTGGGCGAGTACTGCCCCTTGGTGAGCCCGTAGATGCGGTTGTTGAAGAGAAGGATCTTCAGGTTGACGTTGCGACGCAGGGCATGGATGAGGTGATTGCCGCCAATGCTCAGTGCGTCACCGTCGCCGGTGATGACCCAGACGGACAGGTCCGGTCGAGACGAGGCGAGCCCCGTGGCAATGGCGGGTGCCCGGCCGTGGATCGAGTGGAGGCCAAAGGTGTCGAGGTAGTACGGGAATCGCGAGGAGCAGCCGATCCCGGATACGAAGACGATGTTCTCGCGTGCGACGCCGAGATCCGGCAGGAAGCTCTGGACTGCCGAGAGGATCGCGTAGTCGCCGCATCCCGGGCACCAGCGAACCTCCTGGTCTGACTTGAAGTCTTTCGCGCTCTGGGGTCCATCGGCCTTGGGAACCAGGCTCAGTGCCGGGAATGTGTTGGTGGTCATGGGATCCTCACAGGCTCTCGAGGACGTCGGTGATAACACCGGCGAGCTCATCGGACTTGAATGGCATGCCTCGAACTTGGTTGTAGCTGATGATGTCAACGAGGTACTTCGCGCGCAGGAGCAGGGCAAGCTGGCCGAGGTTCATCTCGGGAACAATGACCTTGTCGTAACCCCTGAGGATTTCGGCGAGGTTGGATGGGAATGGATTGAGGTGACGGATGTGCGCCTGCGCGACGTTCGCGCCGGCCGTGCGCACCAGCCGGCAGGCCGCGCCGATCGGCCCGAAGGTCGACCCCCAACCGAGGATGAGGACCCCGGCCTCGCCGCTTGGATCGTCAACCTTGATGTCGGGGATAGTCCGAGCGATAGCGTCGATCTTCGCCTGACGTAGGCGCACCATCTTGTCGTGGTTATCCGGATCGTAGGAGATCGTGCCGATCCCGTCGGCCTTCTCGATGCCGCCAATCCGGTGCTCGAGGCCCTTGGTGCCGGGGATCGCCCATGGGCGAGCCAATGTCTCGGGATCCCGAAGGTACGGCCAGAACTCCTCGGTGCCGTCAGCCGCGGTGTGATTGGGCCCGGTGGCGAAGTTGGGCTCGAAGGTGGGCAGAGTCGACGCGTCGGGCACGAGCCACGGCTCCGAGCCGTTCGCGAGGTAGCCGTCAGAGAGGATGAAGACCGGGGTGCGGTACTCAACGGCGATTCGGGCGGCCTCGATGGCCGCGAAGAAGCAGTCAGAGGGCGACTGAGGCGCCACGATCGCGACGGGCGCCTCGCCGTTTCGACCGAACATCGCCTGAAGCAGGTCGGACTGCTCGGTCTTCGTGGGCAGGCCGGTGGAGGGGCCACCGCGCTGAACGTCGACGATGAGCAGCGGGAGTTCGAGCGACACCGCGAGGCCGATTGCCTCCGACTTAAGCGCGACGCCTGGACCGGAGGTTGTCGTGACCGCGAGCGCACCACCGTACGCCGCCCCCAGCGCTGCGCCGATGCCGGCGATCTCGTCCTCGGCCTGGAAGGTCATGACGCCGAAGTTCTTGTGCTTGCTCAGTTCATGGAGGATGTCGGATGCCGGGGTGATCGGGTATGAGCCGAGGAACAGGGGCAGGCCCGAGAGCTCCGACGCGGCGATGAGACCGAGTGAGAGGGCTGGGTTGCCGGTGATGTTGCGGTAGAGGCCGGCCGGCATGGTCGCGGGCGCGATCTCGTACTGCACCGAGAACGCCTCGGTGGTCTCGCCGAAGGACCAGCCGGCCTCGTATGCGGCGATGTTCGCATTCATGATGTCTGGCTTGCTTGCGAACTTCGACCTCAGGAAGTCGAGCGTGCCCTGCGATGGCCTGTTGTAGAGCCAGCACAGCAGGCCGAGGGCGTACATGTTCTTCGCCCGCTCGGCGTCCTTCTTGGAGACCGCGAATCCCTTGAGGGCCTCGACGGTCATCGAGGTGAGTGCGACGGCGTGCACGTTGTACGCGTCGAGGGAATCGTCCTCGATCGGATTCGAGGAGTAGCCAACCTTCTCGAGGTTGCGCTTGGTGAACTCATCGGTGTTCACGATGAGGTCGGCGCCGCGCGGCAGGTCCTTGAGGTTGGCCTTGAGCGCGGCCGGGTTCATCGCGACGAGCACATTCGGTGCATCGCCCGGGGTCATGATGTCGTGGTCTGCGAAATGCAGCTGGAACGCCGAGACGCCTGGAAGGGTCCCGGCAGGCGCCCGGATCTCGGCGGGGAAGTCAGGCAGGGTGGAGAGGTCATTGCCGAGGCCCGCGGTCTCGGAGGTGAAGCGATCACCGGTGAGTTGCATGCCGTCGCCGGAGTCCCCGGCGAAGCGAATGACGACCTTGCTCAGTTTCACGACCTGCTTGGCCACGACGACACCTTCTCTGCGCGGAGCGGGGGCTCCATTGACCCGGCAGGCGCTGAGCCAGCCGATACTAGGGTGTCCATATTGTCCCCCCTGCCCACATGGGATCGACGACGGGGTGCCATGTGTGGTCAATCCCGAGGGTCGCTCAATAGCCTTGCCCGGTGACCCTCCACTCGATTCCGGCGCCTGAGCGCAAATACCGGGTCGCGGGCCACCCCGATCTGCGAGTGGCCATCCTCGATGTCGGCCTGGCGTGCTGCGCCCTCGAGGTCGGGGCTGCGATCACCGCGGGCCTGCTCGTGCCAGAGGGGTCTGTGGACACGGGTCCCGCCACCTCCGAGGTAAGCGTCCTCCTCATTTCCGGAACCGTCACCGACGCACTCGCCCCCGCGGTCATTCGCGCCTGGGGCGCGCTCGCCGAGCCGAGGCTGGCCGTCTCCTTCGGGGCGTGCGCGAACACGGGCGGACCGTACTGGGATGCGCCGACCGTGACGAAGGGGATCGACCAGCTCATCCCGATCTCGGTCTACATTCCCGGCTGTCCGCCGCGGCCGGAGGCGCTGATCGCCGGCCTGGCCCGCCTCGCGTCGACCGATGGCCCCTGCCAGTCCGAACGAGGGGATGAATCACCGTGACCTCGCACGGACGCACTGACGTATCGCCGGCCGACTGGCTGGAGGCGATGGCCGGATTGCGGAGCGAGGGCTTCGTCCTGTTCGACTTCCTCACGGCGGTCGATCGCGGCGCGACACTCGAGGTGGTTGCCAGGATCGTGAATCCAGTCACCCGGGTGACGGCCATGGTGTGGACGACCCTCCCGGCCGACGCAGCCGAGCTCGCATCCCTGAGCGATTACTACCTCGGAGCCACCTGGTGCGAGCGTGAGGCCGCTGAGATGTTCGGCGTGACGTTCATCGGGCTCGCGGACACCCGACCGCTCCTGCTACGCGCCAGCCTCGGCAAGCCGCCGATGCGCAAGTCAGCGCCCCTCGTGGCCCGCGCCATCCGCGACTGGCCAGGTGCCGCGCAGGCGACCGACGATGGCCGTCAGGGCGGCAACCCATCGCGCCGGCGACAGTTGCCCCCGGGTGTTCCCGAGGTCTTCCTGCACGATGACGTGAACGGCGACGTTGCATCCGCGGAACTTGCATCCGGAGACCAGCGGTGATCCCCGGAGAGGCCCACGGAACGATCGCGCTCAGCGCGTCAGCGTGTACCTCGTGCATGATCTGCGTGCGGGAATGCCCGACCTGGTGCATCGAGCTCGACAGTCACACCGAGCAGGTGAGCGAGCCCGGTGCTCGGCGCCCGAAGACCGTGAACGTGCTCGATGCCTTCCGAATCGACTTCGGCCTGTGCATGTACTGCGGCATCTGCGTCGATCTATGCCCGTTCGATGCGCTCGCATGGTCGCCGGAGCATGACCTCGCTTCGACGACGGCCGCCGGGCTCGTGCATGGGATCGAGGAACTCGAGAGCACCTGGCCGTCTGCTGATTGTGCCGCCGAGGCTGGCACCCCGGGCGGGGATGGATCGCCTAGCGATAGTTGACGAATTGAACCGCGAAGTCGAGGTCTGCGTCCTTGACGAGCGACTGGACCTCCTGAAGGTCGTCGCGGCTCTTGCTTGTCACGCGCAATTCCTCCCCCATGACCTGGGTCTTCACGCTCTTGGGGCCCTCATCGCGGATGAGCTTGCCGATCTTCTTTGCCTGTTCCTGGCTGATGCCAGCCTTGAAGGTCCCGGAGATCTTGTAGCCCTTGCCGGAGGACCGAGGGTCCTCGGCCTCGAAGGATTTCAGGCTCATGCCGCGCTTGATTATCTTCTCCTTGAACACGTCAAGCGCCGCCTTCGCACGCTCCTCGGTGCCGGAGGAGATCTCGACGCCGAGTTCGCCCTTCCACTCGATCGTCGTGTCGGTGTTCTTGAAGTCGAAGCGCTGGGCCAATTCCTTGGCTGTCTGGTTGAGGGCGTTATCGGCCTCCTGGCGGTCGACCTTGGAGACGATGTCGAAACTGCTGTCAGCCATTGATCCTCCTTCGTGGGAACACTATTGCGTTGCGCGGGAACGGCCTCATTCTGGCGCTCCATGAGTGCTGATTGCGATTCGGGTGCCGGTGCCGGGGTGCATTGGCCCCGGGCGAATGGCCCGACCACGGGGTTCCGTTCCGGGACGCGACCATCAGCACGTATGATTTGGCGGCGCGACAGCAAGGCGAGGCAGGTTGCCCGAGCGGCCAATGGGAGCGGGCTGTAAACCCGTCGGTGAAAGCCTCCGAAGGTTCGAATCCTTCACCTGCCACGCGCACGAACGGCCCCTGGGCGGGGAAACCCGCCCAGGGGCCGTTTTTTCGTGCCAGGGAACTCGGGATCGGTGCGGGTGCCGCGAAGGGTTGAGGTGGGACCGGCAGGATGAGGCCATGGACCCCAGTGCCGAGGGCAGTTATGAGCAGGCGCTTGCCAGCGGCCGGCTGATTTACCCGGGGCTGCGCATCGGACGGCCCGGCCGGGCACGCACCTACTGGGTGACGATCGCGCTGCTTCGTGTCCTTCGGCTGCGCTGGAAGGTAACCATGACAGGGAAGGAGCATCTCGCGCCGGGCGCCGGCATTCTCGTGGGCAATCACGTGTCCGCCCTGGATCCGGTGGTGGCGGTCATGAGCACGTGGATGCGCGTGAGCGCGTTCGCGAAGATCGAGGTCTTCGCCAAGCGCGGGGCAATCTTCTTTCGACTCATGGGGCAGATCCCGCTGAGGCGGGGGGATGAACCGTCAACGCTCTGGGCGATGGACGTGGCGTCCCGCTGCCTTGAGCGCGGCAGCAAACTCGGCCTGTATCCCGAGGGAACGCGTTCACCGGACCGAACGAAATTGCACCGGCTCCACCGCCGCATTCTCATTCCGGTGCTCCAGGCTCACCCCGGCGTCCCCGTCCATGCAATCGCAACCTCGTACGAGAGCCGGCCCTGGCGGCGCGTCCGGGTGCAGGTGAATATCTCCGAGGCCCTCGACCTGCGGCTCGGGGAGGCCAGCCATGACGAGGTCACCGACATCGTGCGGGATGCCCTGCTGAGGCTCGGCGGGCAGACCTACGTCCATGCCTTCGCACGGGACGTCAAGGCCCCGAAGCCCTCCGAGTGAGCCAATCACCTCAATCGACGCACAGGTTTGCGTAGGGTTCCATGATCCCGGAATCCTTACGTTTCCCGAACCTTTTGCCCACGACCCGATGATGATGGTGCCCAATGCTTCGCGTCAACCGGGAAGCGCCCGGACACCAGGACACCAGGAGCGAACATGAGCATCACCCGAAACGCGATCGCGGCGGCATCGATCACCGCTGGCATCGCCGGCGCCCTCATCTTGTCCGCGCTGCCCGCGCAGGCGCACCCGGGGCACGACGGAAACCAGGGCGGCCGTCAGGGCGGCGGCGGATTCGGCGTTCAGTGCGAGTTCAGCCACTCATCGTCGGTCGACCCGATCGTCATGCCGGGGCACGCAGGGATGAGCCACCTTCATGAGTTCTTCGGCAACACGGCGACGAACGAGAACTCGACGGGAGCCTCGCTGCTCACGGGCTCCACTACCTGCAACGACTCCAATGATCTGTCGGCCTACTGGGTCCCCGCCCTCTACCAGGACGGCACCCGGGTTGCGCCGATCTCCGCTCGCGTGAGCTACGAGGGCCGCGGCGCCAATGTCACCGCATTCCCCGCGGGCTTCATGGCGGTCGCCGGCCGCACTGATCAGACTGCAGCCTGGGGCTGTTCGACGCGAGGTGGTCAGGCGAACTTCGGTACCAACGTCGCCACCGTGCCGACCTGCGATGCCGGCTCTCGCCTCGTCGCGCAGATCACCTTCCCGCAGTGCTGGGACGGCACCAGCCTCGACAGCGCCGACCACATCTCGCACCTCGTGTTCGCAACCGGAAACGTGTGCCCGACGGACCACCCTGTCCGGGTGCCGCAGGTCAAACTCGCGGTTCTCTACCCGGCATCAGTCACGGGCGGTAGCGGCGTCACCCTCGCGAGCGGTGCTGCGTCGACCCTCCACGCTGACATCTTCGAGGCGTGGACGGGCAATAGCCTCCAAGACCGGATCACCGGACGCGGCGGCCAGCGCCCGGCTGCCTTCGGCGGTCAGCAGGACGCCCAGCAGGGGCCGCAGAACGGACAGCGCGGCGCACAGGGCGCTGCGAACGCCGGAGTGAACCCTGACCAGACCGTTGCGCAGAATCAGGCTCAGGCCGTGGCGCCCGGGCAGGGTGGCCGGGGCGACGGTGGACGCCGCGGCCCGGGTCAGCGCGGCGGAGGCGCTGCACCGGCTGCGCCGGCAGCACCCGTAGCGCCCGCGGCATAGTTCCGAGGTCGCCTCGACGGCACTGGGCCAGCCCGACTGCGAAACAGCGGTCGGGCTGGCCCGTTCTTGCGTGCGAATGGCTGTCATGTGGGAGTGCGATCGTCTCCGATCAAAGTGGCGTCATGGTCGGCCTGGCTCAATCGAAGGGGTAGCGGACGCCGGTGAGTTCCTCGCTCGCCGTCCACAGGCGTACCGCGTCTTCCGTGCGGAGAGCAGCCTTCGATCGGCCGACAATGCGCGGGTGCCCCCGTTGCTCCATGAAGCCGTCTGGACCGATGTAGGTGTCGCCGGGAAGCCCGGGCATGGTGGCGGCGTAGAGGGTCGGCAGTGCCCCCATCTCGGCTGACTGAGCGAGTACCCCGTTCGCCATCCTGCTCATCCGGGCCCCGATCGAGCTGCCTCGCATCGTCGGGCCGGCCGACTGCAGATTCGTGTTCGAGTAGCCGGGGTGCGCCGCGAGTGCGAGTAGTGACAGGCCTGCCGCATCGCTTCGTCGCTGGAGCTCGGTCGTGAACAGCAGGTTGGCGAGCTTGCTCTGTCCGTAGGCCCCCCAGGGCCGGTATCGGCCGCTGCCCATGAGGTCGTCGAAGTCCATCTTGCCCATTCGGTGGGCCTGGCTCGACACCGTGACGACGCGGGCCCCGGGCTGGGCGATGAGGGCCGGAAGGAGCAGGCCGGTGAGGGCGAAGTGCCCGAGGTGGTTCGTGCCGAGCTGCATCTCAAAGCCATCCGCGGTCTGCCGCCTCGGGATCGCCATGATGCCCGCGTTGTTCACGAGGATGCTCAGGCCGCCGGGATGCGCGGACGACCACCGCTCGGCGAAGGCCTTGATCGACGCCAGGTCGGCGAGGTCGAGCTCGCGCACCTCAAGCGCTGCATCAGGATGCAGGGTCCGGATCTCGCCGGCCGCCGCCTCGCCCTTGTCCAGAGTCCTCACGGCCATCGTCACGTCAGCGCCGCACGCCGCGAGGGCTGATGCGGTGTGATAGCCGAGTCCGGAATTGGCGCCGGTGACGATGACGCTCCGTCCGGTGAGTCGGGGGAGATCTGCGGCCGTCCACGGTGCGCGGGATGATTCCATGTCACTAGTGTGCTTCACCCGGCCGAACTCGGCACCTGCCCGATAAGAGCGGGCCGATTTCTTCACGCGGCCACCCTCGTATACGCTTGCGTGGCTTCAGGCCCCCATAGCTCAGTCGGTAGAGCGTCTCCATGGTAAGGAGAAGGTCAACGGTTCGATTCCGTTTGGGGGCTCGGCTACGGCACAGGCCCGGCGAAAGTCGGGCGTGGGCCCGGTCGTGGCGGGGTAGCTCAGTTGGTAGAGCAAGCGGCTCATAATCGCTGTGTCGCCGGTTCAAGTCCGGCCTCCGCTACTCCGTGAGGAGCGGCAAGGCACGAAGGTACGAGAGCACTGACGAGGATCGAACCACCAGTCGCATTCCCGCGGCGAGCCAGGAAGAGGAACAGTCATGGGCAAGGCCACCGACGTCCGACCGAAGATCACCTTGGCGTGCGAGGACTGCAAGCATCGCAACTACATCACCAAGAAGAACCGCCGCAACGACCCCGATCGTCTCGAGGCGAAGAAGCACTGCACCAACTGCAATAAGCACACGGTGCACAAGGAAACTCGCTGACGAATCCGCTGATGGGGGCCAAGCCGTGGTGCTGAACGCAGACTTCATCGGTCGGGCCTACCCGGCGAGCGCGCCCTATCTCGTCGGGCGCGAGAAGATCCGCGAGTTCGCCCGCGCTATCGGCGACGGCAACCCGGTGTATTTCGACCGAGATGCCGCGCGCGCGCTTGGCTATGCGGATCTCATCGCTCCGCCGACGTTCGCGACCGTGGTCGCGATGCAGGCGAGCCAAGCGGTCATGTTCGACCCCGAGCTCGGCCTCGATTTCTCCAGGGTCGTGCACGCCGATCAGTACTACGCCTACGCCCGGCCCATCTGCGCCGGCGATGAGCTCATCGTGAGCACGAGGATCGAGAACATCCGGATGGTCGCCGGCAACGATATGCTCACGACCCAGGCGAGCATCGACACCATCGACGGCGAGCACGTCGTGACGGCGACCTCAGTTCTCGTCTCCAGGGGAGCCGAGTCCTGATGGCCGCCACCGTCCGCTACGCCGATACCGCCGTGGGCACCGAACTGCCCGGCGCATCATTCCCGGTCGCTCGCGTCGACCTCGTTCGCTACGCAGGTGCTTCGGGCGACTTCAACGTCATCCACTGGAATGAGCGGGTCGCGGCCTCGGTCGGTCTTCCGAATGTCATCGCGCACGGCATGCTCACGATGGCCGAGGCCATCCGGGTCGTGACCGACTGGGTCGGCGATCCCGGCGCACTCCTCCAGTACGGGGTTCGCTTCACCCGTCCGGTCGTCGTCCCCGACGATGCCGACGGGGCCACGCTCGAGGTGACCGCGAAGGTCACCGAACTGCTCGACGACAACTGCGTGAGGATCACGATCACCGCGTCGAGCGAGGGCCAGACCGTGCTGGGCAAGGCCCAGGCCATCGTCCGGCTCGCATGACCGACTCCACCGATCAACCCATCGTCCCCGAGTCGGTCCTGTCCCTCGCGGCGGAACGCTCGGCGGCCCGTGCGGCCAAGGACTTCGGGCGATCAGACCTGCTGCGCGACGAGATCGCCTCCCTCGGCTGGGTCGTGAAGGACACCGCCGATGGCTTCGCGCTCACGGCGAAACCGCCGTTCACCGTTCTTCCGAACCTTGCCGCGTTGGCTCAGGCTGCCGTCGAGCTCCCCGAGACCAGGTGCACGGTGGCCGTGCTCGTCGATGGATGGCCCGACGACCTCGAAACCTGCCTGCGCGCGCTGCTCGCCAACACCGGCGACGACATCGCCGTCGTTGGCCTCGATTGCGGCGATGTCGACGGCGCGGGCACGAGACTCCACGCGATTGCCATCGAATTCCCCGGCCGGGTCGTCGAGATCCATGTCGATCAGCCACTTTCGCGGGCAGGATGGGCGGCGGCCATCGCCGCGCTCGCCGGGGTGGTGAGGAGCGAACTCTTCGCCGTCATGGACGTCTCGACTATCCTCACGGGCGATGCGATGCCCCCGATCCTCGCGACCTTCGAGGATCCCTCGGTGGTTGCTTCCGGCTGGCGGGGCGTGAACGTCAACACTGACGATGCTTGGCGGACCTTCACCGATGCGGGTGCTGGCGAGGTCGACGCGGTCCTGGGCTACCTGATGGTGGTTCGTACCGATGCCGCGCGCGAAAGCCCCCCGAACGCCAAGGCGGTCTTCTACCGCAACGCCGACATGGAATGGTCGCTGTCCCTCCGCGAGTACGGTTCGGCGCGCGGTTCGGGCCGAATCGTGGTTCCCGATGGGGAGCTGCCGTTGCGACAGGACCGTCATCACGCCTACCACGACACTGATCCGGACTACCGTGACAAGGAGTCCAAGAAGACCTACGACCGCATCCTGCAGCGCTTCCGGGGCCGGGCCGAGGTCCTGAGCCCGCGCGAGTGATCCGGCGCCGCGCCTAGGCTCATGCCGTGACCGTTCGACTCGCTGACCACACCACCCTGCGCATCGGGGGACCTGTCGGCGACTTCGTCCACGCGACCACCGAGGCACAACTCATCGAGCAGGTCACCGCCCTCGACGGGGCAGGGCAACCGCTCCTGCTCCTTGGCGGCGGAAGCAATCTGGTCTGCGGTGACGGGGGCTTCGACGGCACGGTCATCGCGCTCGGCGTCCGGGGCCTGACGATCCGCGCCGCGAACGACGTCGTCGACATCGTGGCCTGCTGCGGTGAGTCGTGGGACGGCCTCGTCGCCCACGCCGTTGACTCCGGCTGGGCCGGGATCGAGGCGCTCTCGGGCATCCCGGGCCTCGTCGGGGCGACGCCCATCCAGAATGTCGGCGCCTATGGCCAGGACGTCTCGCAGACGATCACGCAGGTGCGGGCATTGGACAGGACGACCGGACTCGTCGCCGACCTCACGGCCGCTGACTGCGAGTTCACCTACCGGGGGAGCGTATTCAAGGAGCAGCCCGAGCGCTGGGTGGTGCTCGATGTGGCCTTTCGGCTCAGGGCCGGTGCCGAGAGCGCCGTGCGGTACGCCCAGCTCGCCGAGGACCTCGGAATCGAGGTGGGTGGTGCAGTTGCCCCATCGCTGATTCGGGAGGCCGTCCTGCGGCTGCGTCGGGCGAAGGGCATGGTGCTCGACCGCGAAGACCCGGATACGAGCAGCGCCGGATCCTTCTTCACCAACCCGATCGTGAGCGAGGCGGTCGCAGTCGCATTGCCGAGGGACTGCCCGCGGTATCCGGCCTCGGCGGGGGTGAAGGTGAGTGCCGCGTGGCTCATCGAGCACGCAGGCGTGGCCCGCGGATGGCAGGCCCGGGCAGGCTCGGCGGCGGCCATCTCGTCCAAGCACACCCTTGCGATCGCGAACATTGGCGGCGCATCGGCGTCCGAGGTGATCGAACTCGCCTCCGCCGTCCGCGACCGGGTCCAGGCCGCCTTCGGCATCACGCTCGAGGCGGAGCCTCGATTCGTCAACTGCGAACTGGGCTGAATGCCCGGCGTAGAGCGGTCAGCCGGCCTCGGAGAGCAGCGCCGCCATGCGGCCTACGCCCTCGGTGATGTCGGCGTCTGAGGTCGCGTAGGACAGCCGCAGGTAACCGGGGGTTCCGAAGGCCTCACCCGGCACGACGGCCACCTCGACCTCGTCGAGGATGAGCGCGGCCAGATGGGCGGATGACTCGATGGTCGCGCCTCGAAGCGAGCGGCCGACGAGGTCGCGCACGGACGGGTACACGTAGAAGGCCCCCTCCGGCAGTGGGCAGGAGACCCCCGGGATGGCGCCGAGGAGACCGGTGATGAGGTGGCGGCGCCTGTCGAACGCGATCTTCATCTCATCGACGGCGGACAGGTCGCCCTGAACGGCTGCGAGCGCGGCGATCTGGGAGACGTTCGCGACATTGGAGGTCGCGTGCGACTGGAGGTTCGTCGCGGCCTTGATGACGTCGGCGGGGGCGATCATCCAGCCCACCCGCCAGCCGGTCATCGCGTACGTCTTTGCGACGCCATTCACGATGATGCAGGTGTCGGCGAGACCCGGGACGAGGACGGGCATCGACGAGAACTCGGCCTCCCCGTAGACGAGGTGCTCGTAGATCTCATCGGTGACGACCCAGATGCCGTTCGCCAGAGCCCATTCGCCGACCGCCTTGACCTCGGCGGGGGAGTAGACCGCGCCGGTCGGGTTGGAGGGCGACACGAAGACGAGCACCTTCGTGCGCGGGGTGCGGGCGGCCTCGAGCTGCTCGACGGTGGCCCGGTAACCCGAGGTCTCGTCGGTCATGACCTCGACGGGAACCCCGCCGGCCAGTCGGATCGACTCCGGGTATGTGGTCCAGTACGGGGCGGGGAGGATGACCTCGTCGCCGGGATCCAGCAGGGTCGCGAAAGCGTTGTACAGGGCCTGCTTGCCGCCGTTCGTGACGAGCACCTGCCCGCCGCTGACCGGGTATCCCGAGTCGCGCAGGGTCTTCATGGCAATGGCGTCCTTGAGCTCGGGAAGCCCCCCGGCCGGCGTGTAGCGGTGCCACTTGGGCTCGCGACAGGCGGCGATGGCCGCCTCGACGATGTAATCCGGGGTCGGGAAGTCCGGCTCACCCGCTCCGAATCCGATGACCGGGCGCCCCGCCGCCTTAAGGGCCTTGGCCTTGGCATCGACGGCCAGGGTGGCCGATTCGGCGATGGCAGAGATTCGATGAGATATCCGGGAGGTCATAACCCCATCCTCTCAGCAGGGTCGTGAACGGCTGACGGGCATCCCTCGCAGACCGGCTGCAAGGGTGCGATTGGACCGTTTCGTGGGCTGGACCGTAGACTCTCCGGGCGGTTGGTACGTTGGCGTCAGCCTGCCCACAGGGTGGCGCGCGGACCTCCACAGGGTCGTAGCTCAACTGGTAGAGCACCGGTCTCCAAAACCGGCGGTTGGGGGTTCAAGTCCCTCCGGCCCTGCGCAGCACGGAACAAGGCTCAAGAACGGCTAGGAAGCTCCATAAGGTCAGGCACGTTCGAGTAGGACAGTGCACCACCGGATGAAGAAGGCAGGCATGACCGATACAGACGTATCGCACGAGCCGTCGGGCGGCAGTGCGCGTCCGCGCAAGGGTCCGTTCGGGCGGTTGGCCCTGTTCATCCGGCAGATCATCGTCGAACTGCGAAAGGTCATCTGGCCCACCCGCAAGGAGCTCATCGCGTACACGATCGTGGTGATCGTCTTCGTCTCGATCATCGCGAGCATCATCGCCGGCTTCGACTATGTCTTCACCAAGGTCGTTCTCTTCGTCTTCGGATAGCGCACCCGCTTCCGGCGCTCGTGAGGCCGATCAGCAAATGCACCCGCAGTTCCAGCTTCGACCCGCACACCAGAGTTTTCCCGACGAAGGAGATTGGCCACCGTGTCCGACCAGGACGAGAACGTCACCGCCGTGTCACCCGCGGTTGATCCCTTCGCGACGTCCTCTGACGGCGATTCGGCGGACGCGACTGTCGATGCCGTGGACCTGGACGCCTCGCTCGTTGAGGAACTCGTCGAGGCAGAACTGCTCGAGGAAGCAGTGGAGGAGGCCGTCGAGGAGATCATCGTGGAGGCGATGGACGAAGCTGCCGACGAGGTCGAGGAGATCGATCCCGTCGTGGCCTTCCGCGAGCAGATGCGCAGTGCGCCCGGCGACTGGTTCGTCATCCACTCCTACGCCGGCTACGAGAACAAGGTCAAGGGCAACCTCGAGTCCCGCATCGGCTCCTTGAACATGGAGGACTACATCTTCCAGGTCGAGGTCCCGATCGAGGAGGTCACCGAGATCAAGGGCGGGGTGCGCAAGCAGATCAAGCGCAATAAGTTCCCCGGATACGTCCTCGTACGCATGGAGATGACCGACGAAGCCTGGGGCACCGTTCGACACACCCCCGGGGTCACCGGCTTCGTGGGCCACGGCCATCAGCCATCGCCGCTCTCGCTCGACGAGGTCGTGGGCATTCTCGCCCCGGTCCCAGAGAAGAAGGCCGGCGCAGCAGCCACGGGCACCGGTCCGCTCGGAACGAACGTTTCGACCATCGAGGTCGACTTCGCGGTGGGAGATTCCGTGACTGTCGTCGACGGACCCTTCGCCACCCTCCATGCCTCGATCTCCGAGATCAACATCGAGGCGCAGAAGATCACCGGCATGGTCGAGATCTTCGGCCGTGAGACACCCGTCGAGCTTGCGTTCAACCAGGTGGTCAAGAACTAGTTCGAATCCCGAGGGCGCCGCCTTCGGGTCACACCAGAAGAAGGACCCGCACACCATGGCACCGAAGAAGAAGGTCGCCGGCCTGATCAAACTGCAGATCAAGGCAGGCTTAGCGAACCCAGCACCGCCCGTTGGCCCCGCCCTGGGCCAGCACGGTGTGAACATCATGGAATTCTGCAAGGCGTACAACGCCGCGACGGAAAGCCAGAAGGGGAGCGTCATCCCCGTCGAGATCACGGTCTACGACGATCGGTCGTTCACCTTCGAGCTCAAGACACCGCCGGCATCGCGCATGATTCTCAAGGCCGCGGGCCTGGAGAAGGGCTCGGGCGAGCCGCACAAGGTGAAGGCCGGCTCGATCACGAGGGATCAGGTTCGCCAGATCGCCGAGACAAAGATGCCCGACCTCAACGCGAACGATGTCGAGGCCGCGATGAAGATCATCGAGGGCACTGCTCGTCAGATGGGCATCACCGTTTCGGCGTAGCCCGCCAAGCACGACCTCGGGGCCGGATTGGCCGACCGCCGAGCAACCACGTGGGAGAGCCAGCGCGGCTCGTCTACCACGACCTGCGAAGGAGCAGAAATGAAGCGCAGCAAGGCATACCTCAAGGCAGCGGAGCAGATTGACTTCGATGCGCTCTACTCGCCGCTCTCGGCCGTCCGGATCGCGAAGGGCTCGGTGACGACCAAGTTCGACCCGACCGTCGAGGTCTCGATGCGCCTCGGTGTCGACCCCCGCAAGGCCGATCAGATGGTTCGCGGAACCGTCAACCTTCCCCACGGGACCGGCAAGACCGCACGGGTCCTGGTCTTCGCCAACGGGGAGAAGGCTGATGAGGCACGGGCTGCGGGAGCGGACTTCGTCGGCTCCGACGACCTGATCGAGAAGGTCAAGGGTGGGTGGACCGACTTCGATTCCGCGGTCTCCACACCTGACCTCATGGGCAAGGTGGGCACACTCGGCAAGGTCCTCGGCCCTCGCGGGCTCATGCCGAACCCCAAGACGGGCACGGTGACGATGGACGTCGCGAAGGCAGTCTCTGACATCAAGGGCGGCAAGATCGAGTTCCGCGTCGACAAGCACTCCAATCTGCAGTTCCCGATCGGCAAGGCCTCATTTGACGAGGTGCAGCTCGTCGAGAACTACGCCGCCGCACTCGATGAGGTGCTCCGGTTGAAGCCCTCGGCAGCCAAGGGCCGCTACGTGAAGAAGGCCACCTTCTCGACCACGATGGGCCCGGGTATTCCGGTCGATCCCAACCGAGTGAAGAACCTCACCGCCGAGGACGAGGTTTAGGCCCCACCCGTCCGTCCGAGTTCATTCGGCCGGCTCATCCGCGCGATTTCGCGGATGAGCCGGCCGGGCTCGTTCTGGTCCTGATGGGTCCCGCTCCTGCCGGTTTTGACGCCACGGGGGCGGAGCGTCTATGGTCAGGCTTACCAAAGACCGCTGGTTGCGCACGCTTCTCGGAGTGTGCGTCGAAGGCTCCGCACGATGCGGGCGGCCCGCGTAGGTGAACGTAGCTCTAGGCAGCAAGGTATGTGCCGTGAAGCCCCGTGCGCCTGCGCCGGGGCGTTTGTGTTGTTCGGGGCCCGTTGAAAGGAGCCCCATGGCTGGTGCGAACAAGGCGAACACTGTCGCCGAACTCGCCGAGCAATTCCGCACCTCGAGTGCAACCGTGCTCACCGAATACCGCGGCCTAACAGTGGCGCAGCTCAAGAAGCTTCGCCGCTCGCTTGGTCCGACGGTCTCGTACACGGTCGTCAAGAACACCTTGACGAAGATCGCAGCGAAGGAGGCCGGTGTCACCGGCCTCGACGACCTGCTTGCCGGCCCGAGCGCAATTGCGTTCGTGAAGGGCGATCCGGTCGATGCAGCGAAGGGCATTCGTAACTTCGCGAAGGAGAACCCCAACCTGGTGATCAAGGGTGGGGTCATGTACGGGGTCGTGCTTGCTGCGGCCGACATCCAAAAGCTCGCCGATCTCGAGTCGCGTGAGGTTCTCCTCGCAAAGCTCGCTGGTGCAATGAAAGCCAAGCAGTCCCAGGCAGCAGCGCTGTTCGCAGCGCCGTTGTCGAAGACAGCCCGCGCCCTCGGAGCGCTGCAGACCAAGCTCGAGTCGCAGGCCCCGGCCGCTGCTGCACCCGCAGCCGTGGTCGAGGAACTTGCGGTCGAGGAGGTCGCAGCTGAGGAGGTCGTGGCTGACGAGGCTGCAACAGATGCAATTCTCACCGAAGAAATCGCTGAGACGGTCGCCGACGAGGCAGCCGTTGAGGAATCCACCGAGGGCTAAGGCCCATCACCCTCCGGCCGCCCTCGGCCGGTACAACCCCGAAAGGACGCCACCATGGCGAAGTTGAGCACCGATGCACTTCTCGACGCGTTCAAGGAAATGACGCTGCTCGAGCTTTCCGAGTT
>WLOY01000189.1 GCA_009699015.1 Actinomycetota bacterium | reverse complement strand
TTTCCTCGGTGGGGCGGGTCGGGCTCGAACCGACGACGACCAGATTATGAGTCCGGGGCTCTAACCAGCTGAGCTACCGCCCCCGTTGGGAACGAGATCACCCTAGCCTCTCGGAGTCACGATGACGTTCCGCCTAAGGCTAGTCGTTGCCTTTCGGCTCGAAGCCTGCTGACATGGCGTCCGCAAAGGACAGGCGCACGCGTGCGATGAGCCAGGCCATCGCCGTGCGATAGCCGGGGAGGAATTCATGGCCGCGTGCCATTTCGCGGGAGATGCGGCATCAAGTGGTGCGGGCGCCGTGCCACCATGGGCGCATGTCCTCAGCGCTCCGGCGATCGTCGAAACGTTGAGGGTCGTGATCCGCGTGAAGCCCGGAGCGTCACGCTCTGCGGTCGGCGGCTCGCATGGCGACCCGCCGGCGCTCGTCGTAGCAGTCCATGCCCAGCCCGTCGATGGCAAGGCCAATGAGGCTGTCGTCATCACGCTCGCCGATGCGCTCGGGCTGAAGGCTCGTCACATCAGCGTTGTCGGCGGGCACACATCGCGCACGAAGCACGTCGAGATCGACTCCCCCGATGTCGGCGATGCGGTGCTCACGGCGCGAATCAGCGCATTGATGGCTCCGCGTCAGCCGGCTCGGAAGCCGCCTGCCATACCGGACTGAGCATCCAGTCGATCGCCTCGGCCGCGGTCCATCCGCCGGGGTAACGCTCGATCAGTCGGCCCGGGGCCTGCAGGTCGGAGCCGAGCGTCACGATCGGCAGTTCCCGGTAGCCGGTTCGCCTCTGCTGACCCATGCCCACGGCGGCCGCCAGCCCGTTGCACAGGCACTTGCGTCCGACTGTGTCGCTCTCGTCGCCGCCCTTGCGCACGTACATGTGCGACGGCTCGCCCGCGCACCGGTAGCCGATCGTTCCAGCGTCCTTGGCAAACGGGGTGCGCAGGTAGCCGAGGTCGCACAGGCGTTCGCGAGCCCCATAGTTGGCGTCGTCGGACATCGTCCCCGGCACGTCGACGACCTTGAACGGGAAGCCGGTCGGCGATGCGACCGGGTCGGTGCGCACGACGAGGTCATCGCGTGCGACCCCTTCGAGCAGTTGCGCGCGAACACCGGGATCAAGGCCGCAGTCGGAGCTGAGGGCGAACACCGTGCCGACCTGGATGCCCCTTGCACCGGCTTCCCTCGCCGCGGCGAGCATCTCGGGCGTGCCGGACCCGCCGGCTATCCAGTAGGGCAGGCCGGCCTTGGCGATCTTCTGGAGGTCTGGCTCGTCGCGGGGGCCGAACACGAGGTCGCCGTGCTCGTCGAGCAGTTGCTGGCGCGGGGGCGCGTTATGGCCTCCGGCGCTCGAGGCCTCGACGACGAAGCCGTCCGGACGTATCTCGGGATCACGAGCAAGGTAGGCCGCGAGGACGTGGGCGGAGACGATCGCGAGGAAGACCGGACGCGTCAGCGGCGCTTCGTCCGATGCGATGACGTCCCGAGGTGAGAAGTCAAGGGCGTATTCAACCTCGCCCGCATCTGCCACGTCGATGTCGAACGTCACGTCACCGTGGACCGCAAGCGTGTCGAGCAGGTGGGGGATGGCACGCGGGACCCCCGCTCCCATGAGCACGACATCGACCCCGGCCAGCATCGCGCCGTAGAGCGTGCCGGGGGTCGAGAGCTGGATCTTCTCCAGGCAGTTGATCCCGATGAGCCCGTCGTGGCCCTCCTTCGCCAGCCATGTCTCGACGAAGCCTCCGAGGATGAGGAGCTCCTGCGAGGACCTGTTCGGCGTGATGGCCATCTTCAGGATCGGCGCGTAGGACTCCCCCTCGGCGCGACCTCCGTCGAGGAAGTAGCGGGCCAGCACCCTGTCCGCCACGTCCTGATCGGGGAAGCGATCGAGGGCGCGACGGACGTGACCGCCCTCGTCGCCGTCCTGAAGGCGGCGGGCGAGGACGAGATCGAGAGCCGTGCCGGAGACAACGCCCAACTGGCCGCACTCAGCGACCGCGCCGGCAAGTCGCCACGACGACACGGCGACGCCCATGCCGCCTTGGATAATCTCGGGAATCTCGCCTGCTCTAATCATGTAATCCTCCGGGGTAACCTACGCTGGCGTAGGTTACGTTACCGTAAGTTACCCGGGGATGCGCGCTGGAATTCACCGCGGGGAAGCCCTCCGCAGCGCCGGTTGAACGGCGGGGCGCAGTGGACGATCAACGGGCACAAGGTCCCTTGCCGGGCGCGCACGGCCGACGCAATCTGGACGCATGGCGCAAGCCAACGAACCGAGTAGCAGGAGACCTAGGGGTGGATCCGGTGTTCCGTGACCGACGCGATGCGGGCAGGCAGCTCGCAAGAGCACTGCTCCAATACTCGAGCGCCAATCCGCTCATCCTGGGCCTGCCGCGCGGCGGCGTGCCCGTCGCGGACGAGGTCGCGCAGGCACTGGGTGCACCGCTCGACGTCGTCATCGTCCGCAAGCTCGGTTCACCCGCGAACCGCGAGTTCGGGTTCGGCGCGGTCGGCGAGGGCGGGGCGCTCGTCACCGCTGAGGCGAGCCGAAGGGAGGTCGGTGTCAGCGACGCCGAGCTGTGCCGGATCATCGGGCGCGAGCGGGCTGAGATCGACCGCCGGATCGCCTTCTACCGGGAGGGCCGTCCGATGATCGACGTCACCGGCAGGACGGTCATCGTCGTCGATGACGGACTTGCCACCGGGGCCACTGCATCTGCCGCCATCGCGGTCCTCCGACGCCTCGGCGCCGGCCGGATCGTACTCGCGGTGCCGACGGGGGCGACCGATGCCGTCGAGCTCCTCAGGGGCCGCGCAGACGAGGTCATCTGCCTCCAAGTGCCCGAATGGTTCCGCGCCGTCGGCGCCCAGTACGAGGACTTCGGCCAGACGACCGACCGCGAGGTGATCGAGATCCTCCGCGAGCGCAGACGAGCCGCGTCACCATCCGATACGCCCCGCGGCGAAGCCGGCCAGCCCGTCAACGCCGGCCAGCCCCTGAACCGTGCCGAGGCTGCCGGGGTCGATCGCGAGATCGCCATCGAGATCCGGCCAGGCGTCGGGCTCCCTGGCCGCATCACCGTGCCGCCGGGAGCGATCGGGATCGTCGTCTTCGCGCACGGGAGCGGGAGCAGCCGCCTCAGCCCGCGCAACATCGCCGTAGCGCGTACCCTCCAGCACGCTGGTCTCGGCACGCTCCTGTTCGACCTCCTCACCGATGACGAGGCCCAGGACAGGGCCAACGTGTTCGACATCGAACTGCTCGCCGGGCGACTGGCCCTCGCAACGAAGTGGCTGCGCGCACATCCGTTTAGCGGGGACCTGCCGATCGGCTACTTCGGTGCAAGCACGGGCGCGGGCGCAGCCCTCGCGGCAGCCGCCGACGATCCCGAAATCGCCGCCGTCGTCTCGCGCGGGGGCCGGCCGGATCTCGCGGGCCCAGCACTCCCCCGGGTCACCACTCCGACACTGCTCATCATCGGCGGCCTCGATCTCGAGGTCATCGCACTCAATCGGACGGCTCGGTCGCACATGAGCTGCCCGACCAGCTTGGAGATCGTCCCCGGGGCGACGCACCTCTTCGAGGAGCCAGGCGCCCTCGCCGCCGCAGCAGGGCTGGCACGAAACTGGTTTACCTCGCACATGGCCCGACCCCGAGCCTCGTCCGGCGTCGGTGGCCGTCACATGTGAGAAGGTTCGGTGACGTCGAACCGAACAATGGAGCCATCGTGCGCATACCCCGAGTCGTGACCACCCTCTTCGCCTCCGCCCTCATGGCCGGCACCGCGCTCGGCGGCACCGCGCTGACAGGCGCGGCGCTCACCGGAAGCGCGAGCGCTGCCTCGTCTGTGACGTCCCTCACCTTCACCACGACAATGACGAGCATCGAGACGAATCTCCAGACCCTTCCGGGCGGTCACACCTACGGCTGGAACCACTTCACCGGGACGACGACCTGGGGCAATCAGTCAGCGACGATCGTGTTCCTCGGCGACGTCGACTACGTGAACGGGTCAGGCCCCTTCGGAGGCTACGTGACAGTCACCCGCGCCGACGGCACGAAACTCGCCTTCACCACCAAGGGCAACGCCCTCGCCGAGGACAAGGCGACCGACGGTATCGCCGCGCGATTCGCCTCCTCCCTGGAGGTCATCGGGGGGACGAATGCCTACGCCCGTGCAACGGGAATCGGCACGATGACCGGCACGAGGGCCTCCGAGATCGGAAGCCCCGCGAAATTCGTCTTCAAATTGAGCGTCCGCAAGTGAATTTGGCCGACCGCACGGAAGGGCCGCTCTCGTGCACCGGTTTCTCGATGAGACGTAGGCGCGCATTCCTGTTACGGTGCGAACGCACTGGGTATACCTAGTCCTACCCGCGTGGCACGGCTCGGCCGCTGCACGCTGGCGATTTGTATGGCACTTCAACAATCGTTAGCGAGCCGGAACCGAGGGGGAGTCGTGACTGAATTGGCGCCCGCCTCGCTGAGCGGATTCCTGCGTTTCCTTAGTGCGTCACCGGAGGGCGGCGCGGTTGCCGAGGCTGCCGTCCACGGGCCACTGAGCTCCCTCGACGCCCGCGCAACGACCATCTTCGCCGCCCAGGGCAGCGATCTCGTCCTCGCAGGCGACTATGGGTTCACCCCGGAGTTCCTCGAACGCTTCCACACCTTCTCGATCTCAAGCCCCTTCCGAATGTGCCAGGCCTACCGGCAGGGCGAGGTCATCGAGCGCCCCTCCGGAGTCGAGCACGAATGGATCAGCGACTACGACCGCGAACTCCTCACCGCTTCGCTCCTGTCACCCGAAGGCGAGGCCCTGACCTCCACCTCCGTGCCGATCATGTCCAAAGGGCGCGCCATCGGCGTCTGGAACGTCGTCACTCCCGCCGACACGACACTTGACCGCGGCGCCTTCAACCACCTCGATGCGGTCTCCGCCGCGATGGGCATGTGGATGGCGCTGCGAGAGAAGGACCGTTCATCCACCGCCACCGTGCGGCGCGAGCGGCTCAGCCCGCATGCTCGCATCACGGGCCGGCAACTCGAGGTACTGCGCCTCCTCGGCGCCGGAAAGACGAACCTGCAGATCAGCGTTCGACTCGGCTTCTCCGACTCGACGGTGAAGAAGGAGGTTCAGCAGATCATGGTGTACCTCAACGTGCACGACCGCGAGGCCGCCGTGGCACGCGCGCGCAAACTCGGCCTCCTCGATCCCGAGTAGCACGCCTCATATCGACTTCGAATTGCCGACTCGAACCCGATCATCGGGCCCTTGGTGAGGCTGAGGGATATCCCTAAGACCTGTCTCAGCAATTCGATGGTGCTCACCTTCGCCGCATACGTTCGAAACAACGTATCCGGTGGAATCGTGGAGAGGCACCAAGGGGATGCACTGGTCGCCGCGCAGGGCTCGTGGACAGTCGAGGTTGCGAGCGCGCGCACTCCGATCGGGCGCCGCCATTGCCTTGGTGTTCCTGCCCCTAGCCCTCGTCTCAGGGCCGGGCTTCAACGCCCAGGCCACGACAAGCGGCGCGCGGAGCCTTCTCGCATCATTCACGGTGAGCAGCAACGGCATTGACGCCAACGCGCTGAATCTCGGTGTGCGAATGACCGCGACCCAGGCGGTCACCATCACCCGCATTCGCTTCTACAAACTTGCTGAAAGCAACGGGACCCACACCGCGCACGTGTGGGGTGCAGATCGGTCGGTGCTCGCGACCCAGTCCTTCACCGGGGAAAGCTCGTCGGGCTGGCAGGAGGTGACCCTCAACTCGCCGGTGGCCATCGCATCAGGGGCGGAGTTCACCGTCGGATACTTCACCTCGGCCGGGCACTACCCCCGCGGAGTCTTCGATGTGCCGACCGGCTCGCCGTTCTCGGGCGTGAACGGTGCCTATGAGTACTCCGCGGTGGACGGCACCTACCCGCCCAATAACCAGGGGACCAACTACGGCATCGACTTCCTTCACTCGTTGCTGGGAATCGGGAAGATACCAGCATTCGCTGAACGGATCAGGCGAAGGAGCCGCCGCCATCCTTGAACGACTCGAAGCACCGGGTCACTGCCTGGGATGCTCCGCTTCACCGACGAGTAAGCGTCACCCGGCCGAGAGGCAAACCCGACCAAAATCTTCGGTCGACTCGGGG
>WLOY01000188.1 GCA_009699015.1 Actinomycetota bacterium | reverse complement strand
GGAAACCGTGAGGAACGTTCCGGTGGGCGATACTGGATTCGAACCAGTGACCCCTCGCGTGTGAAGCGAGTGCTCTAACCGCTGAGCCAATCGCCCGGAGTGCGCTTACCTTACCCCAAGGCTCGAACCACCCGGCTGAGACCACCCGGGCTAGGCAGGGAACCGGCCCGCCTCCGGATTACCAGAGGGAATGCAGGGCTTTTCGGGGTTCTGGGCGTACCGTTGCAGTAACTACCATCCCAAGGAGTCCATTCATGCGCGATACCCGCCGCTTTGTCGGCACCCTCGCCCGGGCGACTGCCGCCTCGGCCCTTTTTCTCGGCACTATTGGGCTCGCAGCGGCCCCCGCACAGGCCGTCGGCGCCTCAGGCCTCTCCAACGGCTACGTGGGCGTGACGCAAACCATCAACGTCACCGACTTCTGCCCGGGGAGCAATGTCGAACTCCAAGCCACCGTGAACGGCAACCTCGTCACCTCGCCGTCCGCGTCTTCCGACAGCAACGGAAATGCGGCCATCCTGTGGACCCCGGCAACCGTCGGTTCCGTGACGAATGCCGTTGTCCAGTCCTCACTCGTCGGTTCGCCCTGCTCCACGATTCCGCTGCCGAACGTCGCGATCTCCCAGGTCGGAACGAACTCGGTCCTCACCGCTCCTAACTCGGTCACCGTGAACGTCGCTACCCAGATCACCGTCACGGTGCAATCACAATTGCGCAGCACGTATGCCCCCACCGGCAGCGTCGTGGTGAAGGACGCGAACGGCGCCACCGTCCAGACGATGGGCCTGACCCCTAATGCCGGAGGAGGATCGTCGTACGCCTACTGGCGCTGGACTCCCACGACTTCAGGCTCGTACACCTTCCAGGCGACCTACTCGGGTGACGCGAACTCGCTGGGCTCAACATCAGCCCAGGACATCGTCATCGCCACCACGAGTGGCGTCCCGATCGCACTCAGCCTCCCGCCGACGATGACCGTGGGTGTCCCGACCACCCTCCAGGCGAATGTCTACCCGGCGAACGTCCAGGGCTCAGTCGGCTTCACCCTCAACGGCGCTCCCATCAGCGCGTCCATCCCGATCGTCAATGGCGTCGCCAAGTTCCAGTGGACGCCGACCGTCGCCGGCAACGTCACCATCGGCGCGAACTACACGACCAACGGCGGTGGCACCGGATCTACGAGCAATGCGGTCACGATCGTCGCCGGACCTGTGTCAACCGACGTGATCACGCTGACCCAGCCGGGCTTCGGCACGTGGGCGCCCAACGGCACCTACACGGTGAGCAACGGCACGACGATCAACTTCACGGCATCAACCCTCTCCGGAGCAGGAGTCACGCTCTCTGAGACCGGGCCGTGCCAGGTGTCGGGCCTCACGCTCGTCGTCGATGCGTCGAACGCGACCTGCAACGTCGTCGCGAGCAGTCCCGGCGGCAACGGCTACGCGCCGGCGAGGTACGGCTACACGGTGTCCACCGGTCTCGGCCAGCAGACCGCGATCCTCGCAGCGCCGCAGTCGGGACGCGTCAACGTCGGCAAGACCCTCACGATGGAATCCCCGCAGCAGGGAGACACCAACGCCGGTCAGAACATCGTGTGGCGGATCACCAAGGGCAAGGGCAAAATCTGTACCCTCGGCTTCCCGTCGAGCGGTGCCGTGACCCTGAAGATCAAGAAGCGCGGGCAGTGCAATGTCCGCGGCGATGCACCGGGCGTGCCGAACGTATGGGCACCGTTCGTGGTCACGCGCTCCTATCAGGGCAAGTAACCGCTGAACTGAAAGCGGCCCCCCTGCCTCGGCAGGGGGGCCGCTTTCAGTTTCCATTCCGGCAGTGCATGTCACGGGTCGTCGTTGACCGCTGATCTGGCAATGAACTCCTCGCGCAGTCGGGACGCGACCAGCCCCGGCTCACCCCAGGTCCGCTCGTCGATTCGGATGACCGGGTGGACATCACGGGTCGACGACGTGAGGAATACCTCGTCGGCGGTCAGCAAGGCGTCATAGGGCAAGGATTCCTCGACTGCGCCGAACCAGTCGATCACGAGCTGCCGGGTGATGCCCGCGAGGCATCCGCTGGAGATCGGCGGGGTCAGCACCCGGCCCTCCCAGACGACGAAGACGTTGGTGCCGGTGCCCTCGCACAGCTCATCGCGCGTGTTCGCGAGCACGGCCTCGCTCGCTCCCCGGTCATGCGCGTACCGCAGCGCCACTACGTTCTCTGCGTAGGACGTGCTCTTGACCCCGGCGATCGGCGATCGCTCATTGCGAACCCACGGCACTGTCGCGCACGTGGTGGCCTCGGGCCATGCCGAACTCTTCGCCATTGCGACGACGAGGGTCGGCAGGGCCTGCCCCCGATCACTGCCCAGCGGGGCCTCGCCTGCGGTGTAGGTGATGCGAAGACGTCCGAGACCGCCGATGACCGGCGCATTCGCGAAGACCACCTCACCCACCGCATCACGGACCACCCCCTCATCGGGCGCCTGCAGGCCCAGGGCAGCCGCGGAGCGGGCGAGCCGCTCAAGGTGCCTCGTGAGCGCGAACGGCCGCCCGTGGGCCACCTTGAGCGTCTCGAACACGCCGTCGGCGACCGTGAACCCGTGATCGAGCACGCTCACGAGCGCCTCGTCAGCGGGAACGATGCTGCCGACCTCCCGATCCCCCAGCCAGATCATCATGGGACCTCACCCTGCCAGATTCCCGATGCCAGCGACATGAGCCGCTGGGCCTTGAGCTCCGTTTCCCGCCATTCGCCAGCAGGATCCGAACCCCAGGTGATGCCTGCCCCCGTGCCGAAGAGCACGTCCTGACCCTCGAGCCAGAAGGTTCGAATCGTCACGGCGAGGCTGGCAGTTCGCGCATCGGCATCGACCCACCCGAATGCGCCGCAGTAGGGCCCCCGCGAGGCATTCTCGAGCCCGGCGATGAGCCGAATGGCACTGGACTTCGGGGCACCGGTGACAGACCCGGGCGGGAATGTCGCGTCGACGATCTGCGGCCAGTCGGCCCCGGCGACCAACTCCCCGACGACGTCCGAGACAAGGTGGACCAGGCCCGGGTGCCGCTCGAGGCGCAGGAGCGCCGGAACGGCGACCGTCCCGGTCTCGCAGATCCTCGACAGGTCGTTGCGCATGAGATCGACGATCATGACGTTCTCGGCCTCGTCCTTGGGCAGCAGGTCTGCCGCCGTGCGACCGGTGCCCTTGATCGGACCGGACTTCACGGTGCTGCCCTTCCGCTCGAGGAAGAGCTCCGGACTCGCCGACGCGACGTGCATCCCGATCGACGGAACTCGAAGGAAGCCCCCGTATGGCGCCGGATTTCCCTGCTGCAGCAAGGCGAACAGGGCGGCCACGTCGGCTTCGTTCGGATCCGGCAGCGGAGCGCTCAGCACCCTGCAGATATTCGCCTGGTACACCTCCCCGCACGCGATCTCGACCCGCGTTCGCGCAACGGCCTCCTGGTACTGCTCTGCTGTCATGGATGACTGCCAGGAGGACACCGCGGGGCCCGACCATGCTCCGATGGAAGCCTCACCCGCGAGTCCCGGCGACCAGTGCCGGAATCGAACGCAGGTCGGCGACCCGTCGTATGGGAGCACCACCGCCCACCGGCCCGATGAGTCCAGCACCGAGATGTCGGACGTCACGTCCTGCACCTCCCATGCCCACTGGCCGCCGAGGTAAGCGAGGCCTTCATCCACGGGGCAATCATGCCGCGAAACGCACGAACGGGTCCCCGCGTTGGCGGTGCACCCACCTCGTCAGATACTGTTCCTTCTCGAGCCACTTGGGCCTTTCGGCCCGAATGGATCATGCGGACGTAGCGCAGCTGGTAGCGCATCACCTTGCCAAGGTGAGGGTCGCGGGTTCGAATCCCGTCGTCCGCTCGCAGAATCGGCCATAAGCGGGCATGTTGCCGCGATGGCCCACGGTGGAGTGACCGAGAGGCGAGGTAGCGGCCTGCAAAGCCGCGTACACGGGTTCAAATCCCGTCTCCACCTCAATCGCGACTCACCGCACCAACGTGCGGCGCGTTTCTCGCGAATCGCGCGGCCTGCGTCGTGCTCAGGCGGTCAGCAAAGCAATCAGCCTGTGGTCCATACCGGCTTCGGACGCTTGCCAACCGGAATGAGTAGCGTCACGATGATCGCGATCACCGCACCGACGAGGGTGTCGAAGCCACGCCAGAGCAGTGCCTCGCCCAGCGGTGCCTGTACCTGCGAATAGGCGATCACCGCCACCATGCTGATCCCGAGAACCGAGAGCGCATAACTCCTGCGCACGTAGGCGATGGTGAGGACTAGGCCCACCCCTAGCACGAGCAGTCGCAGGGCACCCGGCGGGATCGTGGCATCCACGACCGTGAGCGCGACCATCGCGACGACCGTCCCCGCGAGACGCTGCACCAGGCGGTTGATCGTCAACGGCAGTCCCGGCGGGAGCAACGCGATGAGGGTCATGAGGACCCAGACAGCGTTGTGATCCCTCGTCGCCGAGACCACAATCGCGCCGATGCCCAGGCCGATGGCGGATCGAAGTGTCGTGCGTCGCAGCCTCGCCAATTGCGGGCCCGGCAGCAACGGGAATCGCCTGCTCAAGAAGCCTTTCCCCTGAACCTGATCAGGAGGACTGGCCTCGTCGGTGGCCCTGACCCTCACCGGCGCCCGGTGCTTGGGCACCAGCGCGACGATCACCCTCAGGGCAACCGTGCACACGATCATCACGGCGAAGCCCAGCCACAGGAAGCCGAGCGGAACACCGCTTCCCGCCCCGAACACGAACGGCACGAAGTAGATGTACAGAACGATGCTGCCGAGGGTGGCGAGCGGTTCACCGTGCCGCGCGAAAACGCCCGCGACCACTGCCGCCGTGGCAAGGGCCAGTCCAGATGCAATCGGCAGGGGCCTCACCCCGATGGCGATCAGGGTCACCGGCACCGACAGTGCGGCGAGGGCGAACGCCCGAACGAGGCCACTGCGGGTCGTGCCGCCCAGCGATCCAAGGAATGCGAACATTCCGCCGAAGACCGCCGGCAGGACCGCATGGGTCAGTCCTTCGCTGGGGTGCCCGGCCATGACCAGCGCCGCCCGCACCGCGACGAACACGACGATGACGTCAACGAGGACCGCGACGCCGGATCGCAGCAGGACCGGCACCGGCTCAGGCTGGAGAGCGAAGGTAAGCCGAGACCACACGGGCTTGGCATCACCATTTTCGTCCACGGTTCTCAGCGTCCTCCATTCGCGCCGGCGATGCACCGAATGACCTAGTGATTCATGCCACGTCCCGGCGCGCGACATGTGCGGGGCAGGAGAACGGAAAACGAGCATGCTCGTGCTTGGGCCCTTTGATCATTTACAGGATCTTCATCAACCGACCCGCGTCTGTCGTCTTGGCCGTCGCCCTGAGCATGTAACCTCGAATGCAAGTCCATTGTCCGTTGCAAGTCCATTGTCCGTCGCTGCCCACCGGGCCATGTGAGAAAGTGAGTCGCAACTGTGGTTCTCGCGCATCGGAGAACCCCTGGGGTCGCGCTTTTGGCGTTCTTCGTCGCAGGCACCCTCCTGATCGGCATGCCCTCCCCCGGACAGGCAGCCCCTCAGGCGGACATCAAGGCTGTTCAAGCCCAGGTCCGCGAATTGCGCAGCCAGGCCGAGTCCGCCAACGAGAAGTACTACGAGGTCCGCGCGAACCTCGCCGACGTTCGGACGGAGATCGAAAGCATCAATGCGAAGATCGCCCGGAACAAGGCTGCCAGGCGCGACCAGGCACAGGCGGTGAACAGCCTCGCCCGATCCCTGTACATGATGGGATCGATCGATCCGACGCTGCAGATCCTGCTCGCAGAGGATCCGTCCGCCTTCCTCGCTCAGGCGTCAGCCATGGAGCAACTTTCACAGTCGCAGCAGTCAACACTGCGCAAATGGCAGACGACGGGCCTAGCACTTGCCCAGTCGGAGGCGGTGCTCGCGGATCGAGAGCGTGCGGCCAAGGCCCTGAACGCGTCCATGACTGACCGGAAGACTGAGGTCGATGACAAGGTCAGGCAGGCCGAGAACGTGCTGGGCAAGCTCTCGGCGGAGCAGCGCCGCCTCATCGCCGCCCAGCGCGCAGAGCAGCGGCGGCAACAGGCCGCCCAGGCTGCAGCCGCGGCCCGGCAGATCGATAGTCAAACCGGTGG
>WLOY01000187.1 GCA_009699015.1 Actinomycetota bacterium | reverse complement strand
GGCGACCGGCAGTCGCTGGGTCAAGGGGGCTGACGCTGCCGCGAACTTGTTCGCAGGGCGGGCCGGATTGGAAGATACCCGCCGCCTTCGACACGTGGCTCCGATGAGCTTCCGCGACTACCTCATCGCCTCCGGTAGACACCTGCACCTACTGGAGTCCGTACACCCCGCGCACCTGCAGGAACCGGGAGTTCGTCGCAGCCTCGAGGCCGTCGCGTTCGACGTCGATTGGTACGACGTCGCATGGCAGGAGTACCTGACATGCGGCGGATTCCCTCGCGCTGTAGCGGAGCAGGTCCGTGACGGGCAGGTCAGCACGGCCTACCTCAAGGACCTCCAGGCGTGGCTGCTGACGGACGTCGATGCTGACGCGCCACCGGAATCTATCCCACGGCTCCTCAGCGAACTCGAGCAGCGCGGATCGAGCCCGCTGAACGTCACCGCCGCCGCCGAGACCCTCGGATATCCCAACCGGCCCACCCTCGACCGGCGCGTCGACCGACTCGTGGCGACGTTTGCCGCACTCCGATGTCCACAACGCAGCGACGATGGCAACATCATCATCGGCAGCCGGCCCAAGGTGTACCTGACCGACCCACTGCTCGCTTGGCTGCCCCACTTTCTCCGCCGCGGCTTGCCGTCACCCGACATGACACGCCTTACGGAGATGACCGTCGGGGTCACGCTTGCCCGCGTCCTCGATGACTTGGACGAAGGTCGGTGGCTCGCTGGTGACACCGTCGGGTACGCACGGACAGACTCGGGTAATGAGGTCGACCTTTGTCCCGTGGATGCCACCACACCTTCCGGCTCTGAGCGCACTGTCCCGATCGAGAGCAAGTGGGTTGACACGGGTTGGCGGGGCGAAGGCCGCGTCATCGCCGGTAAGTACAACGCAGGCGTGCTGGCAACGAAGTCAGTGCTCGATGTGACCGGGGCCGTGTGGGCGGTTCCGGCACCGCTGGTCTGCCTACTGCTTCGCTAGAGCGGGGCTGTGTGAAGCGAAATGTGCTCTGCATTGTGTGATTTCCCGGGAAAGCCACCCAGTGGTCGAAGAGCGATGCTCAAGGCGACAGGTGTACTTTTTCGGGAGTTTCACGACGTGCTGCCCACGAGGAGCACGAGGTTGACGGGGACCGCCAGTGAGGTCGTGGATGGCGACGAGTCGAAGTCTGGAAGAGGAGTTCTCCACCGGAATCAGTTGTTGTGGGCTGGCGTGCACAGGTGTGAATTCGGGACTTTCCTACATCTGCGCGCTGCCCGAGGGTGGGGCCGTTGGGGATAGCCCCCAGCGGTCCTTGATTCCAAGGACGACGAACCCCAAGGACGATGCGATGAATGACATCACTTTCACCGTGGCCGGCAATGTGGTCAAGGACGTTGAACTTCGCTTCACGAACAGCGGCGACCCGGTTGCCTCGTTCCGCGTGGCGATGAGCAGTCGGCGGTACGACCGAGCGACCGAGCGCTGGGTCGATAGCGATACGCACTACTTTTCCGTTTCATGTTGGCGCGATTTGGCCCACAATGTGGTTCAGTCGATCACGAAGGGCATGCCCGTGGTCGTCTACGGCAAGCTCCGCAGCCGCGAGGTCCCGCGCCCGTGCGGGGAATCGAGCCACATCATGCGATTCCACGACATCGAGGCGATCGCTGTCGGCCCAGATCTCAGCCGTGGCGTCGCGACCTTCACCCGGGTCAAGCGCGGGGCTGCAGTCGAGAGCGAGGCCCGCGCCGAGGCGGATGCTGCTGCAGCTGCGGGGATGATCGCCGATGAGCTCGAGGCGGCGGGGATCGTCGATGACCTGCCCGAGGATGTCGACCTTGAGACGGGAGAGATCCGGGGCGAGGCTGCGTGAATTCGCCCTTGACGTGGGGTTCGGCATGCTTGCATAATGCAAGCATGCCGAACATGCTCATCCGAAATGTCGACGAACGCCTCCACGCCCAACTCGTGGCCCATGCCAAGGCAGATGGCCAGTCGCTCCAGCAGTACCTGCTCGCGCGGCTCGAGGCCTTTGCCGAGACGCTGACTGCCCGAGAGGCCATCGAGCGCTGGGAAGCAGGCCTCCGGGGGAGCCCGTCGCTGAGTTCACCGGTGGCCGCCGATGCCGCAGCAGATATTCGCGCCACGCGCGAGGATCGCACCGGGCACCTCACGGAGCTCGCCAGTGCTCGGAGGGCCAGTGCCAAGCCTCGTCCTTGACGCCTCGATTCTCGTCGATGCGCTGCGGCCGATGGCCCAGGGATCCGCGGCGATCAGGGGCCGGCTCAAGGAGGCGGATTCATGGTTCGCGCCGCACACGATCGATGTCGAATGCATGAGCGCCTGGCGAGCGCTGCGGATGCGCGGCGAGATCGATGACCGAACGTTGCGCAGGGCACTCGATGGACTCGCGACCTGGCCGATCGAGCGGTTGGCGAGCACCCCGCTCATTGCGCGGATCCACGAGCTCTCGCCCACGATCACGCCGTACGACGGTGCCTACGTCGCGATAGCGGAGGCACTGAACCTCCCGCTTTTCACCCGCGACGCCCGCCTGACCCGAGCATCCGGTCCGCGTTGCCAGTTCGAGCTCATCTGA
Organism: Actinomycetota bacterium; assembly: GCA_009699015.1. Taxonomy (GTDB): domain Bacteria; phylum Actinomycetota; class Actinomycetes; order S36-B12; family S36-B12; genus WLND01. Next base: position 3,651 of record WLOY01000187.1, on the reverse strand, counting down.
CGTGCGGCCCCGCGGTGCTCGCCGGTATGCGGCCGCCCCCGGGCCACGACCTAGTCCTGAGGGACGTTCGGCATTCGCCAAGTGTTCATCACTGATTTGAGACGCCATTGGGTTCGTTGGTCGTCATCCGCAGTGAACATCTCGACCCCTCCACACCCCGATCCCGAGGCCAAAAATCACCGAGGGTCGGCGCCCGAGAAGTGCGAACGTTGCCTCGCGACGTGAGGCTCGTCCAGATGTACGTTTCTAGCCCGTCCATTTGTTCATCAAAAGCGAGTCCACATTGTGAGATTGCAGCTTTAGCTTCCGTCGGCGCATCATCGACGACGCGCTCGACGAGCCACATCCCGAACTCGCCGTTACCGCCCTGGAGGGTGCCACGGTGTTGGGCGAGACCGCGACAGCCGCATAGCGGTCGCGCACCGTCAACGATCTCTCCGATCCGGCCTTGCGCTAGGTCATCCGGGCCAACGCCTGCATTCCCAGGCAGAGCCCGCCGCCAGGACTGGGGCGGCTTCTTGCTGACGGGCGCGGCGGTGAGATCCACCAGAGCTTCGGCCTGGATCGTCTCGGCCGCATGCGTGCGGAGGGTCTCGCCATGCTCAACGAAGAACGTCCGCCCCGCCAATGTCACCAGCGGCAGGAAGTCCATCACGGGGTGCGAGATTGGGTCGTCAATCATGGGAGAGACGCATTGAGAATCCAGATGCGCGAACCCTCCCATTCATGATCCCCATTCTGGCGAAGAGATGTCTGGTTTCGAAAGTACGCCGATAATGCCCTCAGGAGCAGCGGACGGTTGACCCACCGCGGCTCATAAGGACCGTCCGGTTCGCGTTCCGCGGCTGAGCGACTGGCCTCACGAAGCGAGAAAGCGTTCGAACGCCTCTCTCGCCAACGTCGACACCGTTGTGCCCTGCTCCCTTGCGGTTTGTTCGGCAAGAGCCTTCAACTCCGGCGTGATCCGAAATGAGACATGCGGGGAGTGCTCGCTCTTGCCCGTGAGGGACGGACGGCCGGCTCGTCTGGCGAGGTCCTCCTCGACATCGGCGAGAGCCCGATCGACGTACGCCTGATCGACGCGGCGGCCCCTGCTGTCGAGGATCACCTCTGCATGAAGGTCGACCTCTGGGCCGGTGATCTTGTACGCCGGCTTTGCCTGTCGGCTCATAGCGGCTTCCTTCGGTAGCGGGTGGGCATGGCGTGGATGATCAAGAGCAGCCCCGGCAGGACGACTGCCACCATCTCGACCTCCTCTGCGCGATCGTCCCTTCCGATGAATCGGATCTTTGGGTCCGTTGTCTTCGTTCCGATCGCCTCGGCCTCAGTCTGCGACAACAGAGCCTGCTCAATCCGCTGCCTGCTGATGCCGTGCTTGCGGGCTCCGCTGATGATCCGAACAGCCAGGATCTCAATCATTATGGAACACACAATCGGTTATAGCAAGGTGCAACCACGGTCAGCTCATCCGACGATGGGAGTCAAGGTCCGTGATGTTGCCCCAGTCCATCCCGAGCCGCGGGACGACATCCGGAAACGACTGGACCCACGCATCCCACAGCGCATCCATTCGCTCGGGCCGGCTTCTCCCCTATGGCCTTGTTGTCTGCATGCCGCAGCAGGAGCGCTGCCTCGTGGGCAGCGTTCCACACGGGTCGAGTTCTTCTGGGCTTCGACGTAGTCCGTGATGACGACCCGTACCCGACGCACCCGGCCGTTCGGCCTGCCACATCCCCGACCCCGCCCCGGTGTGAGACGAACGGAGCCTTCAGATCCTTTGTGTCGTGACATGCCGTCCTCCCGGTTGCCTACTGAGCGATGTGGATAAGTACTGAGTTCTAGCGGCTGGCCGGGTCACTGGAAACCCCGATCGTCGAAGCTGTGGATGAACGACTCGACATCGGCGGTTGTGTATCGAGCGAGCCGGGCGATGCGACGGCACGGCAGATCGCCTGTCAACGCGTGGTGGAACGCGGGCGTCGTCGAAACCGAAAGGGCCCGCGCAACCTCCCTGGCCGTGAACAGGAATCGGGCCAGCCGTAGGGCAGCGGAGGCTCCGATGGTGTTCTCGTCGTCCGGCCAGGCGGTCACAGCGATATGCCGAACCCGTGCGACGCCGTGACTTGGCGCGTGGGCTCCCACCGAGGTGACATCGCCTGATTGGGCGAGTCGATGCGCTCATGTCTGCGCCGGTGAGCCAGCCGCGGGCACCGGCGATGAACTCAGGGGGCTTGCGGCAGGGATTGACCGGAGGACTCCTGCAAGAAGAGCAATGCTGGACGCTGTCGATCCTCACGAAGCCAACCGCTGCTGCCGTTGAGTAGAAACGTAACGGTGCTGAGCAGGCCGGCAACCACCACGAAGGCCAAGAGCGACTGAATCCACTTGAGTGTGCGATCCGGACCCGTCGGGTACATCGCCGCGATGATGATCGTGGAGACCCCGAGAACGACGACGAGGGCGAAGATCGGCAGTGGTAGGAGGGGGTATGGCTGGCTGAGGCGACTGTTCCGCGCCAGCGTCATCCCGCCGAGCGAATCGAAGAGCAGCTTCGCATCGTCACTCTCGATGGTGCCTGCTGCATCCAGTTTGACGATGCCTCGAGTCGCCTCGAACACTTGCTCATTCGCCCCGTCGTTGCTTGATGAGACCCTCGGGTTGATGAGTTCGCCGTCCATGACGATGCTGGCGTAGGTGCGCAGATGGCCGACGATCTCCTCAGTTCCGGCGACCTCCTGGGCGCTGAGCTGATTGACGATGACGCTCGCATGGCCGAACTCCAGGCCGACCGTGTCCGCGAGACGAGTCGACTCCTGCCACAGGGCAACGGTCGCGAAGGCGCTCATGAAAATGAATGCCCCTCCGATGAGCCGGATAGCTGCGGTCGCCACGTTGTCATTGGCGCGAACCTGATGATCGGCGCGGCCCGACGCCGTCACGAGGATGATGGTGAGGGCGAGCAACGGCACGAGGATGAGCAAGACGGCAACGACAAGGGGCATCTCAACGAAGTTCGTGTACATCGTCACCGTGGAAGGATAATGCAATCCTTCAGCCCGCAGTGGGGCTCGGCGCGCTGGTTTGTCCGTTCCGCGGTGCCAGCCCGAGAAGTCGCCCGATGCGGCAACTAGGCTCGGTCACTATGGCTGAGTTCATCTACACCCTTTATAAGGCACGCAAGGCGCACGGCGACAAGGTCGTCCTCGATGACGTGACCCTCTCGTTCCTTCCCGGCGCGAAAATCGGCATCGTCGGGCCCAATGGCGCCGGAAAGTCGAGCCTCATAAAGATCATGGCCGGACTCGACGAAGTGTCGAACGGCGAGGCCAAGCTCATGGACGGCTACACCGTCGGGATCCTCCTGCAGGAGCCGAAGCTCGACGAGTCGAAGTCCGTGCTGGAGAACGTGCAGGATGGCGTCGCCGAGACCAAGGCCATGGTTGACCGCTTCAATGCGATCTCCGTCGAGCTGGCCGAGCCCGATGCCGACTACGACACCCTCCTCGCCGAGATGGGCACCCTTCAGGAGGAGATCGACCACAAGAACGCTTGGGATCTCGACTCCCAGCTCGAGCAGGCGATGGACGCCCTGCGGTGCCCTGCGCCCGACGCAGATGTCTCGGTGCTCTCCGGCGGCGAGAAGCGGCGCGT
>WLOY01000186.1 GCA_009699015.1 Actinomycetota bacterium | reverse complement strand
CTATCGAGCGAGTGACCGACCTTGCCCTTCGCTCCGTACCCGGCATCGAGCCGGGGATTCTCTTTGTCGAGCGCCAATTCGGGGTGCTCGAGGTGCACGCTGATTCGATGGACGATGTCATGCGCGCCGGTCAGGCTGTGCTCGATGGAATCGGAGCCAAGGCCGAGGAGCAATTGCGGCCGAGAATCCTCTACGCCGACGTCATCGAGGATGTCACCGACCAGCATGCCGTGATCATCAACCGCAATCGCCAGGCATCGATGCTGTTGCCCGGCGACAGCCTCCTCGTTTTCGAGATGACCCCCGCGCTCTTTGCCGCCATGGCGGCAAATGAGGCAGAGAAGGCATCCCCCGACATCACCCTTGTCGATGTTCAAATGATCGGGGCGGCCGGACGCGTCTACATTGGGGGCCGAACCGAGGCGGTCGAACGTGCTCGCGATGCGATCACGGAGGCACTTGTCGCGGTTGTCGGCCGGGAGCAATGAGGTGAGATGAGCGCTGAGGCACGGGTGTTCGAGGAGTTCGCGAGGGCGGCACTCCCCTCCTACGGCATCGATCCCGGTGCGGTTGTCACGCTGCTCAATGTCTCGGAGAACGGGACGTTCCGCATCGACGATCCGGTGCAGGGGCGTTCGGTGATCCGTGTTCACCGAACGAACTACCACTCCCGGCAGGCCGTCCGAGGCGAGCTCGACTGGATCTCGGCCCTCCGTGCAGATGACGTGGTGAAGACCCCGGCGTACCTCCCCGATCTCACTGGTGAGTCGGTCGTCATCTCGCGCAATGATGCGGGCGACGAGCGCTTTGTCGTCCGGTTCGATTGGGTCGAGGGCAGCGAACCGACCGAGGACAGGCTTCAGCAGGATTTCATCCAACTTGGGGCGATCACCGCACGTCTCCACGGCCACGCGAAGCGATGGCAGCGCCCGCCTGAATTCAGCAGGTTCATTTGGGACTACGACACCTCAATCGGCGAGCACGGGCACTGGGGACCTTGGCAGGATGGCCTCGCCGTCGATGCCGAAGCCCTCGATGTGCTCACTCGATGCTCCGACCGGGTGAAGCAGCGACTTGATCGCTACGGCAAGGACCCGGACCGATTCGGGCTCGTCCACGCGGATATGCGCCTCGCGAACCTCCTCGTCAATGGTGATGATGTGACGGTCATCGACTTCGATGACTGCGGCCTGAGTTGGTTCATGTACGACCTCGGCTCCTCGCTCTCCTTCATCGAGCACGAGCCATACGTCCCCGAGCTGGTCGAATCGTGGGTCACCGGGTACCGCAGCGTCACAGACCTCAGCGCGCAGGACGAAGCAGAACTGCCGACCTTCATCATGTTGCGACGTCTACTCCTCGTCGCATGGATCGGCTCCCACATCGAAACGGAGACCGCCCAGTCGATGGGCGCTGAATACACCTCGACGAGCTGCCGGTTGGCAGAGGAATATCTGAGCAGGAAGTTCTAGGAGAGGAAACAGCATGTTCACGTCGATAGTAGGCAGGTCGGCCATCGTCACCGGTGGCACGAAGGGCATCGGCAAGGGAATTGCCCGTGTCATGGCGAAGGCCGGCGCCGATGTCATGATCACCGGTCGAAACCGGGACGACGCAGAGCGCACTGTTGCCGAACTCGCGAGTCTTGGCTCGGGCCGGGCGGCTTACTTCATCGGCGATGTTGCGAATCGCGCCTCCTGCGATGCGATGGCCCAGGCGGCCATCGACAGTTTCGGCGGTATCGACATCGTCTGCGCGAATGCCGGAATCTTCCCGGCCTCTCATCTCGCCGACATGTCCGAGGCGGATCTCGACCTCGTGCTAGACACGAATGTGAAGGGCACCATCCTCACTGTGCAGGCGTGCCTACCGGCACTTATCGCCTCGGGACGAGGTCGCGTCATCCTCACGTCATCCATCACCGGACCCATCACCGGCTCCCCGGGCTGGTCACATTATGGAGCAAGCAAGGCCGCTCAACTCGGCTTCATGCGGACCGCCGCAATCGAGCTCGCCCCCCACGGCATCACAGTGAACGCAGTACTTCCCGGAAACATCGCAACGGAGGGGCTCGCCGACCTCGGCCCCGAATACCGGCGCTCAATGGAGGTGTCGATCCCCCAGGGGCGTCTCGGTGAGGTCGAGGACATCGGATACGCGGCACTGTTCTTCGCAACCGACGAGGCGGCCTACGTGACCGGGCAGGCGATCGCGGTTGATGGTGGACAGGTGCTCCCCGAATCACTCGCGGCCCTCGAGGCGATGTAACGAATGGCTGCTACGGGGGCTCCTGACCCTGGCCAGGTCGGTCCCGCCGCAGGCGAGGTGCGCCGGCGACTTCTCGGCATGATCGAGCGCGGCACCCTTCAGCCGGGGCAGAAACTCGAATCCGAGCGAGAACTCGCCATCATTACCGGGGTCAGTCGCTCGACGCTGCGACAAGCCCTTGCCGCACTCGAGGAATCCGGAGCAATCCACCGGGTGCCCGGTCGAGGGGGTGGAACATTCGTCGCCGCGGCGAAGGTCGAGCGAGACCTCTCACGCATCGTCGGTGTGCCGATGCTTCTGCGCGATCAGGGATTTACCGCTGGATCACGAGTGGTGAGGGTCGGCGTCGCAACAGCCGGGGCTGAAGCGGCCGCCGCACTGGGCCTGAGTCCGTCCGATTTCGTCATCGACCTCGTGAGAATCAGACTCGCGGACGGGGTGCCCATATCGCTGGAGCACGGGATGTTTCCTGCTGAGCTTGTCCCCGGGCTACCCGAGCGTGAACTCGGCGGCTCACTGTACGAGTTGCTCGATCAGGAGTACGGGCTTCGCCCGGACGAGGCGACCGAGCACATTGAGGTTGTGTCGGCTTCGCCGGACGAGGCCGCGATCCTGTCAATCGATCCCGGTGCCCCGCTGCTGTCCATCACGCGAACGACCCGTGATGCACGTGGCGTCGTCTTCGAGTACTCCCACGACCTGTTCCGCGCCGACCGAACGCGCATCAGCGTGAAGGTGAAGGGAACGCCAACGTCGGAGAAGGCCCGCCTTCGCGGCAGGATCGTGGAACTCGTTCCCAAGTAGTTGCCACAGGTACCCAAAAAGCGAGAACCCCCGCCGCTGCCATTGCTGGCTGCGACGGGGGACCCGTTGAGCGGGTGTCGTGCTAGTTGCTCAGGCGCACAGGACCGTTGGTGACGATGCTGTTGCCGGACTGCGGCTTGCAGGTGCCGTCGAGCGAGCAGGCCTGCGAGTAGGAGCCCTTGACGACAAACTTCTTTGCAGCGCCGCTGTCGGTGTAGAGAACCACGAAGGGCTTGCCGCCCTTGGCGAAGTTGCAGGTGACGTTTCCGGCCTTCGCGGTGCACCCGTTGTAGGTGGCTCCGACGATCCAATCCTCGAGGGTCTTGAAGGCCTCGGCGCCCGGGGTGCCCGTGAACATCTGGATGCCCCAGAGGTCATTGTCGGGCTCCCAGCGGTACCAGTACGTGCGGCTGAGACCCAGGCGAATCGAGTCGAGGTAGGTGCGCCCGACCCAGTCCCCGGCCTTCTCGCCCTCGATGTCGACATCGGGGTTGAGCGGGCCCGGGCCCTTGAGCCCGAGGTTGTTCTCGGTATCCCACAGGGGCTTGGCGGGTGCTCCGGCGGCCTTGAGGACAGCGATCCACTTCTTCGCCAGACCCGCACGGTCAACCGGGGTGCCCAGGCTCGCCGGGTAGGTGTGGGCCGCCCAGACATCGACGGGCCAGCCGCGATCCTTGAGGCCCTTGAGGTACGCCGGGTAGAACTTCATGAACGGGCCGCCGAGTCGGGTGCCGGTGCTGGGTGCCACGACAAGGGCCGACGGGTCGATCCGCTTGATGATGTCGTAGGCGTGCTTGGTGAGGTCAGCCATCTCGTTGGCTGTGCCGGTCGAGAAGGTGCTGAGATTAGCCTCGTTCCAGATCTGGTAGCTGGTGATCTGGCCCTTGTAACGGGTCGCGACCTGGGTTACCCAATTGTCCCAGTCGGCAAGGTTGCTCGGCATGCCTGCTGCACCGGGAAGGACGCCGGCGAGGCCGCCAGCGGCCGGGTCATCGCTTGCCCACAGCGGGGTGCCGGCGAGGACCATGAGGATGTCATTGACACCGTTCGCCTTCGAGGTGGCGACGGCGGTGTCGAGGGTGCTCCAGTTGAACTGGCCCTTGACCGGCTCGATGGTCGACCAGGTGGTGCGGGTGTCCCAGAGGCGGAAGGCACCGACCGGGATGGTGGGCCAACTGCCCACCTCTGCGTTGTAGACATGCATGCCGAACAGCGAGGCCGGAATGACCGAGCCCTTGCTGATCGAGTCGGTTGGCTTGGCGCTCGGCTGTGCCATTGCCACGGGGGCGGACACGACCGACACTGCCAGGGCGGCGGACATCGAAAGGAGGAGTGTTCTACGGATGGAGGGCATGCATGAATCTAAACACAAGGGACGAAGGTCGGAAGAATCGCATTCCGGATATCGGCTCGGGTTTCTCCTGGAATGACGGAGGGCCGGTGGAAATCCACCGGCCCTCCGTGACGTGCATTCCGCTATGAAAACCCGCTACGACGTCGTGATGCCTGGACGCTTCAGCGGCTCCGGTACGTAGAACCCATCGCCATTGACGGCTGCGCCGCCGAAGCCGATGGCCTTCGCCGTCTTGACAGCCGAGGCTGTCTTGGCGTTGGTGAGGGCATTGAGGGTGGCGACAGACTTCGTCACGGCGCTCCAGTTGTCCAGAGAGAACGCACAGTGACCGACGCCTGAGATGTTGGCTGCTCGCGAGGCTGCAGCATCCGGCGACTTGCCGCCGTCCGCGAACTTCGTGTAGCCATCCTCGGGCGGCATCGTGTAGTACTGCGCCACCTTCGCCATGCTGCCGGCCTTCTTGGCACTCGCCATGAGCTGGGCGTAGTAGTCGAAGGAGTTGGCCGCATTCACGATCGGGTCGTAGCTCGTGGTGAGCAGGACCGTCGGGCTGGTGTAGACGCCCTTGGGAGCGGGCAGGCCCTGAACGACCTTCACCGCCACCGGGTTCGCCGGGAAGCGCAGGGTCGCGTTCCCCTTGGATGCGTCGAGAGCCGCCATCATCCCGTTGATGTTGACCGCGCCAGCGTTCAGCGTGTCGCCGAACTCACCGCGCTGCTCCTGTGAGAGCAGATCGGAGTACTGGACGTTGACGTTGTCGCTGAAGTTCGCCGACTCGGTCGCGGGGATGCCCCCGATAACCCGGGCCCGCTGCTCGAGCTCGTAGCGACCGAGGATCCCGAGGGCCGCTGCTGCACCGACGTTCTCCAGCATCGCTGCTGCGGTGTTGGCACCGGCAGATGCCGGTGAGTAGCCGGCCGAAATTGCAGCCAGCGTGCCGAGGGTAGCGAACGCGGGGTTCACCGTCTGGCCGTCGTAGACGGCCGACTTCGTCGGCAGGCCGGCCATGAGACCTGACAGCATGTTTGCCTGGGCGATCGGGAATCCGAGCGCTGAGTTCGCGCCCGTCTTCGCCGGGTAGCCGGTGAGCACGGTGAGCACGGTGCCGAGGTCGGTGAGGGCCTGCGTGTAGCTCTCGTAGTTCGCGACCCGCAGTGTCGGCGCAATGGTGGTCTTCCAGGTGTAGAGGACCGTCATTGCACCCGAGAAGGCCTGCTCCGGGCCCATGAGCGGCGCGCAGTCGGCGAGGACTCCGGCGACGATCTTGGGATTGCGCTCGGCGACGGTTGCTGCGATGAGTCCGCCGAGTGAGGTGCCCCAGGTCATCGTCTTCTTGACCCCGGAGATTGCGCCGCCTCGGATGTGGCCCATGAGGAGCTCATTGGCCTCGACACCCTCGGCGGTCGCCCAGCCCTGCTTCGCGTACCCGACACCCGTGAGGGCGTAGCCCTGGGCCAGGAGGTTGTCGCGAACCGTTGCTGAAGGGGCGATGTCGGCGATCGGTGCCCCGACGTAGGCGACATCGGTGCCGAACGCTGCCGCGAAGGCCGGAACCTTCGTGGCGACGTAGCCGGCCGGATCATTCAGTCCGAGTGGCACGGCCAGGGCCGCGGGAACCGGAGTGCCGACACGGTAGCCATGCGAGTACACGAGCACGGTTCCGTTGAACTTGGTCGGCATCTGGCTCTTGAAGGTGGTCGCCCCCAGCTTGCCGGTGAGGCTGCCTTCACAGGTTGCGCCGAGGGCGCAGGCGTCGGCAGCGTTTGCTGCCGGTGCCACCGCCGGGGCTGCTGCGATGAGCAGCCCCGTCGATGCGATTGCCGCGACAAGG
>WLOY01000185.1 GCA_009699015.1 Actinomycetota bacterium | reverse complement strand
GTCGCCTCGGTGCGCCGAGTCATGTGCTTCGACAATGCTTCCCGTATCGATGCTGAGATGTCGGATCTGCTGGCACGCATCAGCACAGGCGGTGAACTGCTCTCTCGGGCGCTGTATACCGACGATCAGGCCCACATCACTGAGTTGCTTCGCCCGGTGTGGCTCAACGGGATCATGAGCGGCTTTTCGAGGGGGGACCTTGCTAGCCGTGCGGTAGTAGTCGAGTTGCTGCCGGTGGAACCACAAGACCGCCTTTCGATGGAAGACCTGAACAGTCAGTGGGCGGAGGAACGGCCTGCGATCTTTGCCGGACTCCTGACTCTCACTGTCGATGTGCTGCGTAAACGTGACTCGATGCGGCCCACTGGCCTGCACCGGCATGCTGAGTTCGAGCGCAACCTGCTGGTCATCGACGAAGTGCTGGGTACGCATGGCGCTGAGCGGCTGGCGGAGCAGGCGGGGGCGCTCAATGAAGCCGTGCTCGACGCCACCACGTTGGGAATGGCCATGCGGAGGGCTGTCGAAGAGGCACGCGGGCACCATCAGGCGTCGCTGTTCAACACCACCCCGCAGATCCCAAGGCTTCCCGGCTCCGTGGGACGAGACGATCATCTCTTCCAGAAGCACACCGCGGCGGGACTGATGGCGATCGTCGCCTCGGCGGTGGACGAGCGGCATCAACGCGACCTGCCCCAAACCCCGAAGGCTTTCGGTGAAGCGCTCTCCCGGTTGACTCCCGCGTTGAGGTCATGCCTTGACGTTGAGATCACTCGCCCACGCGTCAGTGGTACCCGTTACATCATGGTGAAGGACTTGCGAGCGTGACGGCCCTCGAATGGCTGGTGGCGTACGTGTCTGCCTGCGGCTCGCGCTGCTCTGGTAGGAACTGGCAGTGCCCCGCCCACGCAGACGGCTCCCCGAGCCTGTCGCTCTCGGAGGGGAACGACGGGGCCGTGCTGGTCCATTGCTTCGCGGGCTGCACCGTCCATCAAGTCATGCACGCCCTCGGACTTGACTTGGGCAGGCTCTTCGAGCCGCACGTCTACTCACCTGAGAGTGTGCTGGGTTGGCAACTGCGAAAGCCGACCTTTGCGGCCTTCAGCCCATCGGGCGGGAGCAGTGGGTCCAAGCGGAGCGGCAGGCCAATTACGACCGTGCACCACGTCTACGTCCCGGACGCGGTGAGGCTTGAGAGGACTCGCTACGCAGGTGGCGGCAAGAAGTGCTGTTGGGAGGTGAAGGATGGCCGCGACTGGCACTACGCGGCAGGGCTGGATCTGGCGTCCCTGCCGCTGTATGAGCAACGACAGATGCTCATGGGCGCCAGCGCTGGGGAGCCGGTGGTCGTGTGCGAGTCCGAATCCAGTGTCGATGCGATGCTCAAGGCGGGGATCTACGCCACGACATGGGCCGGTGGTGCAGCCAGTCCTCAACTGCACACCCTGAAGGAGGCTCTGGCCGGGGCACGGGTTGTGCTCATCCCCGACAATGACCCTCCCGGCCTCAAGTGCGGCGAGGCAATCGCCGATGCGCTCCGGGGCGTTTGCGATCTGGCGACCATCATCCCCGACCCCGGCCAAGATGCCCGCGACCTCCTCGAAAAGAGTGAACCCCGCCTCTTCCTCAAGGTGCTGGAGGGCGCAAGATGACAACCCATGACAACCATGACAACCATTCCTACTCCTATTCCCACCTTAAAAGAAAGAAGAAGAAGAAGGAAGGAGGGGGAGGGGAGAAGGGCTAAGGGAGTGGAAAGGGTCGTCATGGTCGTCATGGGTTGTCATCCAACGACTCGCGTATGCACTGACGCCAGCGCAATCCTCCGTCATCCTTGGACAAAAGGAGATGTGCTGTGGAGAACCAGATGTATACACCGAAGCAAGTGGCCAGCGTCCTTATGCTCTCGCGCTCAAAGACCTACGAGCTGATCGCCTCCGGCGAGATCCCATCCGTCAAGATCGGCTGGAGTCGACGAGTTCCGGCAGCCTTCCTCGATGAGTACGTCAAGCAACTGTGCGCACTCGCAGACTCTCTGTGAGTTGATCACGGCAACTCCAGCAGCAACGCCGAGGGCGGAAAACCTATACCTAGCAGCAGATGTGGCACAAGGCGTACTGAGGCAGGCGCACCGCGGAATACCAGTTGGATCATCGATCGTGCTAACAGCGGCGATAGGGCTCGTATGGCTGCTCTCCCGCGCAGCGGGAGGTCTCATGGCCGTGCAGTGGCGCACAGTGGCGCGGCGGGGGCGCCGCCATTTGGTGGGATTGGTTGTCTAGGCGCACTCGTTGCGTGGACACAGTCCTCGGTGGGACGGTCCCAGTTCGCCGAACCCCTCGCCGCGCTCCGCTTGGATGCTCAATGGCAGGTGCTCACTAACGTAGGAATCAGCGGCCCAACGGTCAGTCCGATGCCCTACAGTGCAGAATGCGGGCCAATCGGTGGTCCTCACGGGGAGGATTCGCCATGGTCGCCAAGAACGTCGTTATCCGCGCGGGAGTAGCAGTGGTTGCGGGCGCCGCGGGGACGGTTGTCGCGGGACCTGCAGGTGGCGTTGCGGCAGGTCTTGCTGCGGCAGTGGCCGCGGACCGCGTCATCAAGTCGAACTCGGACGGCAATTCAGACGACAAGAAGTAGCCGTGGTGGCGAACTCCGGGGGCGAGCCATCTATCGGTCCCGACCTTTCGGTCGTCGACCCTGACGGGGACGTGGTTGTAGTCAAGAACCCCGACGACACGGTCACGGTTTTCGGTGCCATGAAGCACCTTGCCGATGCCGTACCCGTTAACCCCCAGTTCGCTCAGGCCCTGATGGCCATGCTCGGTCGGCAAATGGGCGACGACAAGGGAGCCATCGGCCAACGTGTCTTTTCACTGCGACCCGAAGACTATGCGTGGTTTGACCAAGCCCGGAAGATGAGCGCTGGTGACGGATTCGTTCGTGGGACGCTGCGCGACGTTGACGGGAAGATTACGCGGCAAGTTGCCATAAAGGAAGTCAAGGAAGTCTCGGCTAAGGCGGCTCAGTTCGATCCGATGACGGTCCTCGTCGCCGGGCAGTTGGCGAGTATTCAGCAGCAACTTGACCGAATCGAAGACCGGCTTGAAACGATTGGCTACGACATCCGGCGTGGCATTGAATTGGTGGAGCGAGACCAGACTGCGCAGATCGTTTCCGCCATCACGATTGTGGGTGAGGTTTACGCAAACTTTGGAAGGTCTGGAGTCGTAGGTGCGACGGACTGGGCCCGGGTCGTGAACCCGGAGAACATCATTCTCATGCGGCACGTTGCTGTGGTCGCCGAGTTGGAGGCCATCGCTGGGCACTTGGACCTCAACGGGTCGGTTGAAAACGATAAGAAGGTCATTGGCAAAGTTTGCCCCAAGCGCTGGGAGACGCTCCTCACCCAAGAAACTGTATTGAGGCAAGCCGGTCTGCAATGGGTGGCGATTTATGCCGACCGCAAGCGGGAGGAGGGGCACGTTGACATCAGGGCCTTGGACGCCGTGCGGGAACGGCACTCTGCATTGGCAGACCGAGCCAATGCTGCTGCGCGGCACGTGTTCGAGATGGCCCAAGGGGCCCCCGAGACGAATCCACGGCCGGGCTGGCGCCAGTTGCTGAGCAATGGGTTGGTCGTGGGTGGCAAGACTGACGACGATGCCGTCCGAAAGGTTGGTGAAATTCGAGAGAGACTGGTCGCGATTGGCATTGCTGCGCCGACGGTGGCTCTGGATGGCCCACAGGCGGCTGCTCTTCGCCTCATATCCCCGCAAGTGCCACCGGTCTCCATGGCTCAATCGTGGTCTGGTGACGACTGATATCGCTCTTCGGCGCGGTCTGGGGCCTCTGCCCGTAAGCCGCGCTATCGCTGTGCTGAACCCCGATTGGTTTAAGGACGGCGTATAGAGCGCAAAGAGAGTCGCCACGATGGCCCTAGTTCCGACCGTGGAGGTGCTGGCCTTCAACTCTCTCGGTGTTCGCGGAGAGTTGGAGATGACTGACGTGGGTGACGTTGGCGAGGCGTGGGGCGTGACTGCCGCAAGGTAGAGCCTTACCGAGCACAACCGCCGATGGCGGGTGGAGTTTGCGCCTCAAGGCGGTGCGTGCACGGGCCCGACAGCGGCTCGGACGTGAAGCCAGAGGTCCTAATGTGGTTGATGCGTAATCCGAATCCAACTCCGAGTCGTCAGCGACGGAGAGCGCAGATACTGGCAGGGCGTGCATCGTCGTCGGTTCGCAAGCCGAAGTTGAAAGTCAAGAGTGATTCGATCACTGAGGCGTGTCAATCAAACAAATGATTATTTGACATAGGCCGGGTGGGGGAGGATCCTCCACGACGAGACGTCAAGAATCGTCGTAAGGATTCAAGGGGGCTGTCATGACGGTATTCGGCTACATGCGGGTAAGCACCAATGAAACGCGCCAGTCGTTCCGGTCGCAGAAGGACGCATTGCGCAAGGCCGGGGCGACGAAGTACTTCGCGGACACGATGAGCGGCCTCAAGTCGTACAAGGACCGGCCCGAACTCAGCGCCCTGCTCGATGTCGTCGTGGCAGGGGATGAGGTCGTGATCTTCGCGCTGTCGCGCGCGACCCGGTCACTTCCTGACCTGCTGGAACTGGTCGCACTGCTGGAGGCTAAGGGCGTCGGCCTTCGTTCCATATCCGAGGGAGTCGTCGACACGACCACCCCGCACGGGAAGTTTATGGTCTCCATCCTCGGCGCGGTCGCTGAACTGGAGGCTGAGTGGACCCGGGCGCGAGTGAATGCAGGCGTGGCCGCCGCGAGGGCGCGTGGCCACATCGGAGGACGGCGGCCCAAACTCAGCGCCGAGCAGGTGGCCCTCGCACAGCGCCTGCGGGCCGAGGGGCAGACCGTCATCGCCATAGGCGGGATGCTCGGGGTGAGCCGCCCAACGGTCTACAAGGCACTGGCGGATGCTTTGTAGACACTTGGGGTGGGTCATGCCGTTACATCTTCCTCCTTGGCGGCCTGCTCCACTTTGCACAAGTTTGCCTCGCAACTGGCAGGTTGCAAATAAACAGGTGTTGGGTTGCCGTCACCAAACAGAAATGCGGATCCATGTCAGAGGTCGACTACGGGAGTGCGGCCGAACAGTAGGCGACGGCCCCCGATCCCTGAGCCGTATTCTCAGAGACAGTTCTTCCGTTGACCTGAATAATGCAACGAGCAGTTCCGCCGTCACGCAACATCAATTCCAGTTCGGCAGTGTCGCCCGACTTCATCGTGACGACTTTCGGCCGGTCCTTGAAGACATCGAGGTACATGTTGTTCTTCTGCTCGTACCCGGTGCTCGTCGAGTACCGAACGTCCATAGTGGCGGCCCCGTTCATTGACCCAGTGCGGTAGGTGACCTTGTACGACAAGGGATTCGATCCACTGCCGGTCGTCGAAGGCTTCGTGTTGGTGACCGAGTTCGCCTGAGGCTTCGCTGCCGGTGCCTGATCACCGCCCTGCGTCATGCCCCAGAATGCAATGCCTGCCACCACGATAATCGCGACCACAATCACGGGTCGCACGCGCTTCGGAGCGGCGGTTTTGGCGCCCGATAATGGCCCGACTGCCCGACTTGGGGTCTTGCAGGTAGGGCATCGCGCGAGGAGGGCAGCGTTGTAGTCGCGCCCGCAGCACTTGACCATACCGATGGTCCCGGGAGGCCGAAACACCGGAGCGTTCGGTGGAGGCGAAGTGGAAGGCCTAACCTCCGGCGGTACCGAAGGCTGTGCCCTCTGCGGTGCCTGCTCACCTGCAGGGGGTGGAGTCGGAATTGCGGCACCGCAATTCGCGCAGAACTTTGGCGCATCGGCTGTTAGGGCTGAGCCGCATTCGATACAGAACACGCTTCCCCCGTTGTTCGAGACGAACTCCTTGGGGACTAGCCCCTTCCGGAGAGTCGAGGTGTGGGTTCCAGATCATTGACGTGTGTCGACAATCGAACGGACGGTCCATGCTGTTAGCCGTCGCGTTGTTTGACGATGTGGGCGTCAGGGGTGGTGACGATGTCGGGGGTTTTGGGAACGCCCCGCCGGGGGTTTTGGCGGGGCGTTCGTCGTCGTGGTGACGTGGTGGTCGTTATTGGTGACGGCGGCTATTCGCTGTTTTCGGTGATTGCGGATTGTGTGGCGGATAGGTCGACGATGGCCTTGTCGGCGGCGTAGGTCGCGATGAGGGAGCTGACGGCGAGGTTGTTGACTGCCCTGGGGTAGCCGCGTGAGGCTTGGTGGATCGCGGTGATGGCGTCGTCGGAGAACAGGGTGTCTGAGCGGCCGGCGAATTTG
>WLOY01000184.1 GCA_009699015.1 Actinomycetota bacterium | reverse complement strand
TGCGCGCTGAGGGCTCGTCAGCCTCTCGGGTCCTCGCAGCCATGACCCGAAGAATAGTAGGAGTTGGCGTCCGCGCTATTCGGACACGATGCCGCGCAAACTGGATAGACGACGGGCCGGCATCGGAGCAGCCTTGCGATGTCCCGTTCGCCCAGGCTCGCACGTTCGGAGGAACCATGACCAAGGCACTGCTCGACGGCTTGGACTTCAAGCTCGGCCTCTTCTCTGCCAACTGCTCGTCAGGCCTTGCCGTGACGAAAGCCCCCGATCGCTGGAGCGGCAGCTGGGACGACAACCTTCGGATGGCGAAGATCGCCGACGAGGTGGGGATCGACTTCCTCCTGCCCATCGCGCGCTGGATCGGCTATGGCGGCGAGACGAACTTCCACGAGGGCGTCCTTGATCCGGTCACCTGGGCTGCGGGCCTTCTGGCGAACACCACCCGAATCTCGCTCATCGCGACGATCCACACGGCCTTCAACCATCCGATCGTCGCCGCGAAGCAGATGGCGACCGTGGACCAGATCGGCAAGGGTCGTGCCGGGATCAACATCGTCGCGGGCTGGAACAAGCCCGAGTACGACACCTTCGGCATGGACCTTCCGCAGGATCACGATGCCCGCTATGCGCTCGCGCAGGAGTGGTGGGACATCGTCCGCAAGATCTGGACGACCCCCGGCAAGTTCGACTGGGACGGTCAGTTCTTCAAGCTCCAGCATGTCGAGGGCATGCCCAAGCCCTATGACGGGCTCCTTCCGGTGCTCAATGCCGGCTCCTCGCAGCAGGGTCGCGAGTTCGCCGCACGCAACGCCGACTTCGCCTTCACGATCGTGGGGGGCCCGGAGGACGGCGCGGAGATCGTCAAGCAGGTGACGAACCAGGCCCGAAGCGAGTACGGCCGGAAGATGGGCGTGTTCACGCTCGGCCACTGCGTCGTGCGGCCAACCCATGCGGAGGCGGTCGAATTCCGCAACTACTACGCGGAGGAAATGGCCGACTGGGATGCAGTCGATAACCTCATGGCCCTCCAAGGCGTGCATGCCCAGTCATTCACCCCCGAGATGCTCCTCATGTTCCGTGACCGATTCGCGGCGGGGCACGGCACCGTTCCGATCATCGGATCGCCCGACGAGGTCGCCGACGAGATCGCGAAATATCACGCGGCGGGCTTCGCTGGCATGACTGTGGCCTTTCTCGACTACGCCGGGGAACTCCCGTACTTCGCCCAGGAGGTGCTGCCCCGGCTCGAGGCGAAGGGCGTACGGCTGCCCCGCTAACGCGGGTACGTCGGCCCACCGGACAACCTAGGATGCCTATCGCACCTCCTTCGACTCTGAATCGAGAACGGAGAAGCACGATGGGCGATCGCGGTCGAACGGAACCAGGCACGCACCCGGTGGCAGGCCTCGTGCGCAGCACCCAGGCTGTCGTGCTGCGCGACGAGGTCGCGGCCGTCACTCCGCACGAGGTCACGCCCCTCGGATCCTCCCTTGACGGCGCTGTCGGCGTCGTGCGCATGGAGACCTCGATGCTCGTCTTCGTGAGGTACGGCGGCGACGTGATCGTCGAGTCGCCGCCGACGGCGAACCGGGTGGTGGCGACCGTCCCGCTGGGGCCGATGCACGTCACCATCGGCTCTTCACCCCGCGGCGAGGTGAAGAGCAGCGGATTCCTTCTATCCCCGCAGGATCGAACGCTCATGAAGCCTGATCCGTGGGCGGGTGCCTTGGTCTTCGCGGCCGATGAGGAGCGTGTCGCCGATCATCGGTCGATGGTCTTCGGCGACGAATTGGTGCCGAGATCGGCCGAGGCCTATTCACCGATGCTCACCCACGCCTGCCGAAGGGCCTGGTCCGCGACCGAGGCGCTCGCAGGGCAGGCGTCCGGTCCAGTGCTCGACCACTTCCTCGGGACAGTCGAGGATCAATTGCTCACCGCGCTCGTCCTGTCGTCCGGCGCGCAAGCCCGACCCCTTGCATTCGGTGGCCGGCGCCATCTCGATGCCCTGCGCCAGTGGCTGGCCGACCATCATGGGCCAGGGGTCACTGCCACCGACATGGCCAGGGGGGTCGGGTTGAGCATTCGCCAGCTGCAGGCGGTCACCCGCGACGGACTCGGCGTGACACCGCTCGAATTGCTTCGCGAGGTTCGCCTTGAGCGTGCCCGCGAGCTCCTGAGCGTCGCAGACCCCGATGCCGTCACGGTCGCGCGCGTTGCGCACGAATGCGGCTTCGCGCATCTCGGCCGGTTCAGCGCCTCCTATCGCCGCAGATTCGGGGAGACTCCGTCCTGGAGCCTGCGCTCGAGGCGGCCGTCCGCGTGAGCAGCCCGCGTATCGCCGTCGTCTACTACTCCGCCACCGGGAACGTCGCGTCGATGGCACGCTCGCTCGCGAGCGGCGCTGCCGAGGCCGGCGCCGAGGTGATCGTCCGACGCGTTGCCGAGACCGCGCCCGCGGAGGCGATTGCCGCGAATCCCAGATGGCAGCAGTTCATCGACACGGCCTCCGATGGGATCGCCACGCTCGACGACCTTGCCTGGGCCGATGGACTCGCCTTCGGGACGCCGACTCGCTTCGGCGGACCGGCGAGCCAGCTCAAGGCGTTCCTCGACACGACCGGGGGACTGTGGTTCTCCGGCGCCCTCGCATCGAAGGCGTGTACGTCGTTCACCACCGCATCAACGGCGCACGGCGGACTCGAGTCGACCATCCTCGCCTTGAACAATCACTTCTACCACTGGGGCTCGATTATCGTGCCGCTCGGCTATGTCGACCCGCACGTGGCACGCATCACGGGCAACCCCTACGGCGCCTCATGGGTCTCGCGAAGTGGGACACCGCCGGATGCTGCTGCCCTCGAGGCGTGCAGACTGCAGGGTCTGCGGCTTGCACAGGTGGCAGGAAGACTGAGCGCTCATGAGTGAGTGCGCCACGACAGGGAGAGCGACATGGTGAACATCGTGGCAATCGGCGGCAGCACGCGCCCGGGGTCGTCAAGCGAGCTCGCGGTTCGCCTGGCTGGCAAGGGTGCGGAGGCAGCGGGCGCGACGGTGGTCTACATCACCGGCCGGGACCTGATGCTGCCCATCTACGACACGGAAAGTGGCGAGCGCAGCGAGGCGGCATCAGCCCTCGTGAGCGCGCTCCGCTCGGCCGATGGCGTCCTCGTCGCCAGTCCGGGCTACCACGGCGGGATCAGCGGCATGATCAAGAACGCCCTCGACTACGCGGAGGATCTCGCGAAGGATGACCGCGCCTATCTCGACGGTCGCGCGGTCGGTTGCATCGCCGTTGCGTATGGCTGGCAGGCAACGGTCTCGACGCTGCACCAGTTGAGGCAGGTCGCGCATGCGCTCCGCGCGTGGCCGACCCCGCTCGGCGGATCGGTCAACGCTGCCGCCGTGTCGCTGACCGAGGGCAGCGAGGACGCCGCGACGAAGGCGCAGCTCGAGACCATCGGCAGGCAGGTCGCCGAATTCGCGATCATGCGTCAGACGGCTGCCGGGTAGCACCGCGATGCACATCGTGCTCGGGATTCTGGCGATCGGATTCATCGCCGTCGTCGCCGCCGCTGGCGTGACGGGGCGCCTGACCATGCGCTCATGCTGCTCGCCAGCGCCGGCAGAGCTGGACCTGCGACTCAATCCTGCGGCTGACCCGGGCAGGTCTGCGACTCCTGAAGCCGGTCACTGATCTTCTGGCAGGCGGCGCCTAGGGTGCGAAGCTCCTCAGGGGTGAGGGCATCGACGAGATGTGAGCGAACACTCGCAACGTGGTCGGGAGCGGCGGCCACGAGGGTCGCCCAGCCGGTGTCCGTCAGGGCCGCGAAGGAACCGCGCCGGTCCTCCGTGCAGACAAAGCGTGCGACGAGACCCGCCTGCTCCATGCGATCGATCTGATGCGAGAGGCGACTGCGTGACGAGAGGGTGCGCTCGGCGAGTTCGCTCATGCGCAGGCGGCGCTGCGGCGCCTCGGATAGCCACACGAGGATCTCGTAGTCGGCGGACGTGAGGCCCTGCTGATCCTGCAGGTCTCGGTTCAGCCGATCGGTGAGGAGCCGTGACGCGCTGAGCCAGGCGCGCCAGGCCTGCTGCTGATCAAGGGTGAGCCAGTTCGACATTCCCCCATGGTACTCGCGTTGGTTGAATCCCTAACTATCCTCGGTGTGGAGATCCCAGATTCGTACGCCGCCCAGGATCCCGGCCGTGTTCGGGATGATCTGCCCCTTCGGGCCGACGTCGAAGGCACTCAATTGCTTTGCATTGCCGCCGCCGACGTACAGGTGGTCGAACCAGAGCATCTCGTGAAAGTGATCGATGGACCGTCGCACGCGCTTGGCCCACTTCTCGTTGCCGATGGCCTGTCGTGCCGAATTGCCAAGGGCGACATCGGTTGTCTCACCACGGCGGAACGGCCCGTGCGAAAGCTCGAGGTGCGGCAGCAGTCGGCCTTCGCTGAACAGTGCGGTTCCGACGCCGGTACCGAGGGTCATGACGAACTCCAGGCCCTGTCCCTGAACGACCGCGCAACCTTGCATGTCTGCGTCGTTCACGACCTTCGTCGGGACACCGAGCAGTTCGGCGAGCGAGGAGCCAAGGTCGAACTCCGACCACGCGAGTGCGAGCCCGGGATCGCGATCGCCCGCGTAATCCACCCGGGAGAGCGACGGAACCTCGATCACCCGACCGCGCCGGACAAGCCCCGGGAACCCGACCGACGCGCGGTGCACGTCGCGCAGCGGATCAATGAGTACGGCTACGGCGGAGACAAGGGTTTCCGGAGGGCAGGGATATGGAGTGTCGACCCTCAGCCGCTTAGTGGTCATCTGCCCCGCGGCGTCGAGCACCGAGGCCTTCAGTCCGCTGCCACCTATGTCGATCGCGAGGGTGCGAACCTCTGTTGGCCAGAGGGTGCCCGTACCGGACCTGATCACCGTTGAACCCGATTCACGAGCCGGCGGGGACTGGCCAGGTGATGACTCCGGTGGGGAGGGTGAGGATCTCCGAACCGCTCTCCGTCACGACGAGCGTGTGCTCGAACTGGGCGGTCCTGCGCAGGTCCTTGGTGACGACGGTCCATCCGTCGGACCACATGTCGTAGTCGTGCGTGCCGAGTGTGAGCATCGGCTCGATCGTGAAGGTCATGCCGACCTCGAGGATGACATCGGCGCGAGGATCGTCGTAGTGCGGCACGACGAGTCCGGTGTGGAAGGACGTGCCGATCCCGTGGCCGGTGAAGTCGCGGACCACCCCGTAGTCGAATCGGCGGGCGTAGCTCTCGATCACCCGGCCGATCACATTGAGCGGCCGGCCCGGTGCGACGGCTGCGATACCTCGTCGGGTGGCCTCTCGGGTGCGCTCGACCAGGAGCGTTGACTCCTCGTCGACTTCGCCGACGAGGAAGGTCGCATTCGTGTCGCCGTGCACCCCGCCGATGAACGCGGTGATGTCGATGTTGCAGATATCGCCCTCGACGAGGACGGTGGAGTCGGGAATGCCGTGGCAGATGACCTCATTGAGCGAGGAGCAGAGCGACTTCGGGAATCCCCGGTAGCCCAGGGTTGACGGGTAGGCATTGTTGTCGCAGAGGAATTCGTGGCCCACCCGGTCGAGCTCATCGGTCGTGATGCCTGGCCGCACGTTCCGGCCGACCTCGACGAGTGCATCGGCTGCGATGCGGCCAGCGATGCGCATGGCCTCGATGGTCTCGAGGTCCTTGATCTCGGAGCCCTTGTAGGGAGTCGGGGCGGGCTTGCCGACATACTCCGGTCTTGCGATTGGAGCCGGGACGCTTCGCATGCCGGTCACCTGCCCGGGTCGCAGTGGCTCGGTTCGAATGGCGGTCGACATGGCGCTTAGTCTAGATCGTCCGCCGGAATCGGTAGAGTCGTGCCGAACGTCATCGTGGGCAACGGGATGACAGGCGACGGGATGAGAATGGTGAGGAGATTTCGATGAGTTGGTATTACTGCTTGGTACACAAGTGCGTCGAGCCGGAGGCCGGCTGCGCGAATGCGGAGCGCATGGGCCCCTACGCCACGGAAGCCGAGGCTGGCGCTGCGCTCGAGAAGGCGCATGACCGCAACGAGGCCTTCGACGCGGACGACGACTGAACAGATTTCCCCACTGACGACGAACGGCCCGCACCGAAAGGTGCGGGCCGTTCGTCGCAAAGCCTGATGCCGTTTACGACTTCTTTGCAGCAGCCTTCTTGGCGGGTGCCTTCTTGACTGCGGCCTTCTTGGCGGGTGCCTTCTTGACTGCGGCCTTCTTGGCGGGTGCCTTCTTGACTGCGGCCTTCTTAACGGCGG
>WLOY01000183.1 GCA_009699015.1 Actinomycetota bacterium | reverse complement strand
GGAACTGAAGCGATGGTGGCGGTCACGAGGTTCGTTGCGATGTCGATGACCGAGACACTGTTGCTGCTGTAATTGCTGACGTAGGCCTTCGTGCCGTCAGGGGTTGTCGCGATGTAGATCGGATTCGTGCCAACCGCAATCGTGGCAGGGCTATCGGCGTGAACGACAGATTCGATGCCGAATCCGAAGGCAACGAGGCAGGCGCCGCCGGCTATCAGGCGCGCCAAAACGCCAAGCTTCACTGCGCCTTCTTCCCGAACTTCAACCAGCCCGTTTTGGCAATGTATGGCGCCCCTTCGGGCACCTCGGCAAAAAGTGCGCTTATCGCGCACATTTGCATTCGAGTCGATGAACACTGATTCGAGACAGCGACGAACAAGCCATTGCCGAACGTGACTGAGCGCCAGTCGTTCGTGGCCGAACTATTGCGCCCTGTCTACGTGACGCCATTGGGTGACGTCATGACCTGATTCGCGGCTGCGGAGCTCGCAACCGCCACGAAATTCCCGTTGCCGTACGCCACCGAGCGCCAGACCGAGTTGGCGGAGGCACTGCGGCTGGTCCACGAGAATCCTGCTTGATCGGCTTGGCCGCTGTCATTCCCTGGAACGTCGCCACCCCGACAATCAAGAGCGGCCACACTCCGCAGAACAATAAGAGTTTCACGAATCGACGGCCTGTGTTGAACTGACGCGCCTTCGGCTGCGCCGCCAGGTGACGGCCCACTACCGAACGCCGTCGTTCATGAATCCGAAGGCAACCAGCCATGCCGAGATGGCCGTCAGGCGGGCCAAAACGCCAAGCCTCACTTCGCCTTCTCTCCGAACTCCAGACTCCCGTCTTTGGAATCTACGACCCTCGTTTCACCGCCTCGGACAAATGTGCGCGTATCGCGCACGTTTTGCTCGCATGTGCCCTCGGCCACGTCGTTGACTGCGCGAGATGGCGAAATCCATCGCGCCGCAATGGGATTTCGGCCATAGACTCGGCGCCGTGAGCGAGCAATCCGTTGAATGAGATCCAGACCCACGCTCGGGTCATCCTCGTCGTCGAGGACGACCCGATGACCCGTGTGCTGCTCGCCGACATGCTCGAGTCCGCCGGCTTCATTGCCGTGATGGCCGCCACCGCGGCTCAGGCGCAGCGGCTCTTCGCCGCCCGCGATCCTGATGCCGCGATCCTCGATGTCGACCTTGGCCACGGGCTCAATGGCTTCGACCTCGCCGACGCATTCCACCGCAGAAGCCCCGCGATAGCGCTGCTCTTCCTCACCCACCTGCCCGACTCGCGCTTCGTCTCGCGGGCCAGCAACTCACTGCCGGAGGGCGCGGCCTACCTGCGCAAGGACCAACTATTCGACAAGCGCATCCTGCTCGAGGCCCTTGAGGCCGTACTCTCCGGCGAGGTCACCTCCGAGCATCGTCACGACTGGAGGACCGACCGGCCGAATGACGTGCTGTCGCGAACCCAGATCGAGGTCATGAGCCTCGTCGCTCAGGGCCGGTCGAGTAGCGATATTGCGCAGGCGCGCGGTACAAACGTGCGGACAGTGCAGTACGTCATCACCCGCTCCCTCGAGCGGATGGGCATCGACCCCCAATTAGAGGTCACCGAACGGCGCCAGGCCGTTGCCACATTTCTCCGCGACGCTGGTTCGTCACGGGCCGAGGCCTAGGACGTGACGGCTCTCATCCGCCGGTTGGCCAGCAGGGAGGTCATGACCAGCGACACGCTCGCGATTACCTTCCTCGTCTACCTCACCGGTACGTCCCTGATCATCGTCTTCTCGACGACGTCCTCGCCCGGCGTCGACATTGCGCTGTCGGCGGTGTCGAGCATGGCCGTGTTCGCACTCATCTTCGCCAGCCGCGGGCTCATCAACCGGATCGCCACCAGTGGCCGGCGATCCCTCGCCGTCGCGGCAACCGTCGTGCTCGCCAACGTGATCCGAAGCCTTGCCCTCGTCGCACTGGTACCGCAAATTGGCTCTGGCACCTCGCTGCCGCTGCCAACCCGCATTGCGAGCTCATCGCTCTTCACCTTGGCCGCCATGCTGGTCGTCGGCGAGCTCAACGACCGACGCAAGCGATTCAAGGCGCTCATGACTGCACTCACCGCGAAGTCGGTTGAGCTCTCGCTCTCGCGGGCCACCTACGCAGAGCGTCTGCAGTACGCCAACGCCGAGCTCGAGGGAAGCATCCGCAACGTGCTCGATCCGGCGCTCTCGCTAGCCGCCATGGAAATGGATCCCGATACCCCGCGACGCTCAGGCATAACGAGTGCCCGGCTACTTCAGGAGATCCTGCGCGTCAGCGTCCGTCCGATGATCGAGACTCTTGCGCACCCAGCCGGCCCACACTCCAACGCAGGCGTCCAGCTCGCCGAATGGCCGGAGATGCCAGCGCCCGACCCCCCACGCACGATCGATGTCACCGACTCGATTCGCCCCGTCCTGAGCGTGGTGCCGCTTCGAATCATCGGCTTTCCAGTCTTCATCTCGACTCTGGCCCTCGGCCCAGCCCTACGGGTCGTGGCGATCCTCACCTTGACCTGGCCATTGCTCACCGTGGTCCGGCGCCTCTGGCCGGAGCGCTACCGAGTACTCCCGGTCGGACGCGCCGCCGGCCTGCTCACCGCGGTGTTCATCATCTCGTTCGGATTGCCCATGATTCTCGTCTTCGCCGTCCCACCGGATTTGGCCTCCACGAATGGATTCGACGTCGTCGGCTGGCTCGGCGCCTCCACCGTCCTGTTCTCCGTTGCCGCAGCCTGGTTCGTCGCGTCCGTATTCATCTTCGAGCGGTCACGCCGACTCACCGAGGAGCGACTCATCGAGGTGAACGAGCAGATCGAATTGTCGATTGCCCGTATGCGACAGGAGATTTGGTTCACCCGCCGGAACCTCACGTGGGTGCTCCACGGCCCGGTTCAGTCCGCCCTCGTCTCCGCGACCATACGGCTCGAGTCGGGGGCGGCTACCGACCCTGCTGATCGCACGGCTATCTGGGCGAATATCGCCGAGGCGTACGCCCTGCTCAGCACGGGCGGTCCGGCCGAACCAGACTTCGCCGCATTCTCGGCCGAACTCACTTCACTGTGGTTCGGAGTGTGCGAGATCTCGTTCCATGATCCGGATTCAATGATCGAGCGCGTGAGCGCTGATCCGTCCGCGACAGCGGCGCTCATCGAGGTGGTCCGCGAGGCGGCGGGCAACGCAATCCGTCACGGTGACGCGACCACCGTAGACGTCACGATACGCGGCACCGAGGAGGATCTCGTCAGCCTCGTCGTCATGGACAACGGCACCGGGTTCGCGCCCGGCGCTGCTCCGGGCATCGGCAGTGACCTGTTCACCGCCCTCACTTACGAATGGTCCAGTGAGAGCTCATCGGCCGGAACGCGGATTACGGCCGACCTCACCTGGTCTCCCGGAGCCAATCGTCCGTCCGCTCCGCACTGACGGGGCATTCATCCACATTTGAGGTGCGTTTGGCGTCCTCGGGGTCTGATGCGGGATGCTTGCACCATGAAGATTGCCATCACCGGGGCGTCCGGCCTCATCGGATCCGCCCTCGTCCCCCACCTCCGCTCGCAGGGCAACGAGGTCGTCCGACTCGTTCGCCGACCGGCCACCGCGCCCGACGAGGTCACCTGGGACCCGGCCGCCGGGACTGTCGACCTCACTGGGCTGCAGGGCGCCGAGGCTGTCGTGCATCTCGCGGGTGCCGGAGTCGGCGACCACCGCTGGACCGACGAGTACAAGCGGCAGATCCTCGACAGTCGCGTCGATGGCACGCGGACGATCGTCACGGCCATCTCACGACTCGACGTAGCGCCGAAGGTGCTCATCTCCGGCTCCGCGATCGGTTGGTACGGCGAGACCGGCGATCGTCGCGTCGACGAGACCGACCCCGCCGGCACCGGCTTCCTCGCCGACGTCGTCCGTGCCTGGGAGGCCACGGCCGATCCTGCTGAGCAGGCCGGCATCCGCGTCGTCCATGCCCGCACCGGACTCGTCGTAGCCAAGGAGGGCGGAGCCTGGGCACGCATGTTCCCCCTATTCAAGCTCGGTCTAGGCGGCAAGCTCGGCTCCGGACGCCAATACTGGTCGTGGATCTCGCTGCCCGACGAGGTCCGCGCCATCGATTACCTCCTCACCAACGAGTCGATCACCGGCCCGGTGAACCTGACCGCCCCGAACCCCGCGACGAACGCCGAAGTGACCGCTGCGATGGGCCAGGTACTCGGCCGGCCGACCCTGATCCCCGCCCCTGCATTCGCACTCAAGGCAGTCCTCGGTGAGTTCTCGACCGAGGTGCTCGGGAGCGCCAGAGTCATCCCCGCCGTCCTCGAGCGCGCCGGGTTCACCTGGGGTGACACCACGATCGCAAGCGCCATCCGCACCGCGCTCGAGAGCGCGAAGCACAACCAGAGCGCCGGCCGGTAGCCCGTGGCCGATTCGGTCGATGCCATCGTCGTGGGCGCCGGGCTCGCCGGTCTCTCGGCGGCGCGACAGCTTGCGATCCACGGAGTCGACGTCATCGTGCTTGAGTCGTCCGATGATGTCGGTGGCCGGGTGCGCACCGACCGGTTCGACGGACTCCAGCTCGACCGGGGATTCCAGCTCTTCAATCCCGCCTACCCCGAGGCCGCCAGAGTGCTCGACTACGAGGCGCTCGACCTCAAGCCGCTCGTCCCGGGGGTCATCGTCGCCCGCGCGGGCGGCCGCAGCACCCGCCTCGGTGATCCGCGCCGCAAGCCCGGATGGGCGATCGACGCCATCGGCCCGGCAACCGGCAGCCTGCTGGGCAAGGCGCGTTTCGCGAGCATGGCGTGGCGGGCCTCCCGGATGCCGGTCCGCGCTATCACCGGCTCTCCCGACCTGCCCGCGGGCGAGGCCCTTCGGTCCGCCGGGATCGATGATCGATTCATCGACCAGGTGCTGCGCCCGTTCCTCACCGGAGTGTTCCTCGAGCCCGACCTTGCCACCTCTCGGCGCTTCCTCGAGCTCGTGCTCCGGTCGTTCGTCCGGGGAGTGCCCTCGGTGCCGGCTCGCGGGATGCAGGCGATCCCCGAGCAGCTCCGCGATGCCCTGCCTGCCGGGGCGGTGCGGCTGAACTCCCCCGCATCGCAGGTCACCCCGACCTCGGTGAACGCCGGCGGCACGAGGTTCACGGCGCGTGCCGTCATCGTCGCGACCGACCCGACGACCGCCGGGAGCCTTCTTACGGGGGTCACCGTGCCCGGGGGCAACTCGGTCACGACCTGGTACCACCTCGCACCGGTCGATCCGAAGTCGCTCACTGGGGGTGACGCCGTCCTCGTTGTCGACGGTGACCGGCGCGGCCCGGTCATCAACAGCGTCGTCATCTCCCATGCCGCGCCCGCCTATGCCGATGGAGGCCGCGTGCTCGTCTCGACCTCCACCCTCGGAACGCGTGACTCCGCCGGCGATGAGGCGAGCGTGCGCACCCACCTCGAGGCGCTCTATGGAACCCGTACGAGCGACTGGGTCCGCGTCGGCACCTACGCGATCCCCTATGCACTCCCCGCAATGCTGCCCCCGCTCGACATCCGCAAGCCGGTCGATCTCGGCGACGGCCTGTTCGTCGCAGGCGATCACCGCGATACCGCGTCGATCCAGGGGGCGATGGTGAGCGGACGTCGCGCCGCCGACGCCGTGCTCGCGCACCTCTGCGTTCCCCGTCACGGGTCTAGGCTCGGCGCATGACCGCTCCCGCGCGACTCGGCCTCGAAGTCCGGGAGGTCGGCTTCGGGAGCGACGCCGTCGAATACCTGGCCGCCTGGGAGATGCAGCGCGAGGTCCACGCGCAGGTCGTCGCAGGCGAGATCCCGGACACCGTCCTCCTCCTCGAGCACCCGTCGGTCTACACGGCCGGCCGGCGCACCGAGCCGCATGAGCGGCCCTTCGACGGAACCCCCGTCGTCGACGTCGACCGGGGCGGCAAGATCACCTGGCACGGTCCGGGTCAGCTCGTCGGCTACCCGATTGTGAGGCTGCCCGACCCGATCGACGTCATCGCCCACGTGCGTCGCATCGAGTCGATGCTCATAGAGGTGTGCTCGGCATTCGGGGTCGCCACCCAGCAGGTGAGCGGACGAAGCGGAGTATGGGTCGCTGCCGACAGCCGGGGTCCCGACCGGAAGATCGCCGCGATCGGCATCAGGGTGACCCAGGGCGTGACGATGCACGGGTTCGCCCTCAACTGCGACAACGACCTCACATTCTTCGACCGCATCGTCCCCTGCGGCATCCGTGATGCCGAGGTCACGACCCTCACTAACGAACTCGAGCGCGATGCCACCGTCGCCGAGGTGCTGCCGCTCGTCAT
>WLOY01000182.1 GCA_009699015.1 Actinomycetota bacterium | reverse complement strand
TGGCAGGAACCCTGGCAGGCGATCTTCGATGCGACCCTTGGACCACCAGCAGTCGCGACCACCTGACCCGCCGCCGAAACCCCGGCCCGACCCGACACCAAGTGGAACATCCCGGAAGAACCGTCATCCGGAACACCGCTACGCCTCCGACCGAACCCGAGCCCGAAACGATAATCAGAGCCGCAACGCCTATCTCATCGGTGCATTCAGGATAAGGCGCGTCCTGAGTGCAGGGAACCGACCAAACCCCTGATCAGCGGTCACGAGCGTGGCGTCCATGTCGATGCTGGCGCTCGCCAGCAGGGCGTCGTGGATATCGCCGCCAAGGAGATCCTGCCCCCGCACGAGATCCTCGAACACGGCCCAGCGGCCCGGCCCAGCCTCGGTCATCCTGATCACCGGTGAGGCGAGGACGCTGTTCAACGCCTCAATTGCCTCGCCGAGTGTCTCCGGACTCTTGAAGATGCGCTGGTTCGTGACGACCCGCAGAAAGCCCACGGCTACCTCCGGGAGGAGCGCGACCGGTTCGGTGCCGTGCCGCATCTCGTCGACAGCCATCAACGCAACCTCGTGGTGGGAGGTGTCCGGTCGAACCGCGTAGACCAGCACGTTGACGTCAAGGCAGAGCATGTCCGCCGTCCGCATTGTCCAGGAAGTCACGAACGGCGCTGTTATCAGAAAGGTCTACTTCTGCGGCGAGCCCGGGGGGCTTGCTCGACACGAATAGCGGGGGCAGTTGTCCGGGCGCGGGGGCCGCCTGGAGCGCTATCCGCAGGGACTCCTCGATGATCGAGGTGACGGTGCACCCGCGGCGGGCTGCCGTCGATTTCGCGAGCCGGTAGAGCGCGTCGTCGATATTCAGTGTCGTGCGCACCGCCGCAGATTAGCAGATTTCTGCATTCATTTGCCGTGGTGCAGTCGTCAACTCGTCCGCTCACGGGCAGTGTCGACAAGGTTCCGCGCGACTCGAAGCGCGCAGCCGATCTCGGTCCAGGTGCGTCGCACCCGTCACGGTCCTCCATAATCTGCGCTATGTCGCACCTTCTTCAGACCCGAGTCTCGGGCAGCATCTGGCAGGCCCTCACCGAGCGATCGCGGACGAGCGGTCAGAGCGTGAGCCACATCGTTCAGGCGGCGCTCGCCGAATCGCTCGACATCGAGCACCACTCCATCTTTCAGGTGTCGACCTCGGGCGCGATCGTTCAGGGGCTCTACCAGGGATGCGTGTCCGTCGCCGATCTCCGGCGCCATGGCGATCTCGGTCTCGGCACCTTTGAGGACCTCGACGGCGAGATGATCCTCCTCGACGGACACTGCTATCAGGCCCGCTCCGATGGCTCGGTGGTCGAAGCGGACGACTCGGAGCTCACGCCATTCGCGTCCGTGGTGAACTTCGCAGCGGACTACGTCGAGGACATAACGGACATCGCCTCCTACGAAGACCTGACCGCCGAGATCGACCGCATGCGGACCTCTGAGAACGGGTTCGTGTCGATCCGCGCCACGGGCACCTTCCGGTCACTTCGGCTCCGGGCCGCCTGCAAGAGCGAGTCGGGGGTCGACCTCGTTACGGCGACCGCAGGTCAGGCGCTGTTCGACTTCGCGGACATCACGGGCACCCTCGTCGGATTCTGGAGCCCTCCCTACAGCAAGGCCATCGCGATCGCCGGACACCACATGCACTTCATCAGCGCCGACCGCCAGCACGGCGGCCATGTGATCGACCTGTCGACCGATGCCCTTTTCGTCGAACTGAATGACGTCAATGACGTCCGCCTTGCCATCCCCGAGACGTCCGCCTTCCTGGGAGCCGACCTGACGGGAGACACCACTGAGGCGCTCGACATCGCCGAGCGTCATGTGCGGGGGGCCGACCCGCAACCCGCCGGCAGCACTCAGACGTAGCGTTTCGTAGGACGTGATTCGCGATACGGGCAAACGGCTTTCGCTCCAGATGCTGGAGATCGACGCGGCCCAGACCCCCCTGCCTAATCCGAGCGACGACAGGCCACGGTGCAGGACCACGTTTCGAGGAACCGATCCTCTACGTTAGTAAGAATTTACGTTCCCGGTGAGTACTTTCTTGCCTACCCGCGCGAGGTGGCCTTCGCTCGGTGAGTGGCCCGGACATGATGGCGGCCCGCAGTTCGAGACTGCGGGCCGCTCTCATCTTGGCACTCGGGATGCCTCCCGGTGCGCATTCGGGCCGTGGACGCGCCGGGCTAGGAGCCCGATTCCTTCGGCCCTGGCTCACGGCCCAAGCGGGCCGCGAGCCTGCTAGCAGCCGGCGTTGTAGCGAACGCTGACGTTCGCACCGGCGCATCGTCGCAGCGCGCGACTCGCCCCTGCCTGCCGATCGCCCGCCACTACGCCCGGGCGGCGCAGCCGTCCACGCGCTCGCACTCGCACCATGAGTCCCGGCAGATCTGAGCTGTCCATCGCCACCGTTGTCCCCTTGTGTTGTCGATATCCCCGTGTTGTCGATATCCCCGATTCAGGAACCAGCGCTCATCGCGCTCGGCCTCGAGCATTGGGTTCTTGATCTGGATTTTTACTAGTCGCTTCGACTTTTATTGACACTAGTCGATGCCGCAATAGTCTGACAAGCAGTAGCCTCTCCCCGTGGGGAAGGACGATGAAGGCTTGGCGAGGCGGACGGCTCAGGCGCGCGTCGTGCAGAACGACGACCGTGTCCTTGACGCGGTAGTGGAGGTCGCCTGCGCCGGCGGCTGGGCGGACCTCACCGCCAGCTCGGTGAGCCGCGCAGCCGGCCTGTCGACCCGCCCAATCCACAACCGGTTCGACGGCCGCTCATCGATGGCGGCCGCGGCACTTCGCAATCGCTGCGCGCCCGCCCTTCTCGCGTCGCTGGCCGAGGTGCTCAAGGCCGCCGGGCTGCTGGAGCCTGACGTCTCAGGATCACCACCGGTGGAGGGCGACGGGCAGGGCTCGCCCACGAGCCCCTATGCCAAGGCCGTGTTCAGGCGCAGTCCTCAGGCCGACCCGTGGGAGCGGGTCCGCGATGTCATTCGGGCCACCGCGGCCAAGGAGCAGGCCTGGCCGCCATCCGCCACATTGCCGAACCCCTTCGGCGAGCCCGAATCCCCGTCACCTGCAACCAGCAGGGATCTCGCCGCATCGGCCCTGAGCAGTTCGGTCCAGGAGCTCCTCGACTCACTCGAGCGCACAAGTCTTGCTGCCGCAGCCGCCCACCTCGAAGACCTGCGCGCGGCCGGCCCCTCGTCCGAGTGGCTCGGCATGGCCCTCGACGCCTTCAACAGGCCCGCTCCTGCGGTGAGAGCCACAGCGGAACTTCTCATCGTCTCCCAGTTCGACGAGGTTCTTGCCGCCGCAGCCGCCGAGCACATCGCCAGCCGCGTCACCGACTGGTGCACCCCGAGCCGCACGGGCCCGAGCCCCGCGACCGCAGCCCGGCGCGCCTACCTCATCAGCCTGGCGCTCGGCCTCGTCTTGGCACACACCCGGGCCGGAGCAGCCGACATCGATCTTCAGGGCCAAGCGGAAGCGGTATTCGCCGCCCTCCGTTCAGACCTCAACCCCGCACCGCTACCGAAGGCACGCGCCGCCTACCTCGACCAAGACATCGCGTTCGACACCGGCGACGGGGCCCTCGACGCACTGCTCCAGGCCACCTTGGACGAGATCTCCGTGCGGGGCTTCGAAGGCGCCACGACGAGCGGCATCGCCCGGGCTGCCGGCTGCTCTGACGGCCTCATCTTCGCCCGGTACCCGACCAAGCTCGCGCTCTTCCTCGACGCCTCGAAGCGCCAGCAGGCCCTGTCCTTCCGCAACTATGACGACTACCAGACTTCCGTCCGCATCCAGCACGGCATGGGCATCGCCGACGCCCTCGCCATCCGCGAGGTGCAACTGCCGAATGTGAGGCTCCAGCGGGCGACCTACCTCGAGCAGATCCGCCTCTCCTGGCACGACGAGGAACTCCAGCGAACCCTTGCCGCGGAGTTCGACCAGTTCGTCGCCGACGCCACGGCAGCCGACCCAGGCTGGGCGCCGGCGAGCTCACCGTCCGACCTGCACGTGAGCATCGCCCTCGGCTTCGGCATCGCAATGCTGCCCCTCCTCGCCCCCGAGGCCTGGAGCCTGCCCTACGACGTCGCAACCATCCCCGTCGCAGATCACCCGCCTGCCCCTTGAAGCGACCCTGAACGAGCAGTCTGGCATCGTCGCGGTTGTCCGCGACTTTGAGAGCGTGTGTCGTTCACTGCTTGCCGACGTCGAATGCTGCCCGGACGGTCGCCTTCGTATTGCTGGCGCTCACGAGTGCCCTCACGCCGGGACTACTCGCGCAACGGGACACTCTGACCGTAGGTGAAGACGTTGTCCGGGTCGTATCTCCTCTTGGCCGCAATGAGTCGCGGCAGGTTCTCCCGGTAGTAGGCATCCGCCCAGTCGGTCAGAGCCCTGTCGGGAAAATTCTGGTACGACTCGGCCGCCGTGACGCCCGAGAGTTCGTCCCAGCCCACATCGACCCATTCGCGGATATCGGACGGGATCCGCCCGGGCCCGCAAGTGCTCGCGCCTGGCATCGGCCAGTTGACGTTGTAACGGGCGATGGCTGATGCCCCTCGGTGCACGTAGGCGCTGTCAGTGCGGGCAACATCGTCGACCGCGCCCCCGACTTCGCCCATGAGCAGGAAACTCGCCTTGCGCTGGGTCGTCGGCCCCGGGAAGGCTGCGAGGTGGTCGACCTGCCGGCCAAGGGCATCGTCAGGAATGGCGTCGTACGCGTACCTCGACCTCACCCACCATGAGCCAGGCGCCGGCACCTGGGCAAGCCAACCCGCGAACGCCTCCCACCAAGGCCGCTCAGTGATAACGACGTCGAGGCCCGCGACACCGAGCAGCGGCGCGAGCAGGTCACGGGCCAGAGCCTCGTCGCCGATGACCTGGCCGCGAACTTCGCCGGCAATGGCCCCGGAGGGGTCAACCTCCGTAGTGGCGATTCCCGTGACGGTCCGCGGGTGAGCGATCCGCAGCCGCTGGAATGCGACGAGAGCAGCAGTGCAGGAGTCGCGGCCAACCGAGCGAACAATGAAGGTGGTCACCATGGGCGTCGGGACCGGAACCATCTGAAAGGTGAAATCAGTGTGGATTCCGAAATTCCCGCCGCCCGCGCCCCTGATCGCCCAGAACAGCTCCGGCTCGCGAGCCTCGCTGGCCTTGACGATCTCCCCTTCAGCGTTGACAAGGGTCGTCGAGCGAAGCGCATCGACTGCTAGGCCGGCCCATGGAGCGCTCGGGCCGATGCCCCCGCCAAGGACGAGGCCTGCGATGCCGACGCCAGGGCAGGTCCCCAGGGGGAGCACCCACCGTCCTTGGCCCTGCTGCGGCAGCAGCGAATAGAGCTCGCGGTTGAGAATCCCCGAGCCAGCGCGCAACCGGCCCGTCGGGGCCTGGTATCCGAGTCCCGTAAGACTCGCCGTCGAAATCACCAAGCCGGTCGTCGTGGAGTACCCCGCGTAATTGTGGCCACCACCCCGAACGACGAAGGGCACGTCATGCTCCCTGCACCATCGAACGCAGTGGGCCACGTCCTCCGCGCCGGCGACGACTGCCACCGCTTGCGGCCGGATGTTGCCGAACCGTCCGTTGCTCGGCGTGCTCAAAGACCGATAGCCACGATCACCCGGTTCGAGCAGTCGACCACGGAGACCCGCCCGGAGTCCCTGCAGCGGTGAAGGTCCGTGAACCGCTGCTCTGGTTGCGGCGCGCACCGGTGGAGACATCTGGCCCAAGCCGGCAATCGCTGCCGCGGACGCAATGGTCGCTGCACCGATGACCTGCCTCCTGGTCATTCCGACCGGGTTCACGCACGATCCCTGGGAGCAAGCGCGGGCTGCGCATATATGGCTCGCTCCCTCCTTGCCATTCTCCGAGCCTAGTCATGATCCACGGGCGAACCCGGCCTATTCGTCCCCTGCGACAACACCCCCGCATGCGAGGATGGCTGCGTGAACCCCGACGCGACTTCCACGGACCTGCCGGAGCGCGCACGCGTCGTCATCATCGGCGGCGGCATCATCGGCACCTCCATCGCCTACCACCTCGGCCACCTCGGCTGGAGCGACGTCGTGCTCCTCGAACGCGATCGGCTCACCTCCGGCACCACCTGGCATGCCGCCGGCCTCATGGTCTGCTACGGATCGATGTCCGAGACGTCGACCTCGATGCGCATGTACAGCCGCGACCTGTACAGCCGCCTCGAGGCTGAGACCGGCCTCGCCACCGGCTTCAGCCCGGTTGGATTCATCGAGGCCGCGGCTGATGAGGCACGACTTGAGGAGTACCGGCGGGTCGCGGCGCTCAACCGGGTCTTTGGC
>WLOY01000181.1 GCA_009699015.1 Actinomycetota bacterium | reverse complement strand
GTACCTTTGGGTAGTCGCTGCGCCGCAGCGTCATCCCCATGGTGCTTGTGCACCTGCACGCGAGTCTTGGCTCCAACGCGATTGAACGCGAGTCGCTATCGAGACACGCATGTGTCTTCGATTGGACGATTCTCCGTGAGTACTGTGTCATTTTCTTCCCTCGGCGTGCCCGCAACCCTCGTCGGGGCGCTCAGTCGCGCCGGCATAAACGAGCCGTTCGACATCCAGACCGCAACCTTGCCTGATGCGATCGCCGGCCGCGACGTTCTCGCTCGCGCCCAGACCGGTTCGGGCAAGACCCTCGCGTTCGGCCTCGCGATGCTCACCCGCCTGTCGGGCCGTCGCGCCACCCCGCAGCAGCCGGATGGGCTCATCCTCGTCCCCACGCGGGAGCTCGCGATGCAGGTGAGCGACGGCCTCGCGCCGCTCGCTGATGCCTGTGGGCTGCGCATCCGCCTCATCGTCGGCGGCATGCCTTACGTAAAGCAGATCCAGGCTCTCGACCGCGGGGTGCACATCCTCGTCGCGACGCCTGGCCGCCTGAAGGACCTCGTCGACCGTCGGGCCGTCGACCTCTCCGAGGTCGGCATCACCGTGCTCGACGAGGCCGACCAGATGGCCGACATGGGGTTCATGCCGATCGTCCGCGAACTTCTCGACCAGACCCGTCCGCGCAGCCAGCGCCTGCTCTTCAGCGCGACCCTCGATGGTGACGTCGATGCGCTTATCCGCGCCTACATGAAGGATCCGGCCCGTCACTCCCTCTCACCGGCGCAAGCCTCCGTCGAGACGATGGACCATCACGTCCTCATCGTCCACCCCGGCGACAAGGAGGAGGTCACCGCTCAGATCGGCGCACGCGATGGCCGGACGATCTTCTTCGTCCGCACCCAGGCCGGCGTCGACCGCCTCGCGGATCAACTGACCTCCAAGGGCATCGCTGCTGGCGCACTGCACGGCGGAAAGACGCAGGCGGTGCGTACCCGCACGCTCGCGGCCTTCCGCGATGGCGTCACTCCGGCGCTTGTCGCAACCGATGTTGCCGCTCGCGGAATCCACGTCGATGGCATCTCGCTCGTCGTCCACGTCGATGCGCCCAACGATGCCAAGGACTACTTGCACCGTGCCGGACGCACCGCGCGCGCTGGCGAGTCCGGCACGGTCGTCACCCTCGCCTCCCCGAAGCAGCAGCGGCAGGTGTCGGCGCTCACCGGCCGCGCCGGTGTCCAGCCGACCGTCAAGCGGATTCGTCCGGGCGATGAGCATCTCGTCGAGGTGACCGGGGCGCGCGAGCCGTCCGGCATCGCCTGGTACCCGCCGAAGGAGCGCTCGCCGAAGCGCGAGTTCAACCGCACCGGCCGGACTGCGGGCGGCTCGAGTCGCCCGGGCGGTTCAAGCCGGTACGGGAGTCACTCCCGTCCGGAGCGTTCAGAGCGTCCGGATCGGGGCGATCGTCCGGAGCGCACGGAGCGCACGGAGCGCACGGAGCGCACGGATCGTCCGGCCCGTTCGGACAGCTTTGCCCGCCCGCCCCGCGCGGAGAGCCCGGCTCGCCCGGCACGCGCTGAGCGTCGGGCCGAGGCGTTCCCGGCAACGACCCGCCGCGATGACGGCCGTCCGGCAGCGTTCCAGGCTAAGCGCGCGAAGCCGCGATCGAAGCCCGCTCCGAAAACCTCCCGCTAACCCTCTGCCGTTCGTCCCCTTCTGCCGTTTGTCCCATGTCACGGGGCAAACGGCAGAATTTTGACCAAATCGGCCCGCATTCCGCCGAACGTCCCATGTCGTGGGACAAACTGGGGAGCTGGGGTCAGGCGTCGAGCTCGGGAAAGTCTGGGTCTAGTTCGACGGGACTCTCGGCGTTCGGGTCCCTTCCGACGGCTCCCGCGAGCATGAGCCCGTAGCCCACCGAGGGCCCGATGAGGATCGCGAACATCACCGTGCCGATGCCGACGGTCCCGCCGAGCAGCCAGCCTGCCGCGAGCACGACGACCTCGATGCCGAGCCGGACCGCGCTCACTGGCCAGCCGGTTCGCAGGTGAATACCGGTCATCCAGCCATCACGCGGCCCCGGGCCCATCCGCGTTGTCAGGTACAGGCCGCTTCCCAGCCCGATGATGAGGATGCCGCCGATCACGAAGGCGAACTGGATGACGACATTCGTGGGGCTCGGCAGGACGGTCACGCCGACCTGAAGCGCGACCGCGATGATGATGGCATTGGCGATGGTCCCGAGGCCGGGCCGCTCACGGAGCGGGATCCAAAGGAGCAGCACGGCCACGCTGACGATGAACGTCGCGAGCCCGATCGAGATCTCCAGCCGGGCGGCGAGCCCCTGCCCGAGAACCGTCCACGGGCTCACCCCGAGACCGGACTTCACGAGCATCGCATCGCCGGTGCCGAACAGGTAGAGGCCGAGCGCGAGGATCGCCAGGGTGCCGGGACGCGCACGCCAGCGCGACGACGAGCGCCAGCGGGTGACCGGAACCGTGCGTGCCGGCCTGAGCCAACTGAGGATGTCCACGTGCGGATACAACCACAGAGCGAACATGCGCCGTCCTGCTCGCGCTATGGGCTATCGTCGAAGGGTGCGGAGATCGAGTGCATTCCTCGTCGCTTCTGTGGTCCTGAGCGCGGTTCTCGTGACGGGATGCGGGTCCGACGAGCCCGCTGTCGTGAGCGTGCCGACCGATGGCGCTGTCGTGGCCAGCGGGCCGCGAGTCCTCCTTGATGCCCAGCGGCTCACCGTCCTCGACCAGCCGCTGCGCTACCCGACCAAGGGCAAGGCCCAGGTCTCGAGTTCCATCATCACGATCGAGCCCGGGCAGGAGACCGGCTGGATCAAGAACCCCACCCCGACCTACGCCTACGTGCTCGAGGGCGCACTCACCGTTGAGTACGACGGGGGCGTGGTGAAGGAGTTCCGGGCCGGCACTGCGCTGCTCGAGGCAGTCGGGACCTGGCACAACGGGACCAATGCCGGCACCGAAACCGTTCGGATGCTTCTCGTGAGCATGGGAGCCAAGGGCGTGAAGAACATGGTGAAGCGACCGTAAGCAAGGTCCCGCTGCTCGGCTTGAGCCTCGTTCACCGTCCGTTCATGTAGTCGTCGGCCAGCGTTAGCGCAGAGCCCCCTCCTCGGATGCTGGTCTTCGCCAGACTGATTCCATGGCCGACACCGACGTGCAAGAACGACGCAACCTGTCTGCCTCGGCAACCGCCCACCGCGGTGACCGCGTGTTCAACCGGACGATCACCGCTGCCGCATTCTCGGCCCTCTTCGTCCTCGCGGGCATCGCGATCTTCCTCGGCGCGCAGACGATCCCGGTCCTCCAGACCCAGGGCCTCTCCTTCCTCACGACGACCGCATGGGACATCAACACTGATCCGCCCACAGCGGGAATCTGGGGAATGCTCTACGGGTCGGTCGTCCTCGCGGTCGTCGCACTCGTGATCGCGGTCCCGGCCTCGCTCATGATGTCGATCTTCATGGTGTTCCTCGCTCCCAAGCGGCTCGCGTCGATGCTCACGAACCTCATTGACCTGATGGCCGCGATCCCGAGCGTGATCCTCGGTCTGTGGGCGTTCTACGTCCTCAATCCAACCGCCGAGGTGTGGCAGCAGTTGCTCAACCAGTACCTCGGCTGGATCCCGATCTTCCAGAACACCTCGGGCAACTTCCTCGGCACGCCGTTCATCGCCGGCTTCGTGCTCGCGATCATGATGATCCCGATCGTTACGTCGGTCACGCGAGAGGTCCTCAGCCGGACGCCCGCGGATCTCGTGAACGCGTCAGAGGCGCTCGGCTGCTCGATGTGGACGATGCTGCGCTACGTCGCGCTGCCGTATGGACGTGGCGGCATTGTCGGCGGCATCATGCTCGGCCTCGGCCGGGCGCTCGGCGAGACGATCGCGGTGTTCTTCGTCCTGAAGATCGTGTTCGACACGAACTGGTACAACATCATCGAGTCGGGCGGCGGCTCAGTCGCCACGCTCATCGTGTCTCGCTTCGGGGAGATCAGCGGTCCCTACGAGCTGCAGCTCCTCCTCGCCGCAGGATTCTTCCTCTTCATCATGACCCTCATCGTCAACGTGATCGCAAACCTCATCGTCAATCGGACTGGACGGCTGCAGAAGTGAGCACTCAGACCCTCGATCCGTCGACGCTGCCAAGCCTCGCAGAGCAGCGGCCTCAACGGCCGTGGCGCAAGCGCACCCCTAAGTTCACGGCGTCGGTCGTGCTCGCGGTCGTTGTCCCGGCCATTGTCGCCGGGTTCCTGTGGCAGACCAGCAGCATTCCGACCCCCGTGCTCATGGTGGCGATCTACCTGCCGCTGCAACTCGTGGCATCCACGCTTGCATCCCTCGCCACTCGCGGCCGACGGGGCATCGCCGACTCCGTCGTCATCGTGAGCGCCATCGGTGCCACCGTCTTCAGCCTCGTGATCCTCCTGTCCCTCCTCGGCTCGCTCATCGTCCGCGGCTGGAAGGCACTGTCTCCGTCCTTCCTCCTGCAGAACAACGTCTACATCAGCCCGAGCACGCCGCTGGAGTACGGCGGCATCGGGCATGCGGTCCTCGGCACCGCGCTCATCGTCTTCCTGGCCTCCCTCGTGGCAGTGCCGATCGGCATCGCGACGGCGAT
The DNA here is from genome assembly GCA_009699015.1 of Actinomycetota bacterium. Taxonomy (GTDB): domain Bacteria; phylum Actinomycetota; class Actinomycetes; order S36-B12; family S36-B12; genus WLND01. The sequence continues at coordinate 1,730 of WLOY01000181.1, read as the reverse complement.
CTACATCACCGAGGTCCGCGGCCGTGCCGTGCCGTACGTGCGGTTCTTCGTCCAGTCGATGAGCGGCGTGCCGTCGGTGGTCGCCGGCCTTTTCATCCTCACCACTCTCATCGTCACCGGGGCGCTCACGCAAAGCGCACTCGCGGGTGGTCTCGCCTACGCGATCCTCATGCTGCCGACCGTCGCCCGGACCGCCGAGGAGGTCCTGCGACTCGTACCCGATGAGCTTCGGACGGGAGCGCTCGCGCTCGGTTCGACGCGGGCCCGAACCGTCTTTCGGGTGGTCCTGCCGGCAGCGCGGACAGGTATCGTCACGGCGATCATCTTGGGCATTGCCCGCATCATCGGTGAGACAGCCCCGTTGCTCCTCGCAGCGGGTAATAGCGACCAGACGATCCTCAACCCGACTGGGTCGCCGGTCGCCTCCCTGCCCACGTACATCTTCAACAATGTCGCCCTCCCGTACCCGGATGCCGTGACCCGCGCCTGGGGAGCAGCACTCGCCCTCATGATCTTCGTCGCCATTTTGTTCACCCTCGCCCGCGTGCTCAGTCGCGGGCGCCTGGGCCGATAGAGAAGGAGCACGCAATGTCCACTGCCGAATTCGAGAGTGTCGATGTCCTTGAGGCCGAGATGACCACGCCCGCACCTTCCATGGTGACCGAGCTTGAAGCTCGGAACGTGAGCGTATGGTTCGGCCCGCGCAAGGTGCTCGAGGGCGTGAACATGTCCTTTCCGAAGCACTCGGTCACGGCGCTCATCGGCCCATCGGGCTGCGGGAAGTCAACCTTCATCCGGACCCTCAACCGACTGCATGAGCTCATTCCGGGCGCAGCCTTGGCAGGGGAGATCCTCTACGAAGGCAAGGACATCTACTCGCGCGACGTCGACCCGGTGCATATTCGGCTGGCGATCGGAATGGTCTTCCAGAAGCCAAACCCGTTCCCGAGCATGACGATTCGCGGCAATGTGCTGTCGGGGCTCAAGCTGTCGGGGATGAAGCGCAGCAACCACGACGACATCGTCGAGGAGACGCTCACCGCGGCGGGACTGTGGACCGAGGTCAAGGACCGTCTCGACCGTGCCGGCGGTGAGCTCTCCGGTGGGCAGCAGCAGCGCCTGGTGATTGCCCGGGCCCTCGCCGTCCAGCCGCACGTACTCCTCATGGACGAGCCGTGCTCGGCCCTCGATCCTGCCTCCACCCTGAAGATCGAGGAGACGATTCGCCAGCTCTCCAAGGAGGTCACGATCGTCATCGTGACCCACAACATGCAGCAGGCCGTCCGCGTCGCGGACAACACCGCCTTCTTCCTCGCGGCAGAGAACGAGCCGGGGCGAGTCATCGAGCAGGGGTCGACGACTGAGATCTTCGGCAACCCGAAGGATGAGCGCACCCTTGACTACGTGAATGGCCGCTTCGGTTAACCAGCCGTTCATCTTGGCCCCGATTGTTCATCGAGGCGTCGGCGGAGCATCACCAGAACCACTCCAATCGTAAAGAAGTGGCTCGTACCTTGATGTTTGTAAGCAACTTCCATGACAAAGGAGATACCGTGCGTCGCACCCTTGCGATCGTTGCAACCAGTGTTCTCGTGGCCTCGACCGTTGCACTCGCTGCTCCGGCAAACGCCGCCAACAGCGTCGCCGGTGGCGGCGCGTCTTTCCCGTACGTCTTCCTCTCGCAGTGTGCCGCGGACTTCAACGCATCGCAGAGCACCTTCACGATCCAG
>WLOY01000180.1 GCA_009699015.1 Actinomycetota bacterium | reverse complement strand
GCCCTTGCTGCGGCACTCGCCGCACTCGCCATCCCGCGGACGCGATCGCTCGCCCTGCTGAAAGACTAGGAACGCGCGCCCGTAGCTCAATGGATAGAGCAACCGGTTTCTACCCGGTCGGTTGGGGGTTCGAGTCCCTCCGGGCGCACTAAGTCGTTGCGCTGCAGCATGTTTTCGCCGGTGATTTTCCTGTTGACCGCAACGCTGACCGCAACGCCGATCCGCTCCGCGTCGGAGCGCCGCAGGTGCGAGTAGATGTCCGTCGTCGTGCTCACCCGGGCGTGACCGAGGACCTTGGCGACGGTCGCCTCCGGGTACATCGTCGTCGCGATCGAGGCGAACCAGTGCCGAAGGCCCTTGAACGCCCCCGGGAAGCCCGCGGACAGCGCCAGCGGCTTGAGGACCCGGCGGACATTGTGCGGGTCGCACGGGGTCCCGATGCTCGTCGGGAAGGCAAGGTCGTGGTCCTCCCAGTGGGCCGACCGGAGCCTCGCCTCCGCCACGCGCGCCTTCTGCCTCCTCATCACCACGACCAGTTCGGGGAACAGGTACACCTCGCGCGATCGTCCCGTCTTGGTCCGAGCCCCCACCAGGGTCTGCCCCTGCCGGCCACGCGTGATCGTGCGGGCGACCCTCCACCTCCCCTCGTCGAGGTCGACGTCCGCCCACTTCATCGCGAGCACCTCGCCGATCCGGGCGCCGACTCCTGCGCAGAGCGCCACGACCGCCTCGATCTCGGTTCCCTCGACGGCCTCCATCAGCGCTATGACCTGGGCGTCGGTCGGGATCTCGATGGGCTCCTCCTCGTCGGACTCCGGCATGCGCGCATCCCGAACGACGTTCGTCGCTAGGTGCCGGGCCCGTACGGCGTCGGTCATCATCGCGGCCAGCGCGTTGCGCACCGCCTTGACGGTCCCGCGGGCCAGCCCCTGCGCGAGCAGGGCGTCGAAGAGGTCCTCGACATCGAGCATCGTGACCTCGCGGAGCCGAAGTCCCCCGATCGCCGGGAGGATCCACTTCTCGAACCGGTACTCGTATTCGCGGACCGTGGATGCCCTGCGCCGATGCCCGGCCCGCGAGGCGAGCCACTCCCGGGCGTAGGACCGGACCGAGGCGCCGGCGTCGAGGACCACCTCCCCCGCGTCCGCCCGCGCGGTCATCCGGCGCAGGGCGCGCTTGGCCTGCGGGTCGGTGCGCGCGTACTCGCTGCGCCGCCTGCCGGTGGCCGGGTCGGTGACGGTGATCTCGTACCGTCCGTCCTTGCGCAGCCGGATCGACCCCTCGCCGTTGCCGCGCTTGCGACTTCGTGGCTCGCTCATGCCCTCGACCTTCCCTTCGTCGTCGGCGGGAGGAAATTGCGCTGTCGCGCCTCCCGCACCCATCGCGCCGCAGTCGTCTTCGGGACGCCAGCCGACTCGGCGATTGCCGTCGTCGGCTTTCCCCCGGTCTCCATCGTCGCCTTGTAGAAGTTGGCGACCCTTCGGTAGAAGGAATCGGGCATCTCGTCCGACTGGCGCGCGACGAGACGCTCGCCTCGACGTGCCTCCAGGTCCGCACGCAGCAACTCCTTCACACGACCCGGCGGCCTCCGGGCCACCATGGCCCTAGCAGAGGCCCCGAGCGCCCACTGCGTTTGGATCTCCTGATGCGATGGTGGCTCCGGCTGGACCCATTCGGGATACCCCGTCCGCCTATGGCTGAGGCGCGAGAGGCCGATCCCCTGGAGCCCCTCCCATGAAATGTCGCCCCACATGACGAGGCCCACCGGCCCTTCGTAGACAAACGCCCCACCTTTCTCTCCGGACTTGGTCCAAGCGACAGCCGTTCGATCGCTGATGGCCTGCCAGAAGACGATTGGTTCGCTCACGTTCACCACGGTACAAGATCGGAGGGTTGGGGGTCAACCTTCTAGTACATGTTGCTTGGCCTCGAATGAACCTATACGTTCTAGAGGATATTCAGCCGAACGGGAAGGATCGCTCATGGAATGCCAGGCACCTACGAAAGGGCTGGAGGCCGGGCGCACCGACCGCCAGTCGGGACAACTCGCGCCCTTGAACGACGTGCTCGAAGTCGCCGAGTACCTGCGTTGCGGGCGAACGCATGTCTTCGCACTCATCCGCTCCGGGCGCCTTCGCAGCGTGAAGGTCGGTCGGAAGCGCCTCGTCCCCGACCACTGCGTCCTCGCTTTCGTCGACGAGCAGACATCGAGCGACGGGGCATCTCATGCAGAGACACGTGAGCAGCATGGGGACAGCGGCGGCTCAAATCATGCCCAGTAGCAGGTCAGCGCTGCCCGGCGGCTCCACGCTCGGGCGCGATGACGGAGACGGCATACGCCTGCAGGACATCGAATCCTCCGCTCGCGTGGCGGTCGAGAGGACCGACGCGGGTAGCCGACGCAATCGCTGGCTCATCGGCCACTCCAGCGGTTGCCCGGCAAGCGACGCGTCCATCGAGGCCGGCGCCAGCGACCGGGTCCTCTTCGACCGATGGAACGCCGCGGACTCCATCGAAACATTCGTTCTTCCGGTCGAGGGTCGTACAACTCTTGACGTCCTCCGCGCCCCCGGCTGTGCGCCCAACTGGGTGAAGACGTGAGCGGCCCCTACGCGGAAGGCGCACGGGCGATCCTGCGCGCCGCACACTCCGCGATTTCACCGGCCAGCCCTACCGGGGATGCGGTCATCGCATCTGGCGTCACTGGCTACGAGGGCCGAATGGCTTTCGACGTGAACATCCGGAAATGGGTCCAGACCGGTCACGAGCACATTGCGGCGGCCATGATTCCACTGCGGGCCGATGGACTCGACGCCGCCGCGACGCGTTTGCTTGAGGGGTTTGGCTGCCGAGCGGAATCGTGCACGCATCCCCCGAACCCGATGCCTGAGTTCGTCTCGGTGATGACACGCGCCCTCGGCGCCACTGCGTTCGACTACGCCGATCGGTCGCCCCGCGAGCGACGGGCGCTTGAGCGCGCACGTCGAGAGACGCCGGGCCGCGCAATCGAACTGCGTCGGATAGACCAACGGTTTCGCCTGCATCGCCGGCTTCAGCGGGGGCGGCCATGACATACGCCCTCTATCCCGACGAGTGGCCCATGCACATGATCCGGTTGCGGCTCGACCGCTCCGACCGGCACCTGTTCACGGAACTGCTCACCCACTGCACGCGCAACCTCACTGACGGACTCATTGACGTGCCCCTGACACTTGTCACCGATCACGCGGATGCCGACGAGGCGGTCAGCAGACTCATCGCAGCAGGACTCGTGGACCGGCATCCCCAAGGCCTCGTCATTGCACAGGAGTTCCTGCAGCACCAGCGGACCAAGGCACGGGTCGAGGACGACAGGGCGAAGAACCGTGCGTACCAAGATGCGTACCGCGAGCGGGGTCGACTGCACGGGATCGGAGACCATCGGAAGTGCACGAAGGGTTGCCCCAACCAAGGCATCGACCTGCGTAAGGCCCTTACTCATGGCCTTAGTAAGGAGGACCAATCCAATCCACTCTCTCTCCTCTCCGACCCAAAGGGAGGAGAGAGAGAAGAGATACAAGGATCGTCCGACGGTCCCTTGGCGCTGACGCGCCGCGGAACCGCGTCCGATCACATGGAGATCCACGTCTTCGTCGACTACGAACGGACGGGCGTCTGCCAGGTCTGCGACATGCCCAAGTCCAACAAGCGGCATCAGCAGGACATCCCTGCCGGCATCCTGCGGGCGGCCCGAGTCTTGGCCGAACACGGCGTGGCAGCAAAGGCCACCGAGATCCACAACGACGGAGAGCCCTACTGGGACGTCGTCGCCGCAAACCCCGACTGGGGAGTACTGCTCAGTACCGATAACGGGGGCAAAGACTTACGCATCAACTGGGCTGAGTTGCGGATACCCGCGGCGCGGTTGGGAATCCCCGACACGGAATTCGTGACTGAATGGGACGACGCGAAGGAAGCCAAGTGGGCTGCCTACGTCGCTCCGTTCCTCGGGCAGTTGAATGGAATGGCCAAGGCAACGCTCGCCGAGGGTGTCTTCGTCGACGAGGGCGACCTACTGATCACCGTGCTTCCTGGCGCGCGCACGCATGACGCCGACATCACCGACGATCTGCCGGTCCTACTCGGACTGGTGCCCATCGCATACGCGCAGAAGTATCCGGCATCGACCGTAGCGATATCGCTCCCAGCAGAGCCATCGTGACGAGTCACCCGCACTGTCCGAATTGCACGGCGGTCGCCGGGCCCTTCTGCATCGTCACGCACTTACTCGACTGCAAGCGTAAGCCGACCGATGCCGAGCAATGGCCGGTGCACGTCGAATCCGGCACCGGACGCGGCACGCGAACCATCGTCCGAGGACGACGACTTCGCGCCGAGAACTTCAGCGAGGAAGCCCGGCAATGACGGGACCCAGCAATGCAGCACCTCAACTGGAAGTTTCTCATGAGAGCAATATTCACAAGGACCAGATGAGGTGCTGCGAGGTGCTGCAATACCCGCCGATCGTCCCTAGTTGTCGGCCTCGACGACGGTCGCGCCGTCAGCGGCCCGCTGCACCGCGGCGCAGCCTTCCTGCGCGGCTGCCATCGTCTCGTAGGCCTCGCCCACGGCGACGATCTCGCCGTTCCCGGCCTTCAGGCGGAACCGGAACTTGCCTGCCTTGTCCTCGTACACCTCGAACTTCCCAGCCATGATGCCTCCATTCCACTGTGGGAGTCGGAAGGTATCAGCACTCCGGGCGCCTCCCGGTCAGCCCTGCGAAAGTGGGGGGCTAGCACCACACTTCGTGCGCGGGTCCTCACGCCTGGCCGCACGAGGCTTGCCCGGCGTGCCGGGGGCACCCAGAATCCGAGGTGGCGCGGCGGTTGCAGCGTGGAGGCGACGGAAGGAACCGACCCATGCATGCACCCAGGACGGTCACGACACTGATGGTGTCCATGGCTGCGGCAGGAGCGCTGCTCCTCGCGGGATGCGGATCCGGCACGACGGCCTCGGCGCCGACCGCCGCCACGTCGGCGGCAGTGCCAGTGCCGGAGGCATCGACCGCGGCACCGGCCCCATCTGCCCCCATGTCGTCAGCGCCAGCCGAGGTCCCCGCCGAGGTCGTGCTTGCGACGTGGACATGCACGAGGGACGGCGAAAAGGTGACCTGCACCTGCGAGGGGTCTGAGGCCGATTGCCGGTCGACCGTCGCCAAGCCCAGCAAGGTCAAGGGCGCGACGGGGATAGTGAAGTGGTTCAACGACTCCAAGGGATTTGGATTCATCACCCCCGACGGTGGAGGAAGAGACGTCTTCGTCCACTTCTCAGCCATCTCCGGTCAGGGATTCAAGACCCTGGGGGAAGGCCGGACCGTGGAATTCGAAGTCGCACCGGGGCCGAAGGGCCCACAAGCACAGAATGTCAGACAATATTAGCCGCCGCCGTGCACTCCGCTAGGTAGAAGCGGGCACGGAACTGCCCTTGCGGAGGCACGACCTACCGGAAGGTTGTGTCCACGCCCAAGGAAACGCCGACCGTCACGGCGCTTGCGGCGCAGGGTACCTCCGGACCGGCGTGGCGGGCCGAGGTAAAGCCGACCCAGGCACGATGACGACGATTCGGTGTGGCGCTCGCGTGCTTCGGGCAGGCTTGCTCGTGCTGGCACCCAGCAGGCGGAAGGCACGAGCCCGAATCACCCAGTTCGCCGAGGCGAACAGCACGTGCAGGCGCTGCCGACCCTGTCCACGCAGCGCGGCAAGTCTGGGGGTTCCACGCACACGCCCTGCCTCGAATGCGGAGCACTCAGCCAAGGCAACCACTGCCCCCACCACAAGCCCACGCCCAGCACGAGAACACGACCAGCATCATCGACGCAGCAAGGCTACGGATCAGACTGGCAGCGCACCCGCATCGAGATCCTCCAACGAGACCAATGGACATGCGCCTACTGCGGCAAGCCACTGCTCGGCCCTGATGCGACAGTCGACCACGTCATCCCAATCGACATCGCCCCATCGCTCAGGCTCGACCCATCGAACCTGAGCGCAGCATGCACGCGCTGCAATTCACGCAGAGCGAACGAGGGCAGGGCCATGCCCCCTCCCCCCTCTGCTCAAGCAGTAAGGCCAAGGGCATTGCCACCAATGACTTTCGACCCATGCCCCCGCCGAAGGTCCGGTTTTTTGGATACCCCATGGGTACAGAGCCCGGGGGCAGTCGTCTCGCGGTTCCCACGGGTTTCCGACTATTGGACATCCTTGTATCAACGTCCGAACCTGATTTGCGATTGGAGCGTGCACTCGCAGGTTCGCGTCCGCGCTCGACTGGTTGAACGGCTCGAATCACAATCTTGATCAATGGTCCGGCTTGTTGGAGGTCTTCTCGGTCCACGTTCCGCCGTCCCAGTACCTGAGCCTCGCGGGAGAGTC
>WLOY01000018.1 GCA_009699015.1 Actinomycetota bacterium | reverse complement strand
CCAAGGTGAAGGGCCAGCCCACCGTCATCCTCGCGAAGACCATCAAGGGCTGGACCCTGGGCTCCCACTTCGAGGGTCGCAATTCAACCCATCAGATGAAGAAGCTCACCCTCGACGACCTCAAGGAGTTCCGCGACCGGCTTCACATCCCGATCCCCGACTCGGCGATGGACCCCTACCTGCCGCCCTACTACCACCCTGGCGCGAGCAACCCGGTCGTCGAGTACGCACTCGAGACCCGGCGCAAGCTCGGCGGCTCGGTGCCGTCGCGACGCGTGAACAACACCCCTTTGCAGCTACCGGGGGATTCCGCCTACGAGGCCGTTCGCCGGGGCTCGGGCAAGCAGCCGATCGCGACCACCATGGCGTTCGTGCGGATGTTCAAGGACCTCCTCAAGGACAAGAACATCGGCCACCGATTCGTGCCGATCATCCCCGACGAGGCACGCACCTTCGGCATGGACTCGCTCTTCCCGACCGCGATGATCTACTCCCCGCACGGGCAGCAGTACATCTCGGTCGACCGCGAGCTCATGCTGTCCTACAAGGAGTCGGTCACCGGGCAGATCCTGCACGAGGGCATCAACGAGGCCGGCTCCGTCGCGTCATTCACCGCCGTCGGCACCTCCTACGCCACGCAGGGCGAGCCGATGATCCCCGTCTACATCTTCTACTCGATGTTCGGGTTCCAGCGCACGGGCGATGCCTTCTGGGCAGCGATGGACCAGATGACCCGGGGCTTCGTGCTGGGCGCCACGGCGGGCCGCACGACCCTCAATGGCGAGGGCCTGCAGCACGAGGACGGCCACTCGCTGCTCCTCGCCTCGACCAACCCCGGCGTTGTTGCGTACGACCCGGCCTACGGGTACGAGCTCGGGCACATCGTCAAGGACGGGCTTCGCCGCATGTACGGCGAGGATCCCGAGAACGTCTTCTACTACCTGACGCTCTACAACGAGCCCTACCCGCAGCCCGCCGAGCCCGATGACATCGATCTCGAGGGCATCCTGCGCGGCATGCACCTGGTGAGCGAAGGGCCCGGCGAGGGCCTCCGCGTCCAGCTGCTCGCGAGCGGGGTCGGGGTGAACTGGGCCCTGCGCGCGCAGGACCTCCTGCGCGATGACTGGGGAGTGCAGTCCGACGTCTGGTCCGTGACGTCCTGGAACGAGCTTCGTCGCGACGGCCTCGCCGTCGACCGCCACAATCTCCTCAACCCGGAGGGCGAGCAGCAAACCGCCTACGTCACGCAGCGACTCCAGGCCCGCTCCGGCCCGGTGGTCGCTGTCTCCGACTGGATGCGCGCGGTGCAGGACCAGATCAGCGAGTGGGTCCCGCAGGACTTCACGTCTCTCGGGACCGACGGCTGGGGGATGTCGGATACACGCGGCGCCCTCAGGCGGCACTTCCTCGTCGACGCGGAGTCCATCACGGTCCAGGCGCTCACGATGCTCGCCAAGCGTGGCGAGTTCGATCGTGGCAGGCTTGCGGGGGCGATCGAGCAGTATCAGCTGAGCGATCCGACAGCAGCCGATGCGGGCAATACCGAGGGCTCGGGATAGGCAGGCCATGGCGACGGACGACCCACGACGGTTCCTGGACTACCTCGCGGCGGAGCGCAACGCCTCGCTCCTGTACCGCGCACTCGCGGACACCGTCGAGGGCGACCGGCGCGAGGCACTCCTCGAGCTCGCCGACATCGAGGACAGGCACGCCGAGCACTGGGCCGCGAAGCTCGCCGAGCACGGCATCGATGCGCCCAACCCGCCCGGCAGCCTGGACCCGGGAGATGCCGAGCTGCTCAGTCGCGCTCGTGCGCTCGGCATCGACGGCATCCTGGAGACCCTCGAGCAGACCGAGGCCGCGGCCGAGGGCATGTACGACGCCGAGCCGGAGGCCCTTCCGTCGATGTCGACTGACGAGCGCGAACACGCCGAGACCTTCCGTCAGATGCGCGCGGACCAGGCCAGGGTCGTCATGGCTCCTCGCAAGGCGATCGCGGTCGGCGGCGAGAGCTGGCACCGGGTCGATCGGTCAGGGTCGATGCGGGCCGCAGTCTTCGGGGTGAGCGACGGGCTCGTGTCGAACACCGCGCTCGTCATGGGGTTTGCCGGGGCCGCTCCGAACAACAGCACCATCTTGTTCGCGGGGCTGGCGGGACTGCTCGCCGGAGCGTTCTCGATGGCGGCCGGGGAGTACGTGAGCGTCGCGAGCCAGCGTGATCTCTTTCGGCGCGAGATCGAGATGGAGGCGACCGAACTGCGCGAGAAGCCAGAGGAGGAGCAAAAGGAGCTCGAGCTCATCTACCGGGCGAAGGGCCTCTCCCGGGAGCAGTCGGCCATGGTCGCAGCGCAGATCATGTCTGATCCGAAGACGGCGCTCGAGACCCTCGCCAGGGAGGAGCTCGGCCTCGATCCCAATGAGCTCGGGAACCCGATCAAGGTGGCAGTCTCGAGCTTCATCGCCTTTGCGATCGGGGCGTCGGTCGTCGTCCTGCCATACCTGTTCTTCACCGGCCCCACCGCGAGCACGAGCATTCCCCTGATCCTCGCCATCACCCTCTCGCTCATCTCGATGGTCGTCGTCGGGAGCGTCGTCGGCCGACTCTCGGGTCGCGGCATGGCCTTTTCAGCGGCCAGGCAGCTCGCGTGGGGTGTCGGTGCTGCGGTCGTCACCTTCGGAGTGGGCCGGATCATCGGCGTCAATATCGGCTGATCGGTGGCCGACCAGCGCTCCCCTCGGCTCCCGCAGTCGTCGGGCGCCCTCACGACCGCGGCCACGCGGCTCATGGAGGAGGGCCTGCCCTGGTATCGCGATCTCGGGGCCCGGGAGCGGAGCTGGGTCGGGCTCGTCGCCCAGGCCGGCATCACGGCCTTCGTCGACTGGTACAACGCGCCGAGCAGCCGGCGCACCCTCACGACCGACGTCTTCGGGGCTGCCCCGCGGGAGCTAGCCCGGATCCTCAGCCTCGAGCAGACCGTCGCCCTCGTTCGCACGACGATCGCGGTCGTCGAGTCGGCGATCGAGGAGCTATCCGATCCCGCCGACCGGCCCGCGCTGCGCGAGGCCATCCTCATGTATTCCCGCGAGATCGCATTCGCGGCGGCCGAGGTCTATGCGCGGGCGGCTGAGGCTCGCGGCGCGTGGGACGCCCGGCTCGAGGCCCTCATCATCGATGCCCTGCTGCGCGATGACCTCGACGACTTCGTGCTCGGCCGCGCCGCCGCGCTCGGCTGGACCGGGCGCGAGGGCATCGTCGTCGTCGCGGGCGAGGTTCCGGGCGGCGATCCGGAGGGCGGCCTCGAGGTCATGCGCCGCGCGGCGGCCAACCACGATCTCGATCTCCTCGCCGGTGTTCACGGGACCACCGTCCTCGCACTCGTCGGACGGGCCGAGGACCCGACCCGCGCGGCCCGGCTGCTCAGCTCCCATTTCGGCGAGGGTGCGGTCGTGTTCAGCCGGCTCATCGGGTCGTTCGCCGAGATCCCGGCGGCCGCGCAGTCAACGCTGCTCGGCCTGCGCGCCGCGCCCGGGTGGGAGCGCGCACCCCGCCCGGTCAGCGCCGACGACCTGCTGCCGGAGCGCGCGCTCGCGGGAGACTCGGGTGCCGCCCACCAGCTCGTCGAGCAGGTGTACAGGCAGCTGAGCGCCGATCCCGCGCTCCTGCTGACAGCGGCGACCTACCTTGAGCAGGTGCCGTCCCTCGAGGCCACCGCGCGGGCCCTGTTCATCCACCCGAATACCGTGCGGTATCGGCTCAGGCGGATCGCCGAGGTCACCGGCTGGAGCGCCACCGATCCGCGGGGCGCCTACGCGCTGCGGATCGGCCTCACTCTCGGCCGGCTCAACTGACCACCAAATCCGACATTTCCGACACCCCCCAGTCATTTCGTCCAGATTCTGGATGAAATGACTGGGAATGTGGTGATTTGAGTGTGTTCTTGGTGATTTCATCCCGGGGTTCGCCGCTCATCCCTGCAGCTCCCACCCTGAGAGTCTTGTAGGGTTCCTACAAGTTCATCCCCCGAGACGTTGGCAGCCGCGGTACCGCAGCCGGACCTCTTTACCGGAAGGCTCAAACCATGCTCGCCGTCGTCGCTCCGGGCCAAGGCGCCCAAACCCCCGGTTTCCTCCTCCCATGGCTCGAGCTCGAGGGCGTGCGCGAGCGTCTCGACTGGCTCTCGGCGGTGAGCGGCATCGACCTCATCACCCACGGCACAGTCTCCGATGCCGACACCATCCGCGACACCGCGATCGCGCAGCCACTCATCGTCGGCGCCGGGCTCGTCACCCTCCTGTCCCTGTTTCCGCACCCCGGCTCGGCCTTCAGCCAGGTCGCGGCCGGCGCCGGGCATTCCGTCGGCGAGATCACCGCCGCTGTCGGTGCTGGCGTCCTGAGCGCGGAGCAGGCCATGGTCTTCGTGCGCGAGCGAGGCAAGGCGATGGCTGCAGCGGCAGCCGTCACGCCGACCGGCATGAGCGCCGTGCTCGGTGGCGATGCCGATGCAGTCGTCGCCAAGGCGAAGGAGCACGGCCTCACCCCCGCCAACATGAACGGTGCCGGCCAGATCGTCGTCGCCGGCACGATGGAGCAACTCGCCGCCTTCGCAGCAGATCCCCCAGATGGCGCCCGAGTACGGCCCCTCGAGGTCGCGGGCGCCTTCCATACCTCGCACATGGCACCGGCCACCGGCGTGCTCGGCGGCTATGCGCGGTCCATCTCCACCCACGACCCTCGCCTGCGATTCATCTCGAACGCCGACGGGCAGGTCGTCCACGACGGCCGCGACGTCCTGCGGCGCCTCGTCACCCAAGTGAGCAACCCCGTCCGCTGGGACCTGTGCATGCGCACGATGGGCGAGCTCGGGGTAACGGCGGTCATCGAGATCCCGCCGGCCGGCACCCTCACCGGCCTCGTCAAGCGGGCCCTCCCCGGAGTCGAGACCCTCGCGGTCAAGACACCCGACGACCTTGACGCCGCCTGGGCCATGATCGCCGCCCACACGACCCACACTCCAATCGGGAGTCAGCCCACGTGGCGTCTGCTCATCGCTCCGGTCAAGGGAACCTTCGCCCAGACGCTCACGACGCCGGTGGGCGAGTCGCTCGCCATCGGCGCGACCGTCGGCACCATCGACACCCTGCGCGACAGCACCCCGGTCGTCGCTCCCCACGGCGGTGTCGTCGTCGAGTGGCTCGTCCACGACGGCGACCCAGTCTCTCCCGGCCAGCCGATCGTCCGGCTCCACCCGGAGTCGCAGGAGTCGACCGGATGACCGCCGCCATCCGCACCCAGCACGGCGCCGAGTTCGCCCGCATCATGTCCGTCGGCGTCCATCGTCCCGACCGTGTCGTGACGAACGCCGAGATCTGCGCGCTCATCGACTCATCGGACGAGTGGATCCAGGAGCGATCCGGCATCACCGAGCGCCGCTTCGCGGCGAAGGACGAGTCCGTCGTCGACATGGCTTCCTCCGCAGCGCGCAAGGCGATCGCGGGGGCCGGACTCGCGCCTACCGACATCGGCATGGTGCTCGTCGCTACCGTGACGCACCCGTACCAGACTCCCTCCGCGGCAACTGAGGTTGCCGCGCGTGTCGGGGCGACCGAGGCCGCCGCCTTCGACATTTCGGCCGCGTGCGCCGGCTTCTGCTTCGGCGTCTCGCTGGCGAACGACATGGTGAGAAGCGGCAGTTCCGCCTACGTTCTCGTCATAGGTGTCGAGAAGCTCACCGACTGGATCGACCCCCGGGATAGGAGCACCGCCTTCCTCTTCGCCGATGGCGCAGGAGCCGTCGTCATCGGCCCATCCGACGTCCCCGCCATCGGCCCGACCGTCTGGGGTGCCGATGGCGGCCAGAAGGACGCCATCAACATGTCGCAGTCGCTCATCGAGTACCGCGACAACGGCGGGCCCATATTCCCGGTCATCACGATGCAGGGGCAGCAGGTCTTTCGCTGGGCGGTCGGCGAGATGGCCAAGGCCGCTCAGCGCGCCCTCGATGCAGCAGGCGTCGATGCAGGCGACCTCGATGCCTTCATCCCGCACCAGGCGAACAACCGCATCACCGACGCGATGGTGAAGGCGCTCAAGCTCCCCGCGCACGTTCCGGTCGCCCGGGACATCGTCACCTCGGGCAATACCTCGGCCGCTTCGGTTCCACTCGCGATGGAGCGGATGCTCCGAACCGGTGAGGCGAAAAGCGGGGGAACGGCCCTGCTCATCGGGTTCGGGGCCGGACTCGTCTTCGCCTCGCAGGTCGTCACGCTCCCGTAGCACTACCCTCTCAGCATCACCATCAGGCTTTACCGGACGTCACACGCACCATCGCACGACAAAAGCACGACCTAGGCGCCACCGCACGACATCACCATCACCGAGTTCTTATCAAGCACACGAAAGGGAATCATGAGCCAGGACATTCTGAGCGGCCTTGCCGTCATCGTTAACGAGGTTGCCGGCGTGCCGGTCGAGGACGTCCAGGCGGACAAGTCCTTCGTCGATGACCTTGACATCGACTCGCTGTCGATGGTCGAGGTCGTCATGGCGGCCGAGGACAAGTGGGGCGTGAAGATCCCCGACAGCGAGGTCAAGAACCTCAAGACCGTCGGCGACGCCGTCAACTTCATCGCAGCAAACTCCTGACCCGCGCAGGCGGGGACGCGTTCGATCAGCGTCCCCGCCTCGCATCAGGACCCTTGAACCCCCCGGCCATCCCGTCATGACTGCAGGAGAAGCAATGACCCGTCAGGTTGTCGTCACCGGCCTCGGCATGACCACCCCAGTTGGTGGCGACGTCGATTCGAGTTGGCAGCGCGTGCTCTCCGGCCAGCCAGGCATTCGGATCATCGACGAGCCGTGGGTCGCCGAACAGCCCTCGAAGATCGCCGGCATCATGGCGGTCGAGCCGGCCGACGTCCTTGATCGGGTCGACGTCCGCAAGATGGACCGCTCGCAGCAAGCCGCGCTCATCGCGGCGCGCGAGGCCTGGGCGGATGCAGGCATCACCTCGATCGACCCTGATCGACTCGGCGCGGTCGTGGCCTCCGGCATCGGCGGCATCACCTCGCTCATGAACTCCTACGACACCCTCCTCGAGCGTGGGCCATCGCGCATCTCCCCCCACATGGTCACGATGATCATGCCGAACGGGCCGGCGGCGATCGTCGGCCTCGAGGTCGGCGCACGCGCCGGCGTCCACACCCCGGTGAGCGCCTGCGCCTCGGGAGCGGAGGCCATCTCCTATGGCGCGAGGATGATCCAGACCGGCCGAGCCGATGTCGTCATCGCCGGCGGAACCGAAGCTTGCATCCACCCCATCACCATGGCCGGCTTCGCTGCCATGCGAGCCCTCTCGACCCGCAACGACGATCCCCTCGCCGCCTCCCGGCCCTACGACCTAGGTCGCGACGGCTTCGTCATGGGCGAGGGTGCCGGGATGCTCGTCCTCGAATCCGCCGAATTCGCCGCCGCGCGCGGCGCGAAGATCTACGGCGTCTACGCGGGTGCCGGACTCACATCGGACGGCCACCACATCGCCCAGCCCGACCCAGAAGGCAGGGGTGCCGCACGGGCGATCACCTTCGCCCTCGAGGAGGCCGGGCTCACTGCGGCCGACATCGTCCACGTGAACGCCCATGCCACCTCCACGCCGCAGGGCGATATCGCCGAGGCTGTCGCGATTCGCCGGGCCCTCGGCGCCGACACCGACCGCGCTGTCGTCACGGGGACGAAGTCGATGACGGGCCATCTCCTCGGCGGAGCCGGCGCCATCGAGTCCATCTTCACGCTCCTCGCCCTGCGCGACCGGGTCGTGCCACCGACCGCAAACCTCGTCGACAAGGACCCTGCGGTCGAACTCGACGTCGCAACCGGATCCCCTCGCCCCCTGCCATCCGGTGACATCGCCGCCCTCAACAACTCATTCGGCTTCGGCGGCCACGATGTCGCCCTCATCTTCAGGAGCGCCTGACATGACCGCAGCCACCGCCAGCGACACCGAGCTCGACCCCCGCTCCCCGCGGGCCAGGCTCACCAACCTCTTCGACGGCGGTGTCTTCACGACCATCACCCCCGAGGATGACCGTGGCGTGCTCGCCGCAGTCGGCCGCGCCAACGGCACGAACATCGTCGCCTTCGCGACCGACCCGACCGTTCAGGGCGGGGCCATGGGCAATGACGGCTGCCGGGCCATCATCACCGCTTACGACCGCGCGTTCGCCGACTCATCTCCGGTCATCGGAATCTGGCACTCGGGCGGCGCCCGACTGCGCGAGGGCGTGCTGAGCCTCGACGGTGTCGGACGGGTCTTCGCCGCCATGACCCGCGCCTCGGGCAAGGTGCCGCAGATCTCCGTCGTCGTCGGCCCAGCCGCGGGCGGCGCCGCCTACGGCCCTGCGCTGACCGACATCGTCATCATGGCGCCGGCCGGCCGGATCTTCGTCACCGGCCCGGAGGTCGTCAGGTCCGTCACCGGCGAGGACGTCAACATGGAGACCCTCGGTGGCTCCGAGCCGCACGGACGCCGCAGCGGCGTCGTCCACATCACCACCGAGAGCGAGCAGGAGGCACTCGATCGCGCGAGGAGCCTGGCCTCACTCCTCGGCCACCAGGGCTCGCTGGACATCGACTCCATCGACGACGTCGACCTCGGGGCGCTCATGCCCGAGTCGGCCCGCCGTGCCTACGACGTCCATCCAATAGTCGAGGCGTTCGTCGATGAGGGCACCTTCGTCGAGCTTCACGAGCGCTGGGCCCCGAACATCGTCGTCGGCCTCGGCCGGCTCGGCGGCCGAACGACCGGCATCGTCGCAAACAACCCGATGCGCCTCGGCGGGTGCCTGGACTCCTCGAGTGCCGAGAAGGCGGCCCGATTCGTCCGGATGTGCGATGCGTTCGCCGTCCCGCTCGTCGTGCTTGTCGACGTCCCTGGCTACCTGCCCGGTCTCGGACAGGAGTGGGAGGGCGTCGTACGCCGTGGCGCGAAACTGCTCCACGCCTTCGCCGAGTGCGTCGTGCCCCGAGTCACCGTCGTCACCCGCAAGTCATACGGCGGCGCCTACGTCGCGATGAACTCCTCCTCGCTCGGGGCGACCCGGGTCTTCGCGTGGCCTGATGCCGAGGTCGCGGTCATGGGCTCGGTGGCGGCCATCAGGATCCTGCATCGCAGGCGCCTCGCCGAAGTGCCTGAGGATGCGCGTGCCCAGGTCGAGCTCGAGTTGGCCGCCGAGCACGAGGTCATCTCGGGTGGCGTCGCGAGGGCAGTCGAGATCGGCGTTGTCGACGAGGTCGTCGATCCCAAGCTGACCCGGCGGGCCGTCGCTCTCGTACTCCTCGACACCCCCGGCGTGCGCGGACAGCACGGCAACATCCCGCTGTAGTCGGGGGCCGGGCGCGAGGATTCGGACGCTGCGGCGATTTGCCCCGCGAGCGGCCGTTCACACCACCTGTGGCAGCACCCGCACGGTCGAGCCTTCGTGGGCGAACCGAAATGGCTCAAGCTCGGCGTCCCATGGATCGCCTACGAGTCGGGCGATCGCGTCCGTGAGTGAGGCACCGCTCGCGGATGACTTGGCGACGGCGTTGCGCAGTCGATCCTCGGAGACCATCACGTCGCCGTGCGGGCCGATGTCGGCGCGAAACAGGCCAAGGCTCGGCGTCGCGCTGAACCGCTCTCCGGTGCGCCCAGGCGCTGCGTCCTCGGTGACCTCATGGCGCACTAGGGTGAAGGCGACGAGCGCGCTCGCGAGCCGGGCTCCGGTTCCGACCGGGCCCCGCCACATGATCTCGGCGCGAAGGGAGCCCGGGGAAATCGGCTGCTCGGCCCAGTCGACGGCCACCTGAATTCCGAACACGCGGGCAAGCGCCCACTCGAGGTGCGGGCACAGGGCTCGACTCGTGGAATGGATGAACACCACGCCATGCGCTTCGCTGGCGTGGTTCTGGGCCTTCTTGACCGTCACGTGCGTTGCCATCGTCGCTCCCTCGTCGAGTTCGTCTTCCCCAACGACTCGGCATGGCATACGACTGAATTGCGGTTAAGTATGGCCTTGGATACCGCACCATCGCAACCCGATAGTGTTCGGGCGTGCGAAACGCTCGCGCGCTTCTTCCTAGGAGGACCCATGGCATTCGCCGCACCGCAACCCCGCGTCATCGCGGACGTCGTCCCTGTCGCCTGGGTGCGCAATGTGGTCCTCGTCGTGGGCGGCGCCGCGTTCGTCGCGGCCAGTGCCCAATTCGCCTTTTACCTGCCCTGGAACCCGGTCGTTCCGCTCACCCTGCAGACGTTCGCCGTGGTGCTCAGCGCCGGTGTGCTCGGGCAATGGCGCGGCACCGCGGCAATGGTCCTATACGCGTTGGTGGGCTCACTTGGCGCTCCCATCTTCCGCCTGGGTGATTCTGGCTTCGGCGGAGCGACCTACGGTTACATCGTCGCCTTCATCGTCGCCGCCTTCGTCGTCGGTCGGATCGCCGAGAACGGCTCGACCCGCACCTTCTGGCGCGCAGTCGCCCTCATGGTCATCGGCAACGCGATCATCTACGTGATCGGCACCGTCTGGCTCAAGTACTCGACCGGACTTCCGTGGTTCGGCCTTGAGTCGGCATGGTCGTACGGCGTTCGCGACTTCCTCGTCGGCGACGCATTGAAGATCCTCGCCGCGGCAGGGCTGCTCCCCCTCGCGTGGAAGGCCCTGCGCAAGGCTGGCCTCGCCGAGTGACGTTCGATCAGACCGGCCAGCCATCGCTGGCCGCCTGCCTGCCTGGCGCGTGAACCGGGCGAACGGGGACAACCTGCAACACCGGGGGGCTAGCGGAGTTCTGCGACACCGGAGACGACTAGGTAGACGGTCATGACGAGCGCGACCCCGCCGACGATCCTGAACTGGTTGTCCATGGTGAACCGGTAGATCGCCTGCATCGGGCGCTCCGCTCGATGACCGAGCGCGAGCCTGGCAGCAGGCGGTGCGAGGACCCCGACGAGCGCCAGCGCGTAGAGCACTGCCAAGGCGATCACCCGGTCGAACAGGGCGGCCGGCGACACTGCGATGTCATGAATCGCCGGGATGAGCAGCACGAACGACGAGACATCCTTGATGCTCAGCAGGAATGGCATGACGAAGAAGGCGACGAGCGAGGCGCGGGCGGCACGCGCACTGATGCCCGCCTCGACCCGCTTCTGGAGCACGGGATGCGGGCAGAGCATGAAGACGGTCACGCCGGCGAGGACGCCTGCCGCCGCCAGTCGGATCAGGCCACCGACGATGTCGCCACCGCCCGCTGATGCGGATTGAGCCGGGAGCTGCGCGAAGCCGAGCAGGGCGAGCAGCCCGACGATGCCGAACGCGGATCCGGCTCCAGCCGCCACCGCGAGCGACCTTCGATGCCACGGGTCGCCCGACACGACGAGGATCTGCAGGGCGAGGAGCGACGGCGTGAACGCCGCGCCGATGCCGAGCGGCACCACCTTCGACAGCAAATCGCCCACGGGCACATCTAACCCGATGTGAGCGCGGCATCCACTAGCGCAGGGTGGCGAGCACCTCGTCGACCATCGCAAGGGTGGTGCCCGGGTGAAGGAAGACGAGGCGGGCGACCGTCTCCCCCCGCCACGCACTGTGCGTCACGAACGCGGTCTGGTCGCGCAGCAGACGGTGACCCCACTCCTCGTAGTCGGCATGGAGCCAGCCGACCCGGCGGAAGAGGACGACCGAGAGATCTGGGCGCCGCAGGAGGTGGAGATCCGGGTGCGCCTCGATCTGGTCGGCCGCGTATCTCGCCATGCTGATCGCGTGGTCGACAGCGTCGCGGTAGGCGTTGAGGCCGTTGACGGCCATCGAGAACCACAGCGCCATTCCGCGTGCCCGCCGGGTCAGGTGGTAGGCGAGGTCACTTGGATTGAAGTCGTCGTCATCCTCGTGGATGACGTCGAGGTACGCGGCATCCTGGGTGTGAACGGACTTGGCCAGGTGCGGCTCGCGGTAGAGGAGGGCCGCCGAGTCGAAGGGGGCGAACCACCATTTGTGCGGGTCCATGACGAGGGAGTCCGCCCGCTCGACGCCGAGGTAGCGGTCGCGGATCCCCGCCGACAGCATGCCGGCGCCGCCGTAGGCGCCATCGACGTGGAACCACCAGTCGTTCTCGCGGGCGATGTCTGCGGCCGAGGCCAGGTCGTCGATGATCCCGGCATTCGTGGTGCCGCAGGTCGCGACGATGGCTGCGACGTCGCTGAGATCCGGATCGGCAGCCAGGGCCTCGCGCAGGAACCGGCCCTCGAGACGGCCGTCGAGGGTTGGCACGATGAGGGCGTCCATGCCGGTGATGTTCAGGGCATTCCTGATTGAGGAGTGCGCCTGGTCGCTCACGACGACGCGAAGGCGGATCTCGGGCAGCCCCTGCTCGATGCGCTTGCGCCGGGCCATGTCGCGAGCCACGACGAGGGCCGAGAGGTTGCCCGCAGATCCTCCGGATACGAAGACGCCTCCGGTCGATGCTGGCATCCGCGCGATGTCGGCCATGACCCGTAGCGCCTGGTTCTCTGCGATGACGGCCCCGGCTGCCTCGAGCCACGAGCAGCCCTGGAGCGACGCCGCCGATACCACCATGTCGAACAGGAGCGCGGCCTTGGTCGGGGCAGCGGGGATGAAGGCGAAGAACCGCGGACTGTCGGCAGACAGGATCGTGTCGGCCATGTGCTCGACGTAGATGTCGAGCACTTCACGGGCATCGCGGGGGTCATCGCCGATGAGGCCTGCTACGGCCTGCTCGAGCACCGCCCGGTCGCCGAGTCCATCGACCGGCGTCTCGACGATCGCCAGGCGCTCCTCGACATACGCGAGGATCATCGCGGTCATCTCGGGATCGAATCGGTGCATCCGGTCGGCATCGGCAGGGAATCGGATGGATTGGGTTGCCTCAGCGGTCACGCCAGGGGCCTTTCGGCTGGCCCGCGAGCAAGTGGCTCATCGCGGGTCGGCGCGCCGACAGTCGACCTGCCAGCGGGCGCCGGAACCCCGATGCTAGGCAATCCGCGCTGCCCGGCACAACTCGGGCTCGCCTGCCAACCGACTGGCGCCGGGCCAAGCCCGACCGGGACCTGCCTACCGCGGCAGTAGATGCTGACCGGGTCGCCATTCGAGAAGGGGAGGGCTGCCGCGATCGCCCGATCGCTCGCCGCGAGGTACTCGCCCTCGGCCCAGCACACGGAGTACCACGCGTACTCCTTGGCAGCGTTCGTCGCGATGGATGACGCGGCGGGATTCGGTGCGCGCAGGTCGACGAGTCCGAAGTCGGCGAAGGTGCCAAGGGAGTCCGGGTTGGCCGGATTGGGATCGCCGACCTCAGTGGCGATGACCGTACCGGCCTTGACCGCTACCGGCGGGTTCAGGAGGGTCTCACGGGAGTCATCGGGCGCGGCTCTCGGCAGGGTCGCGAGAATCCTGCTGAACGCCGGGGACGGGGTTCGCAGGTGCCCGAGCCGCACCATGAATCCGCAGGGGCTGATGATGTCAACCCCGAATTGATACGTGCCGTCAGTCGTGTAGTGCCAGGCTTTCGTGACGACACCGTCGAATGGCGCCGTGATGCGAACTCCGGACACGTACTGCCCGTAGTTGGACCAGCGAAGACCCCCGTGCGGCTTGAAACTGCCGCCGCGGGCCTGCCCCGGCTGGACCATCGAGACGGCGCTGCCGAAGTCGAGGAGGCCTCCCGCCGGGATGATCGGGTAGGCGCACTTCGGTGGAATGCCGCTGGGAGCCCAGACGGACCTGACGTGATCCCACGCCCAGGAGACCGACGACGATCCGGCCGATGGCTGACTGGCTGCGCCGCCGGCATTGGCACGGCGCCAAACAAGTCGTCCGCTCACCCGGGTGCAGACGAGCGCGACCGTGCCGCTCTTCGCTTTCGCCCCGGCCTTCGTGCACGAGCCGCCCGCAGGCAAGGCCCCCGCCGGCGATGCGCGCCCATTGCCTCGTCATGAGCGGATGTTAAGGCTGGAACCGCTGAGGCGGCGCGTTATCTCCCGGGCGCAGCGGCGGGCCGCAGCAGCCAGCGCGGCCCGCGCGTCACCGTCAGCCTGATCCGAGCGGAAGGTCAGCCCGACCGAGGCAGCAGGGCGCCCGTCGTGATCGTGCGACGCGATGGCAACCGATGCCAGGCCCGCTGTGATGAACCCGTCCTCCTCCGCCCACCCTCGCAGTCGCTCCGCGCCGAGCAGCAGGTTCAGCGAGCGCAGGGTCATGGGCCCCGCCCCTGTGCGGTCGACGAAGGACGCGACATCCGGAAAGAGGGCTCGCACCTGCGCCGGAGGCAGATCGGCAAGCAGCGCACGACCGGACGCCGTGAGCGATGCGGGGAGCCGAACGCCCACCTCGGCCACGATCGTGACCGGAGTCGACGGCGTTTCCTTGAGCAGGTAGAGGGTCTCGCGGCCGTGGAGGACGCCGAGGTGGGCGACGGCCGGGGTGATCTGCGAGACCTCGGCGGACAGGCGCTGCACGAGGGGCCGGGCGAGTCGCTCCAGGGGATCATGCCGGAGGTAGGCGGCGCCGACCTCGAACGCCCCGACTCCTAGGCCCCAGCGGCCCTCCTCGGGGAAGTGGGTGACGAAGCCGGCATCCTCCATGGCCGCGAGCAGGTGGTAGACCGATGATCGCGGCAGGCACAGGTCCCTGGCGAGGCTGGCGGCGGTGAGCGGTGAGGCGGCGGAGGCGAGCGTACGGAGCACGGCCAGCGCGCGGGTCGCCGCCGGAACATTGCCTGCCACGTCCGTCCTCCCTCGACTCGGCGACCGACGGAATCACCGCCACGCCTCCCGACAAAGAATCTCGTATTTCAGACTACAATCCAACCGGGACGATATCCAACGAGCCACCCAAGCGATGGAATGGCCCCATGACCGGACCACGCCCCGTGCGCTCACCCATCGGCACCACGCTCACCGCCCAGAACTGGCAGACCGAGGCCGCCCTGCGCATGCTGCAGAACAACCTGGACCCCGACGTCGCCGAGCACCCCGATGAGCTCGTCGTCTACGGCGGCACCGGCAAGGCGGCCCGCAACTGGGCGAGCTTCGACGCCATCGTGCGCACCCTCACGAACCTGAAGCAGGACGAGACACTGCTCGTACAGTCCGGCAAGCCGGTCGGGGTCATGCAGACCCACGAGTGGGCGCCGCGCGTGCTCATCGCGAACTCAAACCTCGTCGGCGACTGGGCGACCTGGCCCGAGTTCCGCCGGCTCGAACAGCTCGGCCTCACGATGTACGGGCAGATGACCGCCGGCTCGTGGATCTACATCGGCACCCAGGGGATCCTCCAGGGCACCTATGAGACCTTCGCGGCAATCGCCGCCAAGCGCTTCGGCGGCACCCTCGCCGGCACCCTCACTGTCACGGCGGGGTGCGGCGGCATGGGCGGCGCCCAGCCGCTGGCCGTGACGATGAACGAGGGCGTCTGCCTGATGATCGACATCGACGGCACTCGTCTCAGGCGCCGGGTCGAGACCCGCTACCTCGATGAGATAGCCGAAAATCTCGACGATGCCATCGACCGTGTCCTCAAGGCGAAGAACGACCGCAAGGCGCTGTCGGTCGGCGTCGTCGGCAACGCAGCCACGATCATCCCCGAACTGCTGCGCCGCGGGCTGCCCGCCGACATCGTCACCGACCAGACCTCGGCCCACGATCCCCTCTACTACGTGCCCGAGGGCTTCGACGTCGCCGAGGCCCGCGAGTACGCCGACCGGAAGCCAGAGGAGTTCACCGATCGCGCACAGGAGTCGATGGCCAAGCACGTCGAGGCGATGGTCGGCTTCATGGACGCCGGCGCCGAGGTCTTCGACTACGGCAACTCGATCCGAGACGAGGCACGCAAGGGCGGCTACGGCCGTGCCTTCGCCTTCCCCGGGTTCATCCCCGCCTACATCCGTCCGCTCTTCTGCGAAGGCAAGGGACCATTCCGCTGGGTCGCGCTCTCCGGCGACCCGAAGGACATCCACCGCACCGACCGGGCCGTGCTCGAGCTCTTCCCCGAGAACGAGCACCTGCGCCGCTGGATAACGATGGCGCAGGAGCGCGTCGCCTTCCAAGGCCTGCCCGCGCGCATCTGCTGGCTCGGATACGGCGAGCGCGACAAGGCCGGGCTTGCGTTCAACGAGCTCGTCGCCAAGGGCGAGGTCAGCGCGCCCATCGTCATCGGCCGCGACCACCTCGACTGCGGTTCAGTCGCCTCCCCGTACCGCGAGTCCGAGGCCATGCTCGACGGCTCCGATGCCATCGCCGACTGGCCGCTCCTCAACGCGATGGTGAACATCGCCTCGGGTGCCTCCTGGGTCTCGATCCACCACGGCGGCGGCGTCGGCATCGGACGGTCCATCCACGCCGGCCAGGTGAGCGTCGCCGACGGCACCCCGCTCGCCGCGCAGAAGCTCGCGCGCGTCCTCACGAACGACCCGGGCATGGGCGTCATCCGTCACGTCGATGCCGGCTACGACCTCGCCGTCGACGTCGCACGCGAGAAGCACGTGCACGTGCCGATGCTCGACACCGAAGGTGAGTGACATGCCGGACACCGAACGTGAATGAGACAACCGCGCTGCTGAACATCGGCTCCCTCGTCACGAACGACCCGGAGCTCGGCGAAGGGCTGCTCGGCCTCATCACCGATGCCGCCCTGGTCATCGAGGAGGGTCGAGTTTCGTGGGTTGGCCGAAGCTCGGACGTCACGCCCACCACCGCCGTCATTGACCTCGAGGGCCGCGCCGTCCTCCCGGGCTTCGTCGACTCGCACGCCCATCTCATGTTCGCCGGCGACCGGGCCGACGAGTTCGCCGCGCGAATGAGCGGCGAACGTTACGCCGCAGGCGGCATTCGCCGAACCGTTGCCGCCACCCGCGCGGCGACCGACGAGCAGCTCGCCGAGAACCTCTGGCGGCTTGCGGCAGAGTTGCGGCGCAGTGGCGTCACGACCTTCGAGACGAAATCCGGCTACGGCCTGACCACCATCGACGAGGCCCGGGCGCTCGGCATCGCGAGTTCGGTCACCCAGGAGACGACCTACCTCGGCGCACACGTCGTGCCCGCCGAGTTCGAGGGCCGGCCCGACGACTACGTCGAGCTCGTCGCCGGCGCCATGCTCGACTCCTGCGCCCCCCACTCCAAGTGGATCGACGTCTTCTGCGATCGGGGGGCCTTCGACGTCGACCAGGCCCGCACCGTGCTCCTCGCGGGAGTCGCAGCCGGCCTCGTCCCGCGCCTGCACGCCAATCAGCTGCAGCACGGCGGCGGGGTGCAACTGGCAGTCGAGGTCGATGCCGCCTCGGCGGATCACTGCACCTATCTCGACGACCTCGACATCGAGGCCCTGGCTGCGAGCAACACAGTCGCCACCCTTCTCCCCGGCGCGGAGTTCTCCACCCGCTCCCCCTACCCCGATGCCCGCAGGCTCCTCGATGCCGGCGCCACCATCGCGCTCGCCACCGACTGCAATCCGGGCTCGAGCTACACGACGAGCATGTCGCTCATGATCGCCATCGCGGTTCGGGATATGCGCATGACTCCGGACGAGGCCGCATGGTCGGCGACCCTTGGAGGTGCGAAAGCGTTGCGCCGCAGCGATATCGGACGCCTCTCGGTCGGCAGTCGTGCCGACATCGTGAGCCTGAATGCCCCAAGCCACATCCACCTGGCCTACCGGCCCGGCGTCGATCTCATCCATCGCGTCTGGCAGGCACCCCTCACCCCTAAGGTCGCAGCATGAGCAGTTCGGCCAACTCCAGCCCGGTCACGATCGGCACGAGCGGGATGACCCTCGACGATGTCATCGCCGTGGCACGAGACGGACACCAGGTGTCGCTCTCCGATGAGGCCGTCTCGGCAATGGCCGCGACCCGCGTCCAGATCGAGGCTCTCGCCCACGCGGCCGAGCCCGTCTACGGGGTCTCGACCGGCTTCGGCGCCCTCGCGAACCGCCACATCCCCGCCGAGATGCGCACGCAGTTGCAACGCTCGCTCATCCGCTCGCATGCCGCAGGCATGGGCGAGCCGGTCGAGCGCGAGGTCGTGCGCGCACTCATGCTCCTGCGGCTCAAGACCCTCGCGAGCGGCCGCACCGGAGTGCGACCGGTCGTCGCCGAGACGATGGCGGCCCTCCTGAACGCAGGCATCACCCCGGTCGTCCGGGAGTTCGGCTCGCTCGGGTGCAGCGGCGACCTCGCGCCGCTCTCCCACTGCGCGCTCGTCCTCATGGGCGAGGGGGAGGCGACCGGCCTTGATGGCACCGGCGGGCCGGTGCCCGAACTGCTCGCCGCCGCAGGGATCGAGCCGATCGAACTGCAGGAAAAGGAGGGCCTGGCCCTCATCAACGGCACCGACGGCATGCTCGGCATGCTCATCCTCGCCATCGCCGACCTCGAGCACCTGTGCGATGTCGCCGACCTCACTGCTTCGATGAGCGTCGAGGCGTTGCTCGGCACGGACCAGGTGTTCAGGCCCGAGCTCCACCTGCCGCTTCGACCCCACCCGGGCCAGGCCCAGAGTGCCGCGAACATGCTCGCCCACCTCAGCGGCTCGGGGATCGTGGCATCGCACCGGGTCGACGATGCCCGGGTCCAGGATGCCTACTCGTTGCGCTGCGCGCCGCAGGTGGCAGGCGCCGTCCGCGACACCATCACGCATGCTCGCCTCGTCGCCGGCAGGGAGCTCGCGGCGACGATCGACAACCCGGTCGTCCTCGGCGATGGCACGGTCTCGAGCAACGGCAACTTCCACGGAGCCCCTGTCGGGTACGTGCTCGACTTCCTCGCGATCGCCGCCGCGGACCTCGGCTCGATCTCCGAGCGCCGCACCGACCGCATGCTCGACCGGCACCGGTCGCACGGGCTCCCGCCATTCCTTGCCGATGATCCCGGCGTTGACTCAGGGCTCATGATCGCCCAGTACACCCAGGCCGCACTCGTCTCGGAGAACAAGCGGCTCGCCGTCCCCGCGAGCGTCGATTCGATCCCCAGCTCGGCCATGCAGGAGGATCACGTGTCCATGGGCTGGCACGCCGCGAGAAAGCTGCGACTGTCCGTCGCGAACCTCACCCGCATCCTTGCCATCGAACTCGTCGCTGCGGCGAGGGCAATCGACCTGCGCGCACCGCTCGAGCCATCGTCCTCGAGCGCTGACGTCATCAGCCGCCTTCGCGCCACCGTGCCCGGGCCGGGTCCCGACAGGTTCCTCGCCCCCGAGCTCGAGGCAGCTGCGCGCTTCGTCCGAACCATCACCTTCTCCTAGGCCGGGCCATGCCAAGCGCCGTCGTTCTCTCCCACCACGACATCGCCCATGAGCTCGGGCACCTCGAGCCCTGGCTCGAGGAACGCGGCTTCGTCGTCCAGCGGTCGTATCGCGGTGACATGCCCGTCATGCCCGACGCCGACCTCCTCATCGTCATGGGCTCCCCCACCTCGGTGGCGACGGGCTACCTGCTTGCGCCCGCCGATGAGGAGATCTCCATGGTGCGCGAATGGGTCGCGACCGGAAGGCCATACCTTGGCCTGTGCTTCGGGGCGCAGGTGCTCGCGAAGGCCCTCGGCGGCGAGGTCAACCGGCTCGACCGCACCTTCCGCGGCTATGTCGAGTGCGCCGATTGCACGACGGGCTCCGCGGGCGAGGTCGGCTTCGAGGGTCCCTGGGTCGTGTGGCACGACGATGCCATCACCGCACCGCCCGGTGCCGAGGTCTTCGCCCGGCTCCCGCACGCCGACCTCGCCTTTCGCGCCGGCAATGCCTGGGGCCTGCAGCCCCATATCGAGGTCACCCCGGAGTCACTCGAACGGATGGCGATCGCACTCGGCGCCGACGAGCCCGCGTACGCGCCGCTCGTCGAGGCCCTCGCGGCCGACGAGTCAGGGGACTCCCCGGCGCGGGCGCGGGTGGCTCAGTTCCTCGACGCCGCCTTCGGCACGATCAGGTAGGCAACGGCAGCGGTGACGGCCGCTACGAGGAGGACGGACGCCCACGATCCGATGACCGCGCCGAGGGGATGCGATACCGCGAACGCCGCGACGTAGACCAGGCCGACGACCGACGTGCGCCACGGCCCGGCCATCCGCAGGAGTTGAATCGCGCACCAGACCCCGCCTGCCAGCAAGGCGATGCCGCCGGCGAGGCGATTACCGGTGAGAAGCGCGATGGCGAACCCGGCGACGAGCGACAGGGCCGCGACGACGGCAACGGTAATGCGCATGGCCGAAGGCTAGTGCGGCGCCTCAGGCCGCGTCCTGAGCCGGGCTACAGGATCTCGTCCGCGAGGTTCGACAGGTCCGACCTGATATCCCACAGCTCCGGGAAGAACTTGCGGTCCCGCAGGCCGCCGATCACCTCGACGGGCGTGCCCTGGGTTCCCCGAACATTGAAGCCGATCGTCCGCTCGACCACCCGGAAGTGCCGGTCGCGCCAGGCCATGAACGCCTCGTCGATATCGAAGAGCATCTCGGCCAGTTGGTAGAGGTCCTCGTGTCCCTCATAGCCGGTGAAGAGGTCGATGAGTGCGAGGTCGCGCTCATCGACCATCGCGAAGAAGGCGGTACCGAGTTCTGGGACCACGGCCCTGATACCGCGAAACCCCGGGGAGTCGAACCCGGAGCCGTGCCCGAGGGCCTTTCGCACCTGCTGGTAGTCCCACGGGGTCATCTGCTCGAGCATGTCGAGCTGGATGGTCGCGTACCCGATGCACATCCGCACCCGGGTGAGGAGTCGAAGGGCTGGCTGCACGCGGCCGGATCGGAGCAATGCCAGGGCCTCGGTCACCTCCGAGATTGCGAGCTTGAGCCAGAGCTCGGAGGACTGATGGGTGACGGTGAAGAGCAGCTCATCGCGGTGCAACCACTCCTCGGGGCCCTTCTGCAGCACGAGAAGCTCGTCTGTGCGGATGTAGCGCTCGTAATCGCTGCCGCCTTGGCCCTCGAGGACCTGCTCTGCTCCGTGGCTCATCGGTGCCTCCGCTCATGACGCGACGCACCTGCGAACGCCGACGCAGAAGTATCCCGTGCCAAGGGCGTCCGCGGAATGAGGAAAGGGCATCATCTCCGGCCTCCGACCTTACGCTTCGAAGGGGATACGAGAGATTCCCTTTCGAAGCGCAAGTCGAATACGCGAGGCGTTAAGCGGTACGGGCCGCATGTACCTCGGCGTCCCGGACAACCTGCTCGAGCACGGTGAGCGAGGCGGTGAGCTTGCCGTTCCAGCGCTCGGCCCGGACGCACCACATGACCGTGTCGGACGCCTCGAGCACGCCGTCGCGCACCTCCTTGGCGCCGTTGGAGCCCAGGCGACTCACGACGCGCTCGGCCGCGCTCACCCATCGCTCGGCCAGTTGCAGGTGCTGGATCTGCTTGTCGAGATCGACGACCAGGTTGCGTGCGTCCGGGGTGTCCAGGGTGATCTCGTGGAGCTCGCGCATGACGCGCTCGGCTGCCCGGAGCAGCTCCGCGGTCGTGGCCTCGCGCATGTGAGATCGCCGCACATCGACGATGAGTTGCTCGCAGTCGGCCTTCGCGGCCGATTTCGCGGCGAAGAACCTGTCTGACTTGCGATGGGGGACTTCCTTGGCCGCGAGACGGGCGAGGCGGGTGGGACCGGTGGACTGCTGTGACATATTCGCTCCTTCGTTATCGATGGATGATGCGAACGCCCTACACCTCCTTTCTACTCCCTTCGGCGGAGTTTTGGCGGGTTGACACAAGTTCCGGACGCTGTTTCCCCGCAGGTGCCACCGAAGCGTTTTGGCCCTAGGGTCAGGTGTCCGTTCATCCGCCTGCGCTGGGAGCCCGCAACGTGCCTTCGTCCAATATCCGTGTCGGCCTTCTCGCCTACGGTGCCATCGGCCATGAGCACAACCTTGCGGTCCAGGCCACCGATGGCCTCGTCCTGTCGGCCGTCTGCGACACGAATCCTGAGCGAATCGCCTCTGCCCTCGAACTCGCGCCCGAGGCGGCCGCCTTCGAGGATGCCGGCGTGATGCTCGACTCGGGGACCATCGACCTCGTCGTCGTATCGACCCCCCCTGACAGCCACTACTCGTGGGCCAAGGCCGCCCTCCAGCGCGGCATCCATGTCATCCTCGAAAAGCCCATGGCCCTGACTGCGGAGCAGTGCGACGAACTCATGTCCCTCGCCGAATCACGCGGGCTGCTCCTCGTTGTGTACCAGAACCGCCGCTACGACCGCGATTTCGTCACCCTCGCCGCGCTCATCTCCTCCGGGGCGATCGGCGAGGTCTTCCAGTACGACAGCTTCGTCGGCGGCCACTCCAAGCCCTGCACCTACTGGCACTCCGATGCCGCCGTCTCCGGAGGGGCGATCTTCGACTGGGGCAGCCACTTCCTCGACCAGGTCCTCGCGGTCATGCCCGGCGAGGTAGCCCATGTGAGCGGCGTGAACCACAAGCGCCAGTGGACGCACGTCACGAATGCCGACCACGCGCAGGTGACGATCACCTTCACCGATGGCACGCAGGCGACCTTCGTCAACTCCGATCTCGCGGCCGCACGCAAGCCCAAGTTCTACGTCCTCGGCACGACCGGGGCAATCGTCGGCGACTGGGACCCGCAGGCCGAACCCGCCGTCGCCGACCTCCCGGCGATCCTCACGCTCCACCGGCCCGACGGAACAAGGCAGCGCATGCCACTCGATGACGTGCCGGCCCACGCCTTCCATGCGTCGGTCGTCGAGTTCCTTGCGAACGGGGTGCCCATGGCGGTCTCGGCCAGCCAGTCCCGCGACGTCGTCGCCCTCATGCAGGCCGCCGAGGCTTCTGCCCTCGAAAACGGCCTGCCCGTCGTGCCCCACCTCCTCAGGTAGCCGGTGACAATCAGGTGGGGCTTCCTCGGCGCCGGCTGGATAGCCACACGGGCCATGGCCCCCGCAGTCCACGCCGCGCAGGGCGCACGGCTTCACGCGGTGGCGAGCCGCAGCGCTGAGCGATCGGCAGGTCTCGAGCCCGGCATCGTCCATCCTTCCTACGACCGCCTCATCGAGGACCCGTCGGTGGATGCCGTCTACATCTGCCTGGCCAATGACCAGCATCTCGAATGGGCGATCAGGGCCCTCGCGGCCGGCAAGCACGTCCTGTGCGAGAAGCCGCTCGGACTCGATGCCGGCGAGGCACGCCGCATGGCCGAGGCAGCGGTATTCGCCGATCGGCTCCTCGTCGAGGCCGTGTGGACCCGCTGGCACCCCCGTTTCCGCCGGCT
This sequence comes from Actinomycetota bacterium, assembly GCA_009699015.1. Taxonomy (GTDB): domain Bacteria; phylum Actinomycetota; class Actinomycetes; order S36-B12; family S36-B12; genus WLND01. The sequence goes on along the minus strand of WLOY01000018.1, from coordinate 13,893 downwards.
CGCCGAACTCGTCGGATCCGGCGCGCTCGGCGAGATCACGGCCATCGACTCCGCCTTCACCTTCCCCGGCCAGATCGACGGCAACTACCGTGCTGATCCGCGCAAGGGCGGTGGTGCCCTCCTCGACACCGGCGGCTACCAGGTGCACGCCTGGGCCGACTTCACCGGCGGGGCACAGATCGTCGAAGTGGAGCGGGCGAACTCGTCGACCGGACCGTCAGGGGTCGACCTCACGACAGAGGTCACCGCCGTTGTCGACGGCGTCATTCGCGCGACGGCACTGAGTTCCTTCGAGCAACCCGAGGCCCAGCACCTGCGGGTCCTCGGGTCCGATGTCCTCGCCGCCACGGGCATCGGGCCGGCGTTCACCGCCTGGCGCGAGGAGACCACGCTCATCATCGGCGACCACGAGGAGTCCTTCGCGCCGGTCGATGCCTACCAGGTCATGGTTGAGCAGGTGAGCGCCCGCATCGAGGGCCGCGAGGCATGGATCGTGCCAATGAGCGATTCCATCCGTGTCGCCGAGGTCCTTGGCGCAATCCGCAGCGCCGCGCACCACCCTTGATTCACCCGTTCGGTGACGAAAGGTGACGCTCGGCCTAGACAGTCGACTTTGACCCGTGCAGCATGCCGCGCAGTCCTGCCATGCGAACCGCCTCATGGCGCCCGCTCACCCCGAAGTAGCGGTAGATGGCCATCGTCTCCTGGCGGACCGTCGATTCGCTGTAGCCGACCTGCCTCGAAATCTGCGGGTTCGTCATCCCCTTCGCGAGCAGTTCCAGGATGCGGGCCTGCCGTTCGGTGAGGTCGGGTCGGTCGGCCGCCTGCACCTCGGCCGGCGGGACGGTCCATCCACCGGCGCGTTCGGCCAGCGGAATGATCCCCACCTGCGGGCCTTCGGGCCGATCACCAGCAGGAGCGCTCATCGCGTGCGATGCCCGGCCCATGTCACCGAAGAGCATGCTCAGGTAGAGCGCGACGACAGCCGAGACCCCATTCAGCTCGGCGTGCAGCATGTCGATGCTCGGGGACCCGCTGAGGAAGAACTGGACGGCACCAACGCGCTCCCCCGGGAGGCTGAGCGGCCACACGACGATCGAGTCACTCGTGGTCATCTCGGAGTCCAGCCACGGGTAGCGGTCGGTGAGTTCCTCCCGAGAGGAGACGATGAGCGGCTCCCCGGCGCGAACGGCGTCGGTCATCGGCGAGGTGTCCCAGAGCGACAGGGTGGTGAAGGACTCAAGGAGCGTGGGCGGGACGCCGAAGGACCCGACGGCATGGAGCAGGCCGTCCTGGCCGAACAGGCTGATGACGGCGGCCCGGGCGCGGTGATCTGGCATGAGGCTGAGGACAAGGTGCTGGGCGATGTGATCGCAACTCGGCCGAGTCATGAGCAGTTGGACCACCCCCATGAGCGCGCGCGTATCCATGAGGTCGCTCTTACGTCGCTGGGGAGCGGCCTGCGGGGCATCAGCAATGATGTTGCGCCCAATCTCAGTTGCCTCGATGGTGGAAACGTCTACCTCGCAAGGGTTATGTCGGTCACTGGACGGGTGTGGATACGGCCGGCTGTGGATACAAGGCCAATGGTCCATGAGCGGCGGTGCCCGATGCGTCGGCGAGCCGGTCATTCGGACCAGTCTTGGCCGGTCTATGCCCGAGCAGCGGGCAAGACCCGATCAGGCAACGAGAACGACCGCAACCACATCGATCACGACCGCGCCGATGAGTGCGGTGAACATGCCCGACCTCCTCCTCGATCGGGACCCGATCACCACGGCGCCCGCGTAGGCGATGACGAGGCCAGCGGCGATTATCGAGTTCGATCGCGCCGCAACCAAGGCGAGGACCGCCGTGCCGGCGGCCAGCAACGTCCAGCACACGAGAACCGAGCGCCGGCGCCCGAGGTGCACCGCGAGGCCGCCCATGCCGGCCTCGGTGTCTGACTGGAGGTCGGGCAGTGCATTCGCCAGGTGCGCGCTGACGCCGATGATCGCGAAGCAGAAGGATGACCACAACGTCGGCGGCTGCCCGTCGAGGCCGTACGTCACGAAGCCCGGAACCGCGCCGAACGCGAGCGCATAGGGCAGCCAGGACCACGCGGTTCGGGAGAGCCGAAGGTTATAGAGCCAGGCCATGGCCACGGAGAAGACGTGAAAGGTTCCCCCCACCGGTCCGGCGACGATCCAGCTGAGCGCGAACGAGACGACGAGTGCGGCCAGCGCGCCCGACCACAATGCCCGCGCGGTGACCTGTGCGCCGACGGTGGGCTTGGAAGTGCGGCCGGACGCGGCGTCGAGGCCTGCGTCGTGGGCGTCATTGCTCCAGCCGACCGACAGCTGGCCGACGAGGACCGTCACGAGCAGGAGTGCGATTCCCGGGAGTCGCCAGCCGACGCTCCACGCGAATGCGGTGATGACGACCGTGACCGCCACGGTCGGGCCGGGATGGCAGGCGCGGAGAAAGCCCGCCACTACTCGCATCGGAGGACGCGGACCGGTTCAGGCGCCGACATGCTCGAGGACCAGCGCCACGAATCTGGCCGGGTCATCGACATGCGGCTCATGCTTGGCGCCGGGGAAGGCGACGAACCGGCTCCCCTCGAGCAGCGCGTGGGCGTGGGCACCGTGGGCCATCGGAATCATCGGATCGCGATCGCCCCACACGATGAGGACCCGGTCGCCTTCTATGAGGTACAGCTTCTCCAGCGCCGAGACCCGTTGTCCCCGCACGCCGACGACACTGCGCAGGGTGGCGAGGAAGGCGTCCCTCCGCTCGTCGTCGCCGAGCCTGCTCACGGTGCGCAGCGCACTCGGGCTGAGGGCATGGGGCTCGACGCCAACCCGTGCGAGGACGCGGCCGACCCGGGTTGCCCCGGCGATGGTCCTGCGGTTGATGGCGACCTTGAGGGCAAGTGCCGCTCCCGGCAGGGCGCCCGCCCGGAGCCCGACGAACGCCTCCTCGCCCAGACCTCCGCTGGAGACGAGGACGAGCCGGTCGACGCGCTCGGGGAACTGGTAGGCGAACTGGAGGGAGATGCCGCCCCCGAGGGAGTGCCCGACGAGGTGGACCCTCTCGTGCCCGAGGAGGTCGAGCAGGTCGCGCAGGGTGCTCGCCATCGCTCCGAGGCTGTAGTCGCCCGACTCCTTGGAGGATTCGCCGTGACCGGGCAGATCCACCGCGATGACCGAGGCGTCCTGCGCGGCGAGGCGCTCGAAGACCGGCTGCCACGTGTCAGCGCTTGACCCGATGCCGTGGACGAGCAGGAGCGGCGTGCCGACCCCCCGGTGCTCGCGAAACGCCACGGTTCTCCCGTGCAGGTTCACGTGTTCCCGCACGGGCACTGCCTGTGCTCCCGCGCCTGCCGTTGCCGTGTGGCCCATGATCGACTCCCCGCTCCTCGCGCTCTTCCTTCAGTAACCTACGCCAGCGTAACCTACGGCAACGTAACCTTTGCGCACGGGAGTCCCGAAGCGTTGGTCAGCTGGGCAGACCGGTCAGGGGCGCCGCAGGCGCACAGCATGGTCAGGGGCGCCGCAGGCGCACAGCAGGGGCTACACCGACGTGGCGAGGCTCATATTCCGTGGCACAATTAAGGGACTATGGTCCCCAGCAGACTTCGACATATGTCCCCTCGGGCAGCAGGGCCGCGAAGGCGCGCCCTGCCGGTCGGCTTCCTCGCACCCGTTGCGCTCGCTGCAGTCGTCTCCCTGTCAGCCCTCGCGCTTGCCCCTGCCGCCTCCGCCCAACCGCTTGCCACCCCCCGCGTCTACGGGGGCACCCCGACGAACGGCAACCCCGCCATTGTGAGCATCTCCACCTTCAACGGCACGAGCTGGCCCACCGGCTGCACGGGCGGAATGCTGCGCGGCCGGCTCGTCCTCACCGCCTCCCATTGCACGACAGATCACGAGTCCGCCGCTGGCGTGCGGGGATTCGCGCTCTTCAGCCCCGGCTCCACCGCGCTGACATACAGCAACACCGGCCCGCAGGGCCCGGCGGCCGTGACGGTCATCGACGCATGGCGGCCGGCGAACTACGTGAACACCTCGAGCCAGGTGCAGCCGAATGACATCGCCATCCTGCAACTGGACCGCGATCTCGGCGCCCCCGGCTTCACCCGGCTCGCAACCCATTTCGACATGGCGAGGTGGCTGGCAGCCGGCACCCAGGTGCAGCACGCCGGGTACGGGCTCACCGGCCCAGGGCAGCGAACGTCGAATCCCTTCGCGACGAGCCTGCCGCTCATCTCCTTCAACACCGAGTCCTCACTCGGCCCCGTCTTCGCCACCGGGCAGTCGCCCGCAACCGGCATCTGCCCGGGCGATAGCGGTAGTCCCGCTTGGGTGTCCGACGCCACCGGCAACATCCTCATCGGCGAGATGGCCGGCGGCAACGCCCCGTGCGGCCAGGTGACGAATTACTCGAATGTCGGCCTCTTTGCCCTCGGCTATCTCGAGATGGTCAACAACGCATTGCGCGCAGCGGGCTATCCGACAATCCCGAGTGCCCCGCAGGGCATCACCCTCACGGCTCGCAATCGCTCGGTGGTCGTCGAGTGGCAGGCTCCCGCGACCTCGCCCGAGACAGTGGTGGGCTATGACGTCCTCGACGCATCCGGTGCAGTCGTCTGCCAGTCAGCCACCACCTCCTGCACGGTCCCCGATCTCCCGGACGGCACGTACGCCTACACGGTTCGCAGCCGGAACGCGGAGAACGAGGGTGACGCAATGCCCATCACGGCCGATCCGGCTGTCGTCGCCACCCCGACCCAACTTCCGGCACCCAAGATCGTGAAGGCGGGCAAAGGCAAGTACTCGATCGTGTACCAAACCCTGGCCGGCAAGTCGTCCGCGGTCGTGACGTCGTATACCGTCCGCGACAACCGGAACAAGGTGCTGTGCTCCGGACTGCCGAAGGGCCGCAGCGCACTCACCCTCGCGTCGCTCCCGTGCAATGCGCTCCCGTCCAAGCCCGGCACCTACCGCTTCACTGTTCAGGCCGTGACCGAGGCCGGCAGCACGCCCATATCGGCTCCGAGCCGGCCCATCCGTATCGGCTGAGCCTCTACATCACGGTTCGGTTACCGAATCACCGCGAGCAAACCGGTCAAGCGGGTTGACAGCGTCTATTCTGTCAATGAATATTGAGTCAATGAATACTGCATCATCACCCGAGGAACGCCCAAGGCTCACTGCCGGGCAGGGCCACGCAGAGAGGGCGCGCGTGCTCGCCGCGCTCGGCGATCCGACACGGCTTGCAATCGTCGACCTGCTCATGGCTCAGGACCTCACCCCTGACTCGCTGATCGAGTCCCTCGGCATTCCCGGCAACCTCCTCGCCCATCACCTCAAGTCACTTCAGTCTGCGGGCCTCATCGCCCGCCGCAAGTCCCAAAACGACCGGCGGCGCATGTACGTCCACCTCATGCGGGACTCCCTCGAGGGCCTCCTGCCATCGCCCGCCGCCATCGCCGCACCGCGTATCGTGTTCGTCTGCACCCACAACTCGGCGCGATCGGTCCTGGCGGAGGCCATCTGGGCGACCATCAGCGAGGTGCCCGGAACCTCCGCCGGAACCCACCCGGCATCGCGCATCAACCCGCAGGCAACGGCAGCGGCCCGACGGGCCGGCGTGAGGATCACGCGACCGGTCCCCCAGTCCGTTCTCAGCGTTCTGCGTCCCGACGACCTCGTCGTCTCGGTATGCGATGCCGTGAACGAGGACCTCGAGCCCCTCGCCAACCCGCGCCTTCACTGGTCGATCCCCGACCCAGCCGGCATCGGCACGGACGAGGCCTTCGACGCAGCAGTCATCGACATCACCGAGCGCACGGCTCTGCTCGCCCCACGGGTTGCGGCGACTCCAGAGCACAGCAATCCAACCGTAGCGAAGACCAGCCCAACGAAGAGAAGGAGCAACCGGTGAGCCAGACCGAGCAGCAAGGCGTCATCCCCCTCGAGCACGCGATGGTGCTCCGCTCCTCAGCGGCCTTGCTGCAGCGGGACTTTCAGGGGACATTCGGCCCCGAGACCATCGAGCGCTTCCTCAACGACTCCTACGAGGAGTTCGCCGGCCGGCTGACCGTCACCAAGTACCTGCCCGCCTTCGCCGAGCGCTTCGCCCGCGAACGCCTTTCCGCCCTGTCTCGGGTCGAGGGTTCCAGCGTTGACCACCGGCCCGCCGTCCTCTTCCTCTGCACCCATAACGCAGGCCGGTCACAGATGGCCCTCGGCTTCTTCCGCGAACTCGCCGGCGATCGCGCCATCGCCTGGTCAGGCGGATCCGAGCCCGGCAGCGAGGTGAACCCGGCGGCCATAGCGGCCATGAGCGAGGTCGGCATCGACATCTCGGACGAATTCCCGAAGCCCTGGACGGACGAGGTGGTCCGCGCCGCCGATGTCGTCGTGACGATGGGCTGCGGCGATGCCTGCCCGGTATTCCCCGGCAAGCGCTACGAGGACTGGACCCTCACCGACCCGAACGGCCTCGGAGTCGACTCAGTGCGGCCGATCCGTGATGAGGTCCGGGCGCGGGTGGTCGTGCTCCTCGACAGCCTCGGGGTCACGGTCACCTGACCACTGGCCGGGCTGATCGGGGGCCGAGCCGCGAGTCACCAGGCGTATGCCTCGGGAGCCGTGCCGCCCGGCCCGGGGAAGATCTCGTCGATGCGCGCGAGCGCGGACTCGTCCAAGGTGATCTCCAGGGCCCTCAACGCGCCGTCAAGGTGATCAATGGTTCGCGGCCCGACGATCGGCGCAGTCACGGCCGGCTGGTGGAGCAGCCACGCCAGCGCGACATCGCCAGGGTCCTCGCCCCGCTCATCGCAGAACCGCTCCCACTCCTCGATCGCCGGACGATGCTTCTCGAGGGCATCGGCTGCGCGACCGCTGGCGCTTCGACTCGTCGTGCCGTCCAGCGTCTTTCGGATGACGCCGCCGAGCAGGCCGCCATGGAGGGGCGACCAGGGGATGACCCCGATGCCGTAGGCCGCGGCGGCCGGCAGCACCTCGAGCTCGACGGTGCGCTCGACGAGGTTGTAGATCGACTGCTCGCTCACCAGGCCGAGCTGCCCACGCCTGTTCGCAGCCTCCTGCGCCTGGACCAGGTGCCAGCCAGCGAAGTTCGAGGATCCCGCGTAGATGATCTTGCCCTGCTGCCGCAGGACATCCATCGCCTCCCAGATCTCGTCCCAAGGCGTCGAACGGTCGATGTGGTGCATCTGGTAGAGGTCTATGTAGTCGGTCTGGAGCCGAGCGAGCGAAGCATCACATGCCCGGCGGATGTTCAGTGCCGAGAGCTTCCCGTCATTCGGCCAGTCACCCATGTCGCCATAGAGCTTCGTCGCGAGGACGGTGCGCTCGCGGCGGCCGCCGCCCTGCGCGAACCACTCGCCGACGATGCGCTCGGTCAGGCCCTTGTCGCTCCAGCCGTAAACATTTGCTGAGTCGAAGAAGTTCACACCCTGGGCGTGGGCGGCATCCATGATGGCAAACGAGTCCTCCTTGCTCGTCACCGGACCAAAGTTCATCGTTCCCAGGCAGATCCGGCTCACCGAGAGGCCCGTTCGACCGAGATGCGCGTACTTCATGAGGGTGCTCCTTCATCGGGCCATGTCGATGCGCTGAGCCTACCGACCGCCGCGGCGCGCCAAACTCTGGTCGCGTGCAGTTCTGCTGCTCAGCCCGAGGGCATCGTCGAGATAGCGGTGGATATGAGCGCGGGCCGAGGCTGCGTCGACTCCGTAGCCGGAGAGCAGGTAGAGCGTGAACGCATCCTCTAGGGCAAGGGCGGTGCGGGCGATCACCCGTGGCTCGGAGGCCGGCGCGAAGACCCCGGACGCCGCGCCGCGATCGATGATCTGTGCATACAGGTCGAGCTGCCGCTCGTTCATCTCGGCAAGGACCGCCACGACCTCTGGGTGCAGGCCGATGAGGCTGCTCGCCTGGTAGACGACGCGCACTGCATCACTGAGAGAATCAGGCACGCCGAGAGCTACGAGCGCATCAAGGGCCGAGCACGGGTCAGGCTCACCGTCGATGCGCTCCTGCCGGCCCGTGCAGTACTCAGCACCTGCCGCTCGCACCGCGGCGACCAGCACCTCGTCGAATCCACCGAAGTAGTAGAGGATCGAGCCCGTGCTCAGCCCTGCCTCAATCGCAACCTGTCGCAGGCGGGTGGCCTGCAGGCCATTTCGGGCGATGACTGCCGTGGCGGCGCTCACGATCTTGTCGCGTTGTCGCTCGACGTTCACCTGCTCACGATGACGGGCCATGACTACCAGCGCGCATGCAGCGCAGTGGGGGCGCGGAACTCCCAACCCTTGAAGGTCACCGGCCCATACTCCTCGTCGAACCTCAGGTCGGGCATCGCCTCGACGAGCATCTGCAATGCGATGCGCTCCTGATCTCGCGCGAAGGCGTGCCCGGCACAGAAGTGCGGCCCGAAGCCGAAGGCTGCATTCGGCTTGCGGACCCTTCTGATGTCGAAGATGTCGGGGTCGTCGAACTCGCGCTCGTCGCGGCAGGCACTCGACACCACTGCGCAGACAGTCTGACCTGCTGGGATCATGGCGCCGCCGAGCTCGACATCCCGTGCAGACTCACGGGTCTGGGTCCCGATTGGCGCAATCCAACGCAGGCCCTCGTGGACCGCGTCGTCCCAGCGCTTCGGCTCCTCGCGCAGCAGCGCGAGCTGGTCCGGGTTCTCGAGCAGCCCGACGAGGCAGGTGCCGGCCCCGTGGCCCGGCTCCTGCATGCCACCGGTGAGGATCACCTTGAGCGACGGCATGACGTGATCGATCGTGCGGGCCTGCCCCACCGGGCAGCCGCTGGTGAGCATCGAGGCGATGGTCGAGTCGTCGGGGTCCTCCCGAAGTCTGGTCATCATCGGACGTAACTCACGGTCGATCTTCGCGGTGGTCTCGTCGCTGATCGCCTGCTTCACCGGATCGTTCTCGAAATTGATGGCCCCCATGGCCAGACCGTGAAACCAGTCCTGGAGCACCTCGGCCGACAAGTGACCGACGCCGAGGACGGAGCCAAGGCTCAAGACACTGATCGGCTCGAAGTAGTCGGTGAGGAGGTCCGCACGGCGGTCGCTGCGCGCCAGCAGCGATGCGAGGGCCTCCGCTGCGATCGGCGTGACGAGGTCGTCGATGTATGTCGCGACGACCCGCGGCTTGTAACGCTCGTCGAGGCTTCGGCGCAGCTCAAGGTGCCGTTCACCGTCCATCGTCATGAGGGTTGGCCCGCCGAAGGAGCGATCAACAGGAGAATCGGCGACCTCGGCGGTGAACATCTCCGGCCTCGTGGCCACCGTTTCGACGTCGGCGGCTCGGGTGACGAGCCAGGCGTTCACCGCCGGAACCCACGCGACGGGCGCCTCTGTGCGAAGCCGGCGATAGACCGGATACGGGTCGGTTTCGAGATCTTCGACGGTGATCGCTGCGGCATAGGAGGTCATGGGTATATCTTTGACCAGTTGATCAAGGAATTCAAGACCCCAGGTTTTCGGCTTCCGCGAGCGGACGGCATCAAGTGGCAGGATTCAGATCGCAGCCCTGAGCAGTACGCCACGATCGAGAAGCCCATCGGTGGCACGCACTAGACCACCACGACTCACCATCACTAGACTTCGAACACTTGTTCGATCGTCACCCTTTTCGGGGTGCCTGTGTTCTCGAAGGGAACGACCGATGTCGAAGACAGATCAAATGCGTGCGCTGCGCGAGGCGAGGTTCACCCGGTCCAGTTCCTCGACTCCTCGACGGGTCGAGCCCTCCCCTGCCGCCGCGCCTACGCCACGGTCGTCCCGCCTGGCTGCGGTGGTTTCTGAGCCCTCCCCCACGGTGGAAGTGCTCGCCGTGGGGGCAGTCACCGAGGGCGTGGTCGCCCAGGACTTGGTCACCCAGGACGTCGTCACCCCGGACGTCGTCGCCGAGGACGTCGTCGCCGAGGTGGTGGTTGCTGATCCGCCGGTGGTGGCCAGACCGTCCTTCGAGGTCCCGACCCTCGACATTGCGGTCCCAGCGTCGGTTCCCAGGGTGCGCGAGGCGCAGGGCCCCATGCCCAGCGCCAAGGCCAGCGAGGTGTCGCAGGCTCGCGCCTCAGAGCAGATCGTCATCCCCGCGCTCGACCTCACCGGGACCGGCCCGGAGGAAGCCGCTGACCCCACCGCCCCCGGTGAGCCAATCGAGGGCCCCGCGGTCACCGAGGGCCCCGCGGTCACCGAGGCCCCCGCGGTCATCGAAGTCCTCCACGTCCCCGAACCCCCGGCGTCGCTCGGCCACGGCGTCATCCCCGGGCAGCCGATCGCCGCCTACACCCAGGAGGACCTCGTGTCGGTCGTGCGCTGGGTCGGCCGCGACGCGAAGCCACGTGATGCCGCTGCAATAGTGCGTGATGTCATGGTCGAACTCGGGTTCAAGCGCAGGGGCACGAAGATCACCGATGCCATCACCACCGCCGCCGCGTCGATCGGCGCGCTCTCGGATGAGCCAGTGCCAAGCGTTGCCGACGTACGAGCCATCGCCTCATGACGTGAATAGCGATCGCTAGCGTTGATCGAGCATCCGAAGGCCGCCGGCCACCGCGGTCGCGACGATTGGCAGGTCACCGACCCGCTCCCCGTCCGCGTACACGACCGGCCCCTTCGACTCGACCGTGATGGTTCGGCCCTGGAGCACCCGAACGGCAGGGTGCTTCACGTGGCTGCCGCTGAAGATTCTCGGGAACACCCGCAGGATGGTCGTGCGCGAGGCCCGGTCGACCCAGGTGATGTCGAGGATTCCGTCGGTCATGCTCGCAGCAGGGCAGATTCGCATGCCACCGCCATAACTGGAGCCATTGCCGATGGCGATGAGGGTCGCTGGGCCATCCATCGTCTCCCCGTCGACGGTGACCGCGTATTCGTACGTCCGGAACGCGCGCATCTCAGCAAGGAGGGCGAGCACGTAGCGAGTCGTGCCGTTGAAGCGACGCGTGCGGTTCGCGCGTTCATTCACGGCCGAGTCCAGGCCCGTCGAGGTGACGCCGAGCGACCACAGCTGACGAGCTCCGTGCTCTATGCGCGTGAGGTCGATCTCCCGAGTCCGCCCGGCGAGAGCCGACCGCGCGATGCCCCGCGCCACCCGCTCGTGGTCCTTGAGCGCGATGCCCAGGGCTCGAGCAATGTCGTTCCCGGTTCCCGCCGGGATGATCGCCATCGCAGTCGCGCTGGGCGCAGCCCCCTGCAGGACGAGATGGACCGTGCCGTCCCCTCCGCATGCAATGACGCCGGCCGGCACCGATTCGACTGCCTCGGTGATGCGCTCGCGCATCGCGCCGATATCGGCCGGAACGACGAGGTCGACGTCGGCTCCCTCACTGATCATGGCGTCGCGCGCGCTCTCGGCAATGGCCCGCGCCCGGCCCCCACCTGACGTCGGATTGGCGATCAGCACCAACCTGGGCGCGCTCATGACCAGACCTTAGGGCCAATCGGCCCTGGCAAGCCCGGGTTCTCGGTATCGGCCCAGTGATTGAGCGGAGCATGGCCGTTGCCTAAGGTTCGAGGATGCGTCGAATCGTCTTTACCCTGCCCGCCGCGATCCTTTCGCTGGCGCTGTTCGTTGCGCCCGCCTCAGCACAGGTGGTGCCGGTGGATCCGGGAACGAGCGCAGCCGGCAAGCCGATCTGGGGCACGGGCCAAAACCTCCCGCCCCTCGCAGCCACGGTCCCGTATTTCGTGGGCCCGGGCTTCGCCCCCGCCGTCAGCGACTACTACGCATCAGGCAAAGCCCTGCGGCAGCAGAAGGAGATCGCTGCGGCTGCCCACGCATGGGTCGGCAATTGGGTCGATGACAACTGCGGCGGGAAGCCCCGGTCGTGCAAGGCAACCGTCGTCTTCGACGTCGACGAGACGCTGCTCAGCAACTACGCGTTCTACAAGGGCACCGACTTCACGTTTGACCAGGACGGCTGGAATGCCTTCAACGAGGCATGCAAGAGCCCGGCCATCGTCCCGGTGCGCAGCCTCTACACCCGCCTGAGGGAGTCGGGCATCCGAGTGGTCATCATGACCGGGCGCGCCGAGGCAACCCGCTCGTGGACCGAAGGCTGCCTGGAGCAGCACGGGATCACCAAGTGGGACAGGCTGATCCTCCGTTCACCGAGTGAGGCCGGGCTGAACGCTGACGAGTACAAGTCCGGCGAGCGGGCCGCGCTCGAACGTGCCGGCTATCGCATCGTGGCAAGCATCGGCGACCAGGTGAGCGACATGTCGTCCGGTTACCTGAGGGCCGGCTTCCTCCTCCCGAACGCGATGTACCTCATCCCCTGACACCGGCCTCCCCTTGGAGTACGGAGCGGGTACGGACACTGTTCGGGATGTGTACGGCACAGCTTCCCAGCCTCGGATCCGGGAACCAGACACGGCTCAGAACCATCCAATGCCTGTCATTTCCGATCATGAGGAGCATTGAATGAAACCGACCTTGGTGGCCCGAGTGGCTGCCTTGCTCAGTCCGATCGCCCTGCTGGGAACTGCGCTGACCGTGGCAAGCCCGGTTCAGGCCCACGGCTATGTGAGCGGCCCCTACAGCCGGGCAGCCGCCTGCAAGATGGGGCTCAACACCAACTGCGGAAGCATCGTCTTCGAACCGCAGAGCCTGGAGGCCCCCAAGGGCTTTCCCGTCACCGGGCCGCCGGATGGCCGCATCGCCTCGGCCGGCAGTGCCTTCACTGAGCTTGACCAGCAGGCCTACGGGCGTTGGTACCAGAACCCCATCAGCACCGGGCCGCTCACCATCAACTGGACCTACACGGCCGCCCATCGCACGTCGCAGTGGTCCTACTACATGACCAAGCAGAACTGGGATCCCAACGCTCCGCTCAAGCGCGCTGACCTGGAACTGATCTCCACCGTCGCCCACGATGGATCGGCCGCCAACACTCGTCCGGCGCACGCGATCACAGTGCCGGCGAACCGCAGCGGCTATCACGTGATCCTGGCGATCTGGGATGTGGCCGACACGGTCAACGCCTTCTACAACGTCATCGATGTCACCGTAACCGGTGGCAGCAATGACAGTGCAGCACCCTCGGTGCCGAGTCAGCTTCTCGCCACCGGCGCGGCATCCAGCACCGTGGACCTGGCGTGGGCATCCTCGAGTGACAATGTGGGGGTCGCGGGATACACGGTGCTCCGTGACGGCGCCGCGATTGGAACGACGACGACCACGCGCTACACCGACAAAGGCCTGACAGCCGGGCGTGCCTACGCCTATGCGGTGCGCGCAAGTGATGCGGCTGGCAACACCTCGGCATCGTCCACCGCCGTCACTGTGACAACAACCGCCGCGGCTGCTGCGCCCAAGGACACCCAGTCACCAACGGCACCCGTTGGCCTGCATTCCATGGGCGTCTCCGAGTCGACCATCGACCTCATGTGGTCGGTGTCCACGGACAACGTGGGCGTGAAGTCATACACAGTGCTGCGCGACGGCCTGGTCGTGGCCCAGACGGCGGTAACGAGCTACAAGGACAGCGGGCGGAGAGCAGGCGTGACATACCGCTACGAGGTCCTTGCCTCCGACGCTGCCGGCAATGCATCGCCTCGCTCCGAACCGCTCACGGTGACCACCAAGGCCGCCGTGACGAGCACCGGTTCGGCAAGCGCCGGCGCCTGGAGTGCCACGGGCCGGTACGTCGTCGGCGATGTCGTCACCAACGGTGGTGCGACCTATCGGTGCATCCAGGCCTACCAGGGATACGGAGATCCCAACTGGATCCTCGCCCCTTCCCTGTGGTCGCGGGTCTCCTAGGGAATCCCGAAACGGGGCAGCGGTCGCCTGGCATCCACTCCGGATGCCGGGCGACCGTTCTACCTCGGCCACCCAGTCCATGGCCTTGG